>NZ_WWJX01000141.1 GCF_009865215.1 Streptomyces sp. SID3343 | reverse complement strand
ACCCGAGCCCCACCAAGGGCACCCCACCCCAACAGGGCACAATCAACGCCATGGCCAGACGCAAGGACCAACAAGGCCGCCGAGCCCAGATCGCCGCGGCAACCGAACGCGCCGTCCTCAGCCGCGGCCTCGCCGACCTGCGCCTCCGCGACATCGCCGACGAGGCGGGCCTGACCTCGGGCGCCGTCCTGTACTACTACGACGCGGTCGACGACCTCCTCCAGGAGACCTACCGCAACGCGATCGACCGCTTCTGCCGCCAACGCGAAGAAGCCGTCGACCTCCTCACCGACGCCCGCGACCGCCTACGCACCGTCATCTCCTCGGGCGTCGCCACCGGCCCGGAGGACACCCTCCCCCGCCTTCTCTTCGAATTCTGGCCCATGAGCCTGCGCGACCCCCGCGTAGCAGCCCTGGACAACACCCTCGGCGAACGCCAAATCGCCGTCTACTACGGCGTCTTCGTCCTCGGCCAAGCCCAAGGCCACTTCCACCTGACCGACAACGCCCGCCTCCTGGCCGAAAACTTCGTAGCCCTGGAAGACGGCCGCCAAATGGACGTCCTCTCCGGCCGCCTCACCCGCACCCAAGTCCTACACGCCCTCCACAGCCAAGCCACCTCCGTAACGGGCTGCCCCGTACCCCCCGACCCCACCGGGTAAGCCCTCACCTGGATGTTTGATATGGTTCTCCACGTCGCCGCAGCGCAAAAACGCGGTCGACCACCCAGTCCGGGTGGCGGAATTGGCAGACGCGCTAGCTTGAGGTGCTAGTGCCCGAAAGGGCTTGGGGGTTCAAGTCCCCCCTCGGACACCAAAACGGTCATGTTTGAACCCCGGTCCCGGTTGGGTCCGGGGTTTGTCGTATCGGCGGGAAGTGGGCCGTTCGGACCCTCTATGGCGCCCCTAGGCCGCCCTGGTTCCAGATTGGCGCGTTGCGCGCCAGTGGGTCGCCCGCACCCCTTGGCGGAACGCGCGCGGGTTTCGATCTTCGTCTCTTCGCGTCCTTCGGCTCTGCCGGCCCTGCCGGAAGGTCGGAGGCGAGAAGGTGGGCGAAGCCTTCGGTGAGGTCTGCGCCCTGCACTTGGTCGTCCATGATCCAGAGGCGGGCGAAGAAGGCTTGGTTGAGCTGTCGGCGGACGTCGGGCGGAGCGCCGAGGTACAGCCGATGCGCGTTGGCGCAGAGCAGTAGCGCCTCCTCGACCACCTTCATGACAGCCT
This sequence comes from Streptomyces sp. SID3343, assembly GCF_009865215.1. Lineage (GTDB taxonomy): Bacteria > Actinomycetota > Actinomycetes > Streptomycetales > Streptomycetaceae > Embleya. Next base: position 49,489 of record NZ_WWJX01000141.1, on the reverse strand, counting down.
CGATCTCGGTCGAGCACTGGTCGATGACCTGCTGTGCTTGGGCAAGCTCGCGGGTGATGCGTTCCTGCTCAGACTTCGGATGTTCGAGCGAGATGGCGTCGGCGTAGCGCATCTCGATCAGCTTGAGCTGTTCGTTCTGCAATGTCTTCCGGCGCTTCTCCCGTCGGTCGAGTTCGGCTCGGTTGATGTGCTGTCGGCCGACGAGCGCGGCCATGACCTGCTCGCGGATGGCCGCGATGCGGGTTTCGGTGAGCTGGGCGCGGGACCAGTAGTCCGCGACGGCCACCTCGACGTCAGCGATCAGGATCGTTGACCGGGTGCAGTCCTTCCTCTTGGCGCGGCCGAGGCAGTAGAAGTACAGGTAGATCGTGCCCCAGCGATTACGTGCGTTCGTGACACCGAACCGACCACGGCACCGACCGCAGAAGATCGAGCCCTTGAGGTGGTGCGGGTGCTTCTGGACCTTCTCCCGCGCCGCAGCGCGAGCGGTCCGAACGGCTTGTACCTGCTCGAAGGTCACAGTGTCGATGAGCGCCGGATGCCGGTCGTCGTACCAGACGCCCTCGTACCCGACGAAGCCGGTGTGGTAGCGATTGACGAGCATCTTGTCGATGTGCTGGTAGCACAACGGGCGTTCCGAGAGCTTCTTCGTGGCCAGGATGCGCAGCTCTCGACGGTTGAGCTCGTCGGTGAGCCGGCGCATAGTCCAAGCTCCGGTGGCGTATGCGCTGAACGTCCACTGGATGAGCGGTGCTCGCTCGGGATCGACGGCGACAGTACGAATCTCGCGCCAGTCGATGCGTTCACGGGACGTTGCGGTAGCCGAGAGGCGCGTGGCCCGGCGTACCGCCGGACTTGACCTTCTGCCGCATACCCTTCTTGGCCTCTGAGGCCAGGTTGGCGGAGTAAAACTCGGCGATGCCGGCCATGATCCCGTGCAGGAGCTTGCCCGAGGGTGTCTTGTCGATGTTCAAGAGACTAACTGTGCTTCGGCCTTGCGTACGGCCATGTAGATCAGCACGTCGTCTTCACAGTTGCGGGCGAGCCGGTCAATCTTGTCCACGATGAGGTAGCTGATGGCACCCAGTTCACCGATGAAGCCGAGCATCGCTTGCAGTCCGGGACGGTCGGCGGTCTTGGCAGAGGGGTCGAGGAGTATGCGCATAGTGTCGCCTCTCGATATAGGAAGGGGGCGCATTCGCTCGTCCGGAGGGCCGCGTTCGCTGCGCTTATGTAGGCGCTTCATGCCACAAGCTTTAGGTCAGAATCTACGAGGGCAATATTGACGGCTACACACTCGTTTGAGCGACGGGGCATTCCGATCCGAGCGCGGCTGAGCGCCCTATGCCTCAACTAAGGGCTTGCAGATGATTAACGTGTTGCTTCCTGCTCCGAGGCTCGTTGATCTGGTATGGGCATATCAGAGGGGACGCGATCTCAACTCGCGGGAAAATTTTCGGTGTTGCTCCCACACCTGGACGAGCGGCAACGTCGTCTGGCGATAGGGGCGGAAGCCCGGACCCTGGGACATGGCGGGATTCGGGCGGTGGCCCGGGCGGCGGGCGCCAGCGAGGCGACCGTTTCGAAAGGTGGGGCCGAGTTGGAGTCGGGCGGGACTCCGTTGGGGCGGGTGCGCCGCGCGGACGGAGGCCGCAAGCGGGTGGTCGATCCGGACCCGGGTGTGCGGTCGGCGCTGTTGACGCTGGTGGAGCCGGATGTGCGGGGTGATCCGATGTCGCCGTTGCGGTGGACGACGAAGTCCACCCGCCGGCTGGCCGCCGCGCTCACCGGGCAGGGCCACCGGATATCGGCCGACACCGTCGCAGACCTGCTGCGGGAGTAGGGCTTCAGCCTGCAGGGCAACGTCAAGACCCTGGAAGGGAAGCAGCGCCCGGACCGGGACGAACAGTTCCGGTACCTCAACGAGCAGGCCCGCGGGCACCGGGACGCCGACCAGCCGGTGATCAGCGTGGACACCAAGAAGAGGGAACTCGTCGGCGAAATTCAAGAACAGTGGCCGGGAGTGGCAGCCCGCAGGCAAGCCGGTGAAGGTCTGCTCGGCAAGGTTGTTCCGTACGGGATCCACGACGTCGCGACCAATGCCGGCTGGGTGAACGTGGGCTGTGACCGCGACACCGCCGCGTTCGCGGTCGCCTCGATCCGCCGCTGGTGGCACGGCCGGGGCCGGGACACCCACCCGGCCGCGACGAAGCTGCTGATCACCGCCGACGCCGGTGGCTCCAACGGCTATCGGACCCGAGCCTGGAAGATCGAAGTGGCAGCCCTGGCCGCCGAGACCGGGCTGACGATCACCGTATGCCACCTGCCGCCGGGCACCTCGAAGTGGAACAAGCGGCTGTTCTCCCACATCACCATGAACTGGCGCGGCCGCCCGCTGACCAGCCACGATGTCATCGTGCGGACCATCGCCGCGACCACCAGCCGCGGCGGCCTCACCGTCCACGCCGAACTTGACACCGGCACATATCCGACCGGCGTCAAAATCGGCGACGCCGACATGGCCGCATTGCCCCTGACCCGACACACCTTCCACGGCGACTGGAACTGGCGGGCGCCGCCACCACGGCCGGGGATGAACTCCCGGCTGCGGAATGGGACCGGAACGCCTTGTCCAATCCCGCACTGACCGGAACGCCCCGGTCTCAACTGGACATTCTGACTGCCGAACCGGCCGCCCTTCACGACATGCATCCCGGCACCGGGATGGGCCCCGCCCGCCCAAACTCCCCTTCCCCGACCAGGTCCTGGCCGCCGTGCTCCACGTGCGGCTCGGTCTTCCCGCGGAACCCCTCGCCGTGCTGTTCGGCAGCAGCCGAGCCGCCGTGCACCGCACCTTCCACAAGATCAGGAAATCGCTCGACCGACACGGGACCGCCATCCCATCCGCAACAGCCCCACCCGCCGAACTGGCCCACCTCCACGATCGCGTACTCGCGCAGGCAGCCAATCCGAATGAAGATCAAACCGGCGTGTTAATCATCTGCAAGCCCTTAGGAGGCCGGTAGTCGTCCTGTGTGATCCGCTTGAGGACGTCTTCGCCGTGCCGAGAAATACCCAGCAACCTTCTCGGTGCCTTGCCGTGGACTCGGGAGACTACCCAATGGGCAACCTCCCACCTTCCGCCCCAAATCTATCCACCACCAGGAAGGCCTTGCCTAGCTCGTTGAGCGTCAGTTCAAGCCGGTAGAAGTCGACCTCGCCGCCACCATTTCGGTACGGCCGAATACGTTCCGTATCCAGACCCCGTTTCCATTCCTCGAACGGCACTTCTGCGAAGGGCTCGTACTCGTCGGCCCAAATACAGCAGTCTGCTCTGTACTGGAGATACTCTGTCCCGTCGTACGTCTCCGGGTGCACGTGGGCGTCAGCCCACGCGAACAGCTTCGGCACCACCTCGGCGTAGCCGGCGAAGCCGAGGAACACGCCCCAACTGGCCAACTTCTCGAGTTCCTTGCCGTCTTCGGTATCTACACCCAGTGAGATGTCGCCTCGCCCTGAACTCTTGTTGACCCACTCCTCCATTTCCACCACCAATCGCTTGCCGCCGGCCAGCAGCTCCATCCAGGGCTTGGCCAGCTGTAGTTCACGGATACGCAGCTCGTATGGGTCGCCCTCGGCAGCCTTCCGCAGGGTCTTTCGGGCACTCGCATCCAGCATCTGGGCTTCCGGCACAAGCAGCTTCCAGCCGCCCTTGGACGTCTCTTGGAGCGTCTGGCGATTCACCAACTGCCAGTGGCAGCGCTGAGTCTCCGGGTGGTACAGCACCACGGCCACCGGCAAAGAGTGGTTGAGCCAGTAAGCCACGTGTTCGGCGTCCGGCCGGAACCACCAGCCGCCTGGCCCGGTGTCCTTGAACCAGCTCGCGCCGCTCTTGATCTGCAGCGCCAGCAGCCGACCACGGACGTCCTCGCCGTCGACAACCTCGGCATGCGCGTCAATGCCGTAGTCCTCGGTGGGCTGCTCGCGGAACAGCCACTCCAGCTCGTCCTCGACGGCGAGCTTGGTGCGGGTCACCCCGATAGTGGCGACCTTGGCGGAGAATTTACGACGCATAACGGCTCCATCTTCCGCTGGGTTGGCTCGGCAGCCGTTTGCACCAGAAGCTGCCATCATCGTCCTCAATCTCGGGCTCCTCACCCGGGTGCCTCGTATAGCTCTGAGATGCCTTCTACGTTGCTCGCGGCCCCCTGCAATGGGCGCCATCCGGCTCGGTGTGGATCAGGTAGGCCATGGGCACTCGCACGCCGCCCCAAAGGCGTAGAACCGATCGTGCTTCGCCTCGCCGACGAGTGCGGCAGGGTAGTACACGACGGGCTTGCCGCAGATCGTCGGCAGCTCGACCACGCCACCTGCATCCAGGCTCGGCGTCAGCTCAGTCGCCGGCTGCCAGGGTTGCAGCTCGATGTGCTGCTCGGTCGAGCGGAAGTCCTTGCCCTCGGCGAAGTCCAGGAACCCGTCATCGTGTAGGGGCGTCCCGCTCGGCCAGGTGACTGGCCCCTCTGGCGGCCAGAACTGAAGCAGCCGAATGGACACGCGGACCTTGAGGCTTGGTGTCGTTAACCGCACTCCATACAGCACAAGCTGCCCGAGCACGACGGTCATGGCATAGCCCTTCGGCTGGTCAGGTTCAGGCAGAGCATCGATGCATACCGCCAGCGGCGTCACCCGCACGACCAGCCGCGCACGCCTTCGTACGCCCGATCCAGAACCGGCTGGCGGAAGGCGGGCGAGCCTCGTAGCGCAGGACATACAGCTCTCGGTACTCCGAGGGCTGGGAGCCCGTAGCCCTTGTCTCGGTCCTCTCCAGGCGATACCAGCATGGCCGTGAGCGCGGTGTGGCACGGGATCAAGGCCAATCTTGCTCAGCCAGTCCCCGAGCACATGCTCGCCGGTTAGGGTGTCGGCGGAGCCGCAGAAGACGCAGGTGGCGGGCATGGATCAGCCAGTCTGGGATGGGTCCGACGCGACCCACGCCGGGGGGCTTGTGTGGATGCGCGCAGAAACCGCTCGACGTCGAATCGGCGCTCGCGCAGCCGCCGGGCGGTCTCCAGCTACTCCTCGGTGAACAGTCCCTGGTACCTCGGCAGCAGCACGAACGCCTCGACGCTCATTTCCAGCCGCCCGTGCTCCCAGAGGGTGGTGAAGCCGTCCGAAGCGTCGCGCCCGCGCAGTAACTGGCGGGCGGCTTCGGTACCGCCCAGTGCGCCGACCATCTCCATGAAGCGGGTCGCGTTTTACCTGATCTCCCGCTTGAGGCGCTCCACGCCCACAGCACCATGGTGCGGTGGAACTGCCGCTCCGCTGCGCTGGTCACGACGTCCCCCGGATGCTCTGCAGGAGCTTCCCGGAGCCGTCGTCCAGCACCCAGAACGACCAGCCGTTGCGGTTGGGGCTGACACCCGGCTTGTAGTGCGCCACCACGGCGCGGGCCGCACCCGTCGGCGTCTTGAAGCTCTGCCCGCTGAGCGGACCCGACGTGACGTCGATCCGCGTCGTCCTCGGGTCGTAGCTGCCCTGCGTGCGGCGCCCCTCGTAATCCGCGTACACCGTCACGCTGTTGTCCGATTCCGGCAGCTCCGTTTTCTCCCTCGCAGCAGGGGTGGGCATGCTGGCCTCCACCACCAGCCGTGCCACTACCTCGCCCGCCGTACAGCCGCTCATGCGGGCTGCGAACTCCAGCGACCGGTAGGTCTGCGCGTCCACCTCGATTGCCTCAGACATAGCGCCTCCTCTCTCCAACGAGAACATAATCATAAGAAAGGAGAGTGCGCAAGCAAAGAGAGAAAATAGAGGATGGCCTCCGGCGGCCGGCACCGAGTTGGTGGTCAGTCGGCAACCAGCCCCAGGGGTGTGCGCCTCCGCTCTGGCTCCGCGATGTACCCACGGCGCCGGGCCGTGCGCCATTCTCGTGACTGTCGGTGGTGGTCCGTAGAATCTCCGCGTGAGCGATTCAGACAAGTCCCAGCTGACCGAGGCGGAGATCCGTACCCGGTACATCACGCCCGCCCTGAGTACCGCCGGTTGGCCCCTGACGTCGCTCCGCGAGGAGTACTACTACTTCTCTGCCGGACGCATCCAGGTAGTCGGCAAGAAGGGTGTGCGCAAGAAGCCCAAGAAGGTCGACTACCTGCTTGAGTGGCGTCTCGACCTTCCGATCGCCGTGGTCGAGGCCAAGGACAACAAGCACGAGCCGGGCGACGGGATGCAGCAGGCGATCGAGTACGCCGAGCAGCTCGACGTGCCCTCGGTCTTCACCAGCAACGGCGACTCCTTCATGTGGCACGACCGCACCGGCAGCCGGCCCGACGTCGAGGTCGAGATCCCGCTGGAGCAGTTCCCCTCGCCTGAAGCCCTCTATCAGCTGTACAAGCGGTGGAAGGGCATCGAGGACGCCGACGAACCGGTGATCGCGGGGCAGTTCCATGACGACGGGTCGGGACGCCGCCCGCGCTACTACCAGCGGATCGCGGTCAACCGCACCATGGAAGCGATCGCCAAGGAGCAGAAGCGCCTGTTGCTCGTCATGGCCACCGGGACGGGCAAGACCTACACTGCCGCGCAGATCGTCTGGCGGTTCATGGAGTCCTTCCAGGCAATCAGCCCGGGTAAGAGTCAGGCCCGCGTGCTCTTCCTGGCAGACCGCAACATCCTGATCGACCAGACCATGATGAACGACTTCGCCATGTTCAAGGGCCGCATGGCCAAGCTCAGCGCCTCGCGCGGCACCATATCCAAGGTGGCCAACGCCGACGACCCGGACGGCGGGGGCAGCAAGGTCGTTGACAAGAGTTTCGAGCTGTACCTCTCCCTGTACCAGGCGGTGACTGGCACCGAGGAGATCGACAACGTCTACAAGCAGTTCTCGCCCGACTTCTTCGACCTGATCATCGTCGACGAGTGCCATCGAGGGAGTGCTCGGGAAGACAGTGCCTGGCGCGGCATCCTGGAGTACTTCGGCTCGGCCGTTCAGCTGGGCATGACGGCAACGCCCAAGGAGACCAAGACCGTCAGCAACAGCGACTACTTCGGCGACCCGCTCTACACCTACTCGCTGAAGCAGGGCATCGATGACGGCTTCCTGGCACCGTACAAGGTCATCCGCACAGCGCTCGACGTCGACACCTTCGGCTGGCGGCCGGAGGAGGGGCAAGTCGACGACTCCGAGACGCTGATCCCCGATAGGCACTACACCGGCGAGGACATCGACGACTCGATCGTCTTCCCGGAGCGCGACAAGCGGGTTGCCGAGCGCGTCACCGAGTACCTGAAGAGCACGGACCGCTACGCCAAGACGATTGTCTTCTGCCAGGACATCCCGCACGCCAACCGCATGCGCCGGATACTGGCCAACCTCAACGCCGATGAGGTCCGTAAGGACTCCCGCTACGTCATGCAGATCACCGGCGACGACCAGCAGGGCAAGCAGGAACTCGACAACTTCATCGACCCGGAGATGCCCTACCCGGTCATTGCGACGACATCCAAGCTCCTCGCGACTGGCGTCGACGCCCAGACCTGCAAGCTCATCGTGCTGAACAACCGCGTCGAGAGCATGACCGACTTCAAGCAGATGATCGGCCGCGGTACCCGCGTGCGGACGGACTACGACAAGTGGTTCTTCGTGATCATGGACTTCAAGAACGTCACCAAGCTGTTTGCTGACAAGGACTTTGACGGTGATCCGGTCAAGGTCTACGAGTTGCCGCCCGACGGCGACATGAGCGATGCCGTGCAAGAGCTGGACGACGTCGACGAGACCGCGGGTGAAGGCGAGGACGACCAAGGTCCGGAGCAGTGGGTCGAGCGGCCGGGAGAGCGCAACGCCCGTCGCAAGCGGATCGTGGTCAGCGGCCAGGCCGTGACGATCATCGGCGAACAGGTGCAGATGCTCGGGGCGGACGGCAAGCCGCTCACCTCCAACCTCAAAGAGTTCGTCCGCCGTGGCCTGTTGGAGCGGTACCCGACCGCAGATGCCTTCGTGAGCGCTTGGTCGGCTGCGGATCAGCGGTCGGCTCTTCTCGACGAGCTGGTGGACGCCGGCATACCGCTGGAAGATCTGGTGGAACAGTCAGGCCTAGCGCTTGATCCATTCGACATGGCGCTCGATGTTGCCTACAAACGTCAGCCGATCGAGCGTCGGCAGCGCACCGCAGCAGTCCACGCGAACGGCTACCTTGGCAAGTACCAGGGCCAGATGCGCTCCGTGCTGGAGGCGCTGCTGGAAAAGTACGTCGAGTCCGGCGTGCGCTCGATGGAGGACATCGGAGTGCTGCGAGTGGAGCCCTTCCGCTCGATGGGCGGCCCCCTGGAGCTCATACGAGCCTTCGGAACCCGCGAGACCTATTTCAAGGCCGTGCGTGATCTTGAGCAGCAGTTGTACCAGGAGGCGCAGTGATTTCGTCCACGCTCATCAAGTCCATCCAAGACGTCATGCGGCAAGACCAGGGTGTGGACGGCGATGCGCAGCGCCTCAGCCAGCTCGTTTGGATGATCTTCCTGAAGATCCTGGACGATACCGAGCAGGAGCTGGAGCTGATGACCGACGGCTTCGTGCCGGCGATCCCAGCGCGGTACCAGTGGCGGGCCTGGGCGGGCGACGAAGAGGGCCTCACCGGCGATGGCCTCAACGACTTCGTCAACAACGACCTCTTCCCGGCGCTGCGCAAGCTGAGTAGTGGCACCAACCCGCGGGCCCTGATCGTGCGCGAGGCCTTCGAGGACTCTTACAACTACATGAAGAGCGGCACGCTGCTCCGCCAGGTGATCAACAAGATCAACTCGATTGACTTCACGGTGCGAGCGGACCGGCACCAGTTCAACGACCTCTACGAGAAGCTGCTGAAAGACCTCCAGGGCGCGGGCAACTCCGGTGAGTACTACACGCCGAGGGCGCTCACGCAGTTCATCGTGGAGATGGTGAACCCCCAGCTCGGCGAGACCGTGCTCGACCCGGCCTGCGGCACCGGCGGCTTCCTGGCCAACACCATCGACCACCTGCGGAGGCAGGTGAAGACGCCCGACGACGAAGCCCTCCTGCAGGCCTCGTTGCGGGGCATCGAGAAGAAGCAGCTACCGCACCTGCTCTGTCTGACGAACATGATCCTGCACGGCATCGATGCGCCGACAGCGATCCGCCGCGCCAACACCCTGACGCGGCCGCTTCGGGACTACGGTCCGGCCGACCGCGTGGACGTGATCGTCACCAACCCGCCGTTCGGCGGCGTCGAGGAGCCGGGGGTTGAACAGAACTTTCCGCAGAGCGTCCGCACACGGGAGACCGCCGACCTGTTCCTGGTGCTCATCATGCGGCTGTTGAAGCCGGGAGGCCGAGCAGGCCTCGTCTTGCCGGATGGCACGCTCTTCGGCGAGGGCGCGAAGACACGTATCAAGGAACAGCTTCTAAAAGAATGCAACCTGCATACCATCGTGCGACTGCCGGGCAGTGTTTTTGCCCCGTATACGTCGATCGCCACCAATTTGTTGTTCTTCACCAAGGGTGAGCCGACAAAGGAAGTCTGGTACTACGAGCATCAATTGCCTGATGGCGTGAAGGCTTACAGTAAGACGAAGCCAGTTCGGTCTAAAGAGTTCGATCCTGAGCGTGCGTGGTGGCACGATCGTGCGGAAAGTCAATTTTCCTGGCGTGCCTCTGTCGACGACTTGATCAGCTCTAACTTCAATCTGGATGTCAAGAACCCCAAACGTAAGGGTGACGAGGAGCAAGGTCTGACTGAGCTGCTCGATGCATATCGTGCCAAGCAGGCCAGCACGCGCGATATCGTTGGCAAGCTCACGGGTCTTCTTCGCGAGGCTTTGGTGCAGAATGATTGATGGCGATCTTGTAGCGTTGTGTGACAGCCTTGACGAACTTCTGATGGTTCCGGGGCAGGTATCGCGACTCCGGCGCACCGTTCTCGACTTGGCCATTTCGGGCCAACTTGTACCAAATTCCGTAGAAGATGCCGCAGAGTATGTGTCTTCTGTTGTCGAGCGCTGCAAGGGCAGTAAGTCGGCAAAGAAGCTGGCGAGTGTTGAGCAGCCGCAGATCGGCGTTGACGCGCCTGCCACGTGGGCAACCACGATGCTCGGGTGTATCTCGACGGGCATCGTGTACGGTACGTCATTGAAGACGTCTGAATCCGGGGATGTACCCGTGCTTCGCATGGGTAACATTCAGAATCAGCGTTTGGACTTCGGTAACCTGAAATATCTGCCCTTTTCAGCCGAGCTTCAAGACTTGATGCTGGCCGACGGCGACATCTTGTTCAATCGGACCAACAGTGCAGCCCTGGTTGGCAAGTCTGCGGTATTTCACGGCGAAGGCCCATGCAGCTTTGCGTCCTATCTCATTCGGGTTCGTCTCCACGCTGACGTGGAGCCCGACTTTGTCCATCTGTGGCTTGGCTCGTCAGCAGGACGAGCATGGGCGCAACGCGTAAAGACAGATGCAATTGGGCAATCAAACATCAACGGGACCAATCTTGGCCAGTTCCCGCTGGCATTGCCGGAGCGAGCGGAGCAAGTCCGCATTGTCGAAAGGGTCGCAGACCTCCTCTCATTGATCGATGAATTTGAGGCGGAGGTCAACGAGTCCGAAGTTCGCCGACGAGCGGTCACTGTCGCCGCTTGCACTTCTCTCGTACGCGACCGCGAACCTTTGCTTCTGGATCGCGCTGAAGAGCTAATCCGAACCCGCGAGGACATTAACGAAGTCGAGCGCACAGTATTCGAGTTGGCTGTCAGTGGTCGCCTGACGAGCAGCGTAGGATCAGACGGATTGACCTCCCATCTGGTGTCCCGTGCGCGAACGTCTGCCCTCGATGCTGCGGATCTGGTCAATGGACAGGGAGAGCGACTTTCTGATCCCTATCCTCTGCCGTCTTCTTGGGAATGGGTTCCTTTCGGAGCTGTTTTGACAGGCATCGAAGCAGGCTGGAGCCCCCGCGCCCAAGCCAGGCCAAAGGACGACGATGAGTGGGGTGTCCTCAAGGTCAGCGCGTGTTCCTGGGGTGAGTTTAGACCCTTGGAAAACAAGGCGCTCGAACGCGACCAAGTCCCACGTACCCACCTTGAAGTTCAAGCGGGCGACCTCTTGATTTCGCGAGCCAATACGGCAGAACTCGTTGGGCGGAGTGTGTTTGTTGATAGAGCGCCGCCTAGGTTGATGCTGAGCGACAAGACTCTCCGGCTCTCGCCCGTAGATGGCTGTAACCCCAGGTATCTCAACCTCGCCAACCTGAGCCCGTCAGCACGAAGTCATTATGAGCGTGAAGCAACCGGAACGAGCAGCTCAATGAAGAATGTCTCGCAGAAGGTTATCAGACGGACACCCATCCCCCTTCCCCCTCGCGCGGAGCAAGACCGGATCGTGGCAATCGTTGACGAGCTGATGGGCTTGTTGCGGAGGTTGCGCATGGAAATGACAGCGTAGCGAACCTCAAGCTAGCCAAGTTGTTATTGACCGAAGCCATGCATTGTTTATGTTATCTATAGTGCACAGAGACAGGCAGTCGCTGTCGGGTCGGTTCGCCTCGCCGCAAACCTACGGCGAGGCGACATTGATCGATGGGAGTCTCTGGTGCCGAAGAAGAACGGGATCAGGATCTAGCCGGGTTCGTTGCTGCATACCTCAGTTTGGCACCTCATCTGGACTCTCTATTCTTGGAGAGACGCGGTGAGGTTCCACCGAGTTTAAAGGGGAGTTTCCGAAACCTCGGGGCTCTCAACGCGGTTTGCCTGGGCTTTTGTACCCGCCGCCCTGAGCTGTAAAGCAGGGCGGCGGGCGAACGAGATGTTGTGCCGAATGGTCAGCCACTCGTCACCACCCTCGACCTGATTGACAAAGCTGTCAGCTCGGCGGCCTTGGCCCGCTCCTCCTGCCGATTCCTGGAGATCGATTTCCAGCCCCCGCACAAGGCGTCCCCGTTCCGGAAGGGGCACGTGGAGAAGAAGCTGGACTCGGTCGGCACGCTGCTCGCACAGTTCGTGGCCAGATACACCGGCCGCAGCATGCGGGGCGTCCTTCACTGCACGCCGCCCTACGCGCTGGTGCTCACGAAACTGCCGTCTGGTCAGTCGGCCCCACTGCCGCAATGCGTGTGCTGCGGAGCCCCGTTCACACCCCGCCAAGGGCTTCGACTCCATTGCTCGGACGCCTGCCGAATGGTGCTTTAGCGCAAACGCCGTAGGGTGTCGAGCCGGCGGTTTTGACCTCACGTAACACACTTATGGGAGCTATGTGGTCACGCTTCGCAACCAGTGATTAATTGCCATTCATGTTGGAGCCGGTCCTGAGCACCTGGAGCCTGCAGCGTCTGCGGTCGCGGTCGCCGTCGGATCAGGGCGCCTTCGGCAGATCCACCCCACCGTCGAACCGGAACCCCAAGGCATGGGAGAGCTGAAAAACCAAGTTCTCGGCGAAGAGGTCGCGCTCCTGCACCAAGGCAGCCCTCACCTCGGCCGGGGTCGGGTGGAGCCCGGCCTCCCGAGCCCAGGCAACTGCCTGCTCGGCCACTTCGTCCGGATCACCAATCCACTTCTCGGGGAAGCCGTAGTCCCGCGCCATGGCGGGAGACAACACGGATTGCCACGACAGGCCACCAGGGCTTGCTGCCTGCACGGTGACGAAGTCGCTGTCGACCACGTGGCAGACCAGTACCGGGGCAGCCGTCTCAGCAACGATCGATACGTCAGGATCTCCTCCGGGGAGTGCCTGCAGGATCTGCCAGCTGTCGTTCCGCGCCCACCAGACCGCGACACAGGGCGACGACCTCAACGCCGCCAGCTCCGTGACGGGCCGATCGGCACGCGCCACGATGAATGATCCCGAGAACCCCATGGCCCGACACCCTAGACACGACCACCGACAACCTCACCACTCACTCCACAGCCGAATGTGATGCCTATGCCGAGCCCGGCGATTCACGTGTCCCGGCGCGGCTTGGAAACCGAACACCAAAGCTGACCATCGACGCTCAAACCTTCGCTGCGACAGGTCATGTCAGGACCTCTTCGCGCTGGTGCGCGGGCGAGGGGGCGTGCGTTGTCGAAGTCGATCGCGTCGTCGTGTGGTTCGGGGCGTAAGGACCGCCGCGAGGGTAGTGAAGCCGATCCGGGGGAGGCACCCTCAGCGTCTCGGCGTCCCGGCAGGTCACACGGGTTGGTCACCGCACTGGTCGAGCAAGTAGGCGAGACACGCACGGCCGAGCCGACCCTCAGCCTCGCATTGCCATACCCGAACACCGGCTTCGTGACCGTGACTTCGCGATGTACCTGGTCACGCGCCGCCCAGTCGTTGTTGGTTGAATCGAGCCCATGACAACCGATTGGTCGCAGCTCCATCACTTCTGGGGTCCGGCGGACGACATACCGGTGCTCTTCGCGGATCTGACTCCGGGCAACCGGGAACAAACCTGGCTTGAGTTGTCGAACAAGCTGTGTCTGGACGAGGGGGTGTGCGCAGCGAGTTTTGCCGCCGTTCCCCTGTTGTGGGCGGTGGCCGTCGACGGCGCCCCGCCGGACCGCGATGCCGCGTTGTCTCTCGCCGGTCAGATCGTCGCGGCGGGCCGTCGGCATCGCGAAAACGACTCCGCCCTTGACCCGCACGCCTCCCGGATCGCGCACATGGCGACCCTCGCGGACGCACATCTTTCCGAGCACGCCCAGCAGACGGACTACATCCTTTGGCTTCGCGAGATGCTCGCGCTCGAAGGGCACCTCGCGTGGGCCTGGACCCTCGACGACCTCACCGACGCGTTCTTCGCCGCTCACTGCCCCCACAGCGACGCCGACGTCACCATCGCGGTGGGCGACTATGGTCACTATTCGGCGATCCGCGACTGGGAGCGAGGGGACATCGACCGCCGACCGCTACGGCCGACCAGACCGGAGGAGATGTCCCCACTGGGTGCACGACTTCTCGGGATCGCGATCCGCGATCAGTGGAACTCGTTGGCTCGCGGCCTGCCGTACGTCTTCGGAACGGCGAATGCCCGCCTTGCGGAGAGGTGTTCGCGGTGGCTCCCGCATTCGAGAACCGTGTCGGCTCCGAGACCGGCCTGAAGTTTCGGACAAGGCATCGTTGAACTCGTCCCGAGTCGAAGGCGGTTCGTCGGTGTACCCAACCCTTGTGCCACCTGTCTGTTCAGGTGTCCCGCCGCCGGCGCGCTTCCTCTCGTTGGGCGGTGACGCCGGGGATGGCGGCGAGGGCCTCGGCGGGGCGGCCCTGCTTGATCAGGAGTCCGGCGAGGGCTGTGGCGGCGTTCCTGCCGGCACAAGAGCGGAGCAGGTCGATGGCTTCGTCCTCGCAGCCGTCCTGTTCCAGCAGCCAGGCCATCGTGGTGGCCGGGTCAACGAAAGGCTGTTCGGGCACAGCCTCGACTTCCGCGATGGCTTCACGGCAACGCCCCGTCTCCCCCATCAGCCACCATCGGTTGGAGGGAACCCAGTGCAGGTTCTCCTCGACGAACTCCGCGCTGCACCCCTCCAAAAGCTGAAGTGCCCGTTCGTGGAGTCCGTTCTCGGCGAGCATGAGCACCGCCGAATACAGAAGGCCCTCCTCACGCTCCTCGAACGTGGACCGCACCGCCTCGACGGCCTCGTCGAACCGCTGTTGCCGGGCCAGCAGTTCCATCAGGCAAGATCGACGGAAGCGCGGGTGGTTCGAGGTGTCGTCGAATTCGCGAAGCATCGTCTCGGCTTCACGTGCTCGCCCCGCGTCCTCCAATGCCTTCACCAGGGGCCGCAGGGCGGTGCGTTCGTGACCACCCGTAACCGCCTGACGCAGTTCCTCGATCCGTCCATGCCGGGCCAGGAGCTCCGCGTAGGACTCGACCGTGTTCTCGGGGCCGTACCGGCGCGTGGCCACGTCCGCGCCCAGGATCCGGATCGCCTCGTCGACCCGACCGGACCTCTCCAGGACGGCGGCCTGCAGGTCCAAAGCCTTCCACAGTAGGTGCGATCGTCCTTCGGCCTGATGCCGCCTGACCTCCTCCGCGATCGGGACGAGCAGATCCAGGACCCGTTCGTCCCGTCCCTTCCCCTCGGTCATCTCCACCAGGGCCGACAGCAACTGCCGCTCTCTCAGGTGAGGTTCGAGCACCGCAATTGCCTCGTCCACCCGCCCGGCCCTCACCAGGACCTCGGCGTAAACCCGGCATGCTTCCCCCGTCTCCCCCGTCTCCCCCGTCGCGCCGGCCGGAAGCGCGAGCGCCGACGCCTCCTCGACTCGACCCCACCGGAGCAGAATGTCGGCTCCCGCCGACACAGCAGGCAACCAGCCGCTGTCCGCGAACGGCTTCATCACCCCCCAGGCCTGTTCGAAGTCACCCACCTCGCACAACTCGCGCGCCGCCGCCCGCGCGCAGAACCAGTCCCCACGCTCACCGGCGGCCTGAACCACCACGCCCAAATGCCCACCAGCGAGAAGGAGGTCCACCGTCTGCGGCGGAACGCCACCGTGGGCGCCGGCCTGCCATGCGAGATCGTCGATGTTCACCCAGGCAGCCTAGAAACCATCGCCGACATGGCGAAGCGCACGGGCCCTTGCCGGAAGTAGACCCTCGCAGAGGATCGAACGGCCGGGAGCAGCAGGAGGATTGGCGCAAGGCGCCGCAGATCACACTGACTTGGCTTGCCGGGCCCCTGCGGCGAACCGACGACCGTCGAATCCGCGCGCCCACGAGCACCACAGCCGGATACCGCAGCACTATCCAAGCCGACCCGGCGGGCACCCCGCCTACCCTGGCGGCGCGCCGTGCCGTCGTCCCGGTGTGCGGGTAACGAGTGCGCGGGGTACCGCTGTTGTTGTCTCGACCCGACCTTGATCGAGGACCGCGGGGAGCCTATGCGATGGCGCGTGGGGTGCTCTGGGGTACGCGTTGGTGGGAGCGGCGGAGTGCGGTGTCGACGTCGTGGGTCGTCCACCCCCGGTCGACGAGGGCTCGGGCGGCATCGCGTACCGCCTGCTCGGGCCTCGAAGCGGTCGCCGATCCGGTCGTGGGGCTGCCTACTGGCCGGCACGCCCTCCCATCACACGTGTTCGATGACGACTGACCCGGCTATCGCCAGGAGCCAAACCGCGAGGAGGAACGACAGTAGGACCGACCTTCGAGGGGACCGGGACAGCGTCATGCGACGCGCGCAGGCGGCCATGATGCCGGCCCCCAGGAATGCACCGACGATGTTTCCGGCGATCCAGATCGAGTGGGACAGCCAAGTTTCGCCGCCCCACCAGAAATCCTGGTCGAGCAGCGCCCCCAGGAATCCGACGGCGACGGCGATGACGAAGAATATGCGGCCGACGATGTGCAGGGCAGTGGCGGTCGATTCATCGTGCACAGCCGAGAAGTGGAGCCAAGAGTATGCCGACAACAGCAAGGTGGACACGAGGAACAGAAGCGCCGCGGGGTGTGACGTGGATGCCTTGCACGCAGTCTCCGCGCTTTGCTTCAGGGGCATGGTGCTCCGCTCTCCTCAACTGGTCACCGGCGTCGGACACCGCGAACACCAGTCCGCTCGAGCAACTTTAGCGGCGGCTTACTAACGGTTCGACGGCGTGGGTAGGGCTCTGATGCGTTGAACCGCGTAGATGCGCCGGGTGGGTCGGCGGCGTCGGCGTTCGGACCGGCAGGCTCGGTGGGGGAAGTTTGCGGGCGGTCGTGGAGCCGATCGAATCAGGCTTTCGACGTGGCTGGTCCGACGTTGGTGATCGAGTTGGCGGAGCCGCTCTCCCCGGTTGCGCTGCGGGAGTTTGGCGCGCTGATGGTGGGGTTTTTCTCCTGCTTCGCCGCGAAGCGGCTCGGGTTCTTCGGCGTCGGCGTGCCCGTTGGGCGACCGGGCGTCGAGGACAGGCGGAGGAGGGCCGACGATAAGCGTTCCCGCTTCCGCTCCTCGGTGGCCGTTCTGGGGACGAGGGCTACGAACGCCGACCCGGCGAAACTGTGCGATCACGGCACCAACAGTTTGCCGCAGACGTCCAGCTCGGCCCAGACGGTCTTGCCGGCCGGGGGATGCGGGTCTACTCCCCAGTGGACGGCGAGGGTGGAGACGATGAGTAGTCCGCGGCCGGATTCGCCGTTCGGGTTCGGGGAGGACAACGGTACGGGCAGGCGGTCGCCGTGGGTGTCGGTGACGGCGATCCGGAGGGTGCCCAGTGCCGCGTCCGAGGTGACGGTGAGCTTGAAGTCACGGTCCGAGGCTCGACCGTGCAGCACGGCGTTGGCGGCGAGTTCGGCGATGATCAGTTCGGCCTGCTTGCGGATGGGGGACGGGGTCTGCCAGGCGCGCAGCTCTTCGGCCGCACGCAGCCGGGCGAGTCGGGCGCCGAGCGGGGTGGATAACATCCGCAGCTCGAACGCACTCACGGTGGCTGGAAGTTGAGGGGCGGGCTCGTTCATGGGTCTTACCGTGACGGGCCCGCGAGGTCGTTCACCAGCCCTGAGCCGCGTACGGTGAGTCAGCGTACGGGCACTTTGGGTGGACAGTACGGTGATCTTGGCCGCACGCTGGACGCGTGGAACACGGGGAGATCCGACGCACCTGGAGGTGGCCGCGTATGAGTGATGTGCCTGAGGATTGGGAGCGCGAACCTGATGCCTCCGACAGTTTGCGGACTTTCGGGGCGGTGGTCCAGGCCCTACGCGAACATGCCGGGCTGAGCCGGGTGGAGTTCGGATCGCTGGTGCGGTTTTCGAAGCACACGGTGGAGTCGGTGGAGTTGGGTCGACGGATGCCGGACCCGGACTTCGTGGAGCGCGCGGAGACCGCCTTGGGGAACACGGGCGCCTTGCGACGGGCGGCGAAGCACTTGTCCCGGCAACCGGGATTGGCGGCTTGGTTCAGGCAGTGGGCACGTCTGGAAAAGCTGGCAACGAACTTGTGCACCTACGAATGCAGGCTGGTGCCGGGCCTGTTGCAGTCCGAAGGGTACGTTCGGGCTCTGTGCGACAACGACGTTCCCCCACTTACCGACGGCGCGCTCGAAGCCATGATCAGCGCACGTATGCAACGCCAGCAATTGCTGCGCGAGAAGCCCACCACGGCATTCGACTTCGTCGTAGAGGAAGCAGTCTTCATGCGACGACTGGGTGGTACCGAGGTCACCCGCGTGCTACTCGACCACGTCATCGAACTCGGCGCCCTCAGGAACGCAACACTCCAGATCATGCCTGCGGACAGCGAACAGCACGCGTGCCTCGCCGGACCGCTTCACCTGCTGGAAAATCCGGAGAAGCGCTGGCTCGCCTACTCCGAGGGTCAGGAAAACGGCCGCTTGATCGCGGACCCGGCGGAGGTCGGCAAACTTCAGATGCGCTATGCGAGACTACGCTCGCAGGCCCTCTCCCCGAAGGACTCCATGGGCCTGCTGGAGCGGATGCGAGGGGCGCTATGAGCACAACCGAACTCACCTGGTCCAAGAGCAGCTACAGCAGTGCTCAAGGCGACAGTTGCGTCGAGGTCGCGGCCACCGGACTGGGCATCTGCGTACGGGACTCCAAGGATTTGACTCGCCCCTGCTTCGCCGTGGGTCGCGAGGAGTGGGCCGGCTTCGTCCGGCACACCACGCGAAGCCGGCCGTAGGTTGAGTGCCGCGAACAGGAAACAACCGGCTTGGAGCACGTCCGCCACGGCGGTACACGAGGCGACAACTGTGTGGAAACAGCCGTGGCCGATCAGGCTGTCCGCGTCAGGGACTCCAAGGGCTTGAGGCGCCCCTGCTTCGCCGTGGGTCGTGGAGGGTGGGCCGGGTTCGTTCGGTATGTCGCTCGGAAGGGGCCGTAGGGCGGGCGCGGGCGGGAGGCAGGGCATGGGGGTTGGGCGGGCGCGGGAGGCCCGGAGGTTGCTCTGCAGGTGCCGGCCTCGGGGCTCGGCATCGGGTAACCGGTGTCGGGGGCTGGTTGGGCGTGGCTAGACTGGGTGGGATTGGAACGGCACCTCGTTCGGTGAGGCGTCGTCACGGACACAGGCCACTGACCCCACGACGTCGAGAGACGCCCAGGTTCAGGACAGGTCTCCCCGGCCTAAGGGGTGACCCCAAGTGGCTGCGTCTGTCGTGGGTGCTACGCCGTGGCGTGCCAAAGCTCTGACGAGTTCAGGGGTGCCTGGCTCGGGAGGAACCCGGGTCGGAGCCTTCTGTTGCCGTGATCCGGCGACGTCGACGTGCGTCCCGACGGCAAGGAGGTGAGCGCGATGGAATGCGGAAGTCCCGGTCGAAGTAGACCCCACCCAGCTGATTCCTCGCCCATCCCCGGGCACACGACAGCTGCCGTACCGCGCGATTCGCGTCTGTTCCGCTCTTGCTCGGCCCCATTGCGGGCGGGCGGGTAGGCGGCCCCGGTCCGCGCGGTGGCCTCGTGTGCCAACCGGTCGCAGCCCGAGAACCTGCGATCGGCCCTGCCGTCCGGAGGTTTCCCATGTCCGACTGGCGAGTGCGCGCGATACGCGCGAGCAAGCGACCCTTCGTCCGGCCCGCCGGACGCACCGACGTGCTGACGTCGACGTCCGTGTCGGCACCCGCTCCAGAGCACGAGATGGACCCGCGTGCCGAGCAGCACACGCCGGTCGAGGTGCTGTTGGAGCACACCGTGGTCAATGCGGCGGTCTACCGGGCGGGCAAGCGGGTCCCCGGTCCCACGACGCTGGCCGAGGTCTACGGGCAGTTGCCCGGCGAGTCCGGCACGATGGCCTGGATCGGGCTGTACCGGCCGACCGAGGCACAACTCCTCGCTGCCGCCGAACGGTTCGATCTGCACGAGCTGGCCGTCGAGGACGCCATCGTCGCCCATCAGCGGCCCAAGCTGGAGCGCTACGGCGACACCCTGTTCGTCGTTCTGCGTGCGGCGCGCTACCTCGACGACTCGGAAGAGGTCGACTTCGGTGAGATCCACCTGTTCGTCGGGCCGGACTTCGTGCTCACCGTGCGGCATTCACAGGCCCCGGACCTGGCCGCGGTGCGCAAGCGCCTGGAGGACGACGATCCCGAACTGCTGGCGCTGGGGCCGGAAGCGGTGCTGTACGCCGTCCTCGACGCCGTGGTCGACGGCTACGCTCCGGTGATCGCGGGGCTCCAGCACGACATCGACGAGATCGAGACCGAGGTCTTCGGCGCCGATCCCAACGTGTCGCGCCGGATATACGAACTCTCGCGCGAGGTCATCGAGTTCCAGCGCGCCACCCGTCCGCTCCTGCGCATCATGGACGACCTGGCCGCCGGTTTCGACAAGTACGGGACGGACGAGGAGCTTCAGCGCTACCTGCGCGACGTCACCGACCACGCCACCACCGCGGCCGAACGGATGGACGGCTTCCGGCAGATGCTGCAGAACATCCTTGCCGTCAACGCCACCCTGGTCTCCCAGGCGCAGAACGAGGACATGCGCCGGCTGGCCGAGGCCGGCCACGCGCAGAACACGGAGATCAAGAAGATCTCCTCGTGGGCCGCCATTCTTTTCGCGCCCACCCTGATCGGCACGGTCTACGGGATGAACTTCACGAACATGCCGGAACTCGGTTGGACGTACGGCTACCCGTTCGCCCTCGCGCTGATGGCCGTCGTCTGTGTCGGCCTGCATGTGATCTTCAAGCGCCGCGACTGGTTGTGACCGGTCCCTGCTTCCCCTGGGCTCCGGCCGGTCGTGGCTTCCCGTACACCGGGCGGCTCCGGCCGATCGGGGCAGGCACCGGCCACGCCCGACGGCTTGGGTCCGGGGCGGCGGCTTGGGCCCGGGGCGGCGGCTTCAGGCGCCGAACGGTAGGGATTCGATCGACGAGTAGCTCAGTTCGGCCCGGTCGACACGGGTACGGAGCCCGTCCGTGTCGGTCTGGGTCGCCCATCCGGTCACGAGTACGTCGGTCAGGTGCCAACCGCGCACGGGGCAGCGGCGGTCGTCGAGCACCATGATGAACGCGTCCACCCGTGCCCCGGCGTGCGCGTGCTCGCCGAGCGCGTCGAGTGCGGGTGAGGCGTGCGCGACGCCGTCGGCCAGGACCAGAGTTCCGACGGATACCGGATCCGCGACCGACGCGTCGCCCATGTCCGTGATCCTGCGGAAGCGAACGTCCAACGGCATGCCGCCTGTTCGGAAGACCGCCAACTCGAAATGATTGCGCACATCGTCGTCCCAGCCGATGCCGGCCATGTCCAACCTCCCCCGGACCGCCTGTCACGGGTCTATGCGAGCGCCAAGCCGCGTTCCCGGAGAACGGAACCTCGGCTCCCACAACGCTAGCGGACCGGCATGGTCTCCAAGTCCCCGTCGCCGACGGGATGCCAAAACGTGACAGCGGCGGACACGCACCGGGGCGGGACGCGGCAGGATGGGGTGGGACGGGACGCAGTGGGACGAGGGAAGGTTCGACGCGAATCGTCAGCGTCGTGATCGCCCGAAGAACACGCGGTAGAGGATGAGGAGAACCAGGGCGCCCGCGACCGAGACACCCCAGGTCTTGAGGTCGAAGAAGTCCTTCTCGAAGGGGCGGTCGAAGACCTCGGCCGCGATCCAACCGCCGAGTGCGGCGCCGGCGACGCCGATCAGGATCGTGACGATGAAACCACCCGGATCACGGCCCGGCATCAGGAGTTTGGCGATGATGCCGGCCAGAAGCCCGAGGACGATCCACGCGAAGATGCCCACGCCGCAGCCTGCCTTTCCGAAGCTTTCTTCAGAGGTTCGAAGGTTCGAAGGTTCGAAGGTTTCCGAGGCTTTCCGGGTCACCGATGTTTCCTACGCCGATGTCCCGGTTGATACGGCGGTTGCCCGCGACTCCCCCGGACTCCCCGGACTCCCCGGGGTCCGCCTGTCCGTCGTCCCTCCACGTGGTGATCTGCCGAGGCTGATACCCCGGAAAGCGGTACGTAGGCCGACCTGTTCGGGAGCCTGTTGGATGACGACGTCCGCGCGGGGAGAGGTGTCGGGGAGGGAAGGTCGGGCGGGGAACGAAGGTCGTTGCCTCGCTTGGGGAATGGGTCGGGGGCGGGTGGGCGGATGCGGATGCGGATGCGGGTGAGTAAGTCCGGTGCGCAGATCGGTGTTTGCATCGGCGATGCGGCGTTCCGCCGGTGCCAACCAAGCGAGCCTTCGAGCGGAGGCGGGCGGCAGGTCGTCGGGTGTGTCGCCTCGGTATCGCGAGGGCGTCGGGTTCTCGTTGGCCTCGTGGACGGTGCTCGAACACACCACCCCCGGAAACAAACCCCCGCAACGCCCGGCCGCGGCCTGCCATACGTCGAAGACGCGAGTCCGCGAGCAAGTAGCCACGTATTACCGTTGGCCGATGCGAAGCCAACCTGTCGACCGCCCGGCCGATCTCGACGCAGTCCGTGAGTCTTACGATCGCGTGGCCGACAACTACGCCCACATGGTGGTGACGACGGGAGTCGGCGACATCCGTAAGTATCCATGGCTCAAGGCGTCGATCGATGCCTTCGCCGACACCGTGAGTGGGCTCGGGCCTGTCCTCGACGTCGGCTGTGGCCCCGGAACGGTGACCGCCTACCTGGCCGAACGCGGCCTCGACGTGTCCGGGGTCGATCTCTCCCCTCGCATGATCGAGAACGCGCGCCGTCTTCATCCGCAATGCCGCTTCAGTGTCGGCTCCGCCACCGAACTCGACCTCGGTGAAGCGTCCCTCGGCGGTGTGCTCGGGTGGTGGTCACTGTTCAACCTCCCCCGTGACGTCCTGCCTCAGGTGCTCGCCGTGTTCGCGCGGGCCCTGAAGCCGGGCGGCCATTTCATCACCGGGACACACGTCGGAGACGAGGACGCGGTACGCACCGAGGCCTACGGAGGGGTGCCGGTGCGTTGGACGACGCACCAATGGCAGCCGGAACAGTTCGTGGACCTGATCGAGCAGGCCGGCCTGCGCCCGGTCGCCGAACTTCGGCTCCCTGCGAATGAAAACGTCCGGCCGGGTCTGGTCGTCATGGCCAAGCGACCCGGCTGAGAAGCGGGCGCCGGCAGCGGCACGGGGGTTCGTCCCGCGCCGAGGCCGGCCCACCGGTATCGAGCCCGAACCCATCCGCGCCCGAGGCCCGTCCCGCCCGCGCCGCGCCCGAAGCGCGTCCCGCCCTGCCCCGCCCGACCTGTATCAGGCCGACCTGTATCAGGCCGCCCGTCGGCTGTGGCTCAGTTCCGCGAGCCGGCGATCCACGTGTTCGGCCTTGTAGCCGCGCCGCACCATGGTGAAGGCGGGCGAGTTGGCGGGCCTGCCGCCGGCGAGGAGGCCCGCCACGTACTCGTCGACCTGCCCTCGGTCGTAGCCGCGACGCGCGATCGCGAACTCACTCTGCTCACCGAAAACCTGCAACATCATCATCTTCATCTCCGACCCGCCCCCGTCCGGTCCCGGACCGAGGCGACGCCGGACCGGTTCCGGCCCACCCGGGCCGGAACACACCCCGTCGACGGCCGCGACCGGTCGAGCGCCCCGCTTTTGCTTTCGTGCCGCCATCATTCCGGGCGTGCCGACTCGCTCGCCATTCCGGATCCGGTCACGCTGACGGCCGCCGGCCTGCCGGATTCCGGCAGCCAACCACCGATACGGCAAGTACGTGCGCACGGTCCGTGTTCGAGTACCCCGAAAAAACAGAACGGCACCCGTCGCGCCCGCGCAGCTCTCGCGCCCAACGCCCAACGCCCAGCGCCTCGTAGAAGTCTACGAAGAGCCGGTGTCTCCCCGCGGACGGGTTCATGTCTTCCGCCCGTAGCTGCCCTTGCTCGGTGGGCTGTGTACTCCTCGGACACGTTGCACCGAGCCGGTCGCACCGACGCAGGTGTACCAAGCCGGCTGCACCAAGGCAGGTGTACCAAGCCCGTTGCAACCGAGGCAAAGGAGACGCCCATGCCCGAGTCGTTGTCAGGTCGGCACATCGAAATCACCTGGCCCGATCCGGGTGTCGCCGTCACCGCGGAACTCGACGATCGCAACCCCGCGCTGGCCGATGCGCTGTGGGAGGCATTGCCCTACCAAAGTCTGCAGGGGCACGCCCTCGTGGCGGGAAGCCATCTGTATCACGCGGCACCGATCCCCTCGCTGCTGCATCTGCCCGCGTCCACTCGGTTCGATCGACGCGAGGCGCCCGACGGGACGGTGTTCTGTTCCGCGTTGCAGCATCTGGGCATCAAATACGGCGCCTTGACCGAACCGATGCCGGCCTCACCCGTGGGGCGGATCCGGCCGGAGGACATGCCGGAACTGATCCGAGCCGGGCACGCGGTGTGGGATTCGGTCTACTCGACGAAGAAACCGATTCTGGTGGAGGTCCGCCGGGCAGGCACGGAAGGCGGTCACCGCCTCCCCCGTCTGACCGCCGCCGACCCCGACGCGAAGCAGCTGATCCGCGACGTGTACACCGAGACCGAGCGAATCTGGCTGACCGAACCACTCGAACTCGCCGACCTGCACGGGGGATGGATCCCGTCCGGGGCCGGGAGCTTCGAGACGGTCCTGCCCACCCTCCTGTTCGTCAACGGTGAGACCCGCCCGCTGGGATACGCCACCTACGGCGGCCTGGTCCGGGCGGCGGTCGCGGACATGCCGATGGATTCCCTGCGCCACATGGCGCGCCTGTTGATCGGCATCCCGGCCGAGTTCCTGGGCTACTGCGGCCTGGAGAAGCTGTGGGCCTTCACCCAGCGCTTCCTGTCCTGCCTCGACCGGCTCGACCGCGACGACTTCCTGGCTGTGGCGAGCCAACTGGCCCTCTACATCAACTGCTTGGGTGCCTGGAACCTGCACCTGTTCCCGTGGAACGCCGGAGACCACCTGCGCCGACAGCGGCCCGCCGAAATGGGCGCGCGGCCATGAGCGCACTGCCCGAACGCACGGACGCGCTCGTCGTCGGCGGCGGAGTCGTCGGCACCTCGATCGCGTGCCATCTCGCCGAGGCCGGCGTCCGCACGGTGCTGCTGGAGCGCGGCACCCTCGGGTCGGGAGCGTCAGGTGCCACCGCGGGGGTGGTACGTACCTACTTCCCCGGCGACGCCCGCACCGGAAGCCTTGCCGTCCGCAGCCTGGCGGCGTATCACGCGTTCGCCGAGCGGACCGGAACCCCCCTCGGGCTAAAGCGGGGCGGGTTCCTGGTGTTGTTCACCGAGGAGCACCAGGTGGAGGGCTTCCGACGCGACCATTCCGCCCAGCTGGCCGCGGGGGTGGACGTCGAACTCGTGTCGGCGTCCGAGGCGGTGCGGCTCAACCCACTGGTGGGCGAGCGTGGCATCCTGGCGGCGGCCTGGGCGCCCGAGGCCTGCGCGTGCGACCCCGCCGCGATCGTGCGCGGGTACGCCGCGGCGGCCCAAGAGGCCGGCGCCGTCCTGCGCACCGAAACACCCGTCACCGGCATCGACCCCGACGGGCGGGTACACACCCCTGCGGGCAGCATCCTCGCGGAAACCGTCGTCTGTGCGGCCGGCCCTTGGTCGGCAACCGTCGCGGCCATGGCCGACGTTCGCCTTCCGGTGACCACGTACCCCATCGAACTGCTCATCGGCGACCCGCCTCCCGCCCGGCCCGGCCCACTTACCCTGCCCACTCCGCTCGCCGCGCTGCCGATGACCCTGCACGCCTCCTCCGGCCTGCGGATCCGAGCCTGGAAGGACCGCATCCTCATCGGAATGGGCCGCCCCGCACCGGACGAATCCCGCCAGGCCTGGCTGCACCGGGTGGCACACCGACTCGGCGCCACCTATCCGACCCTCGCCGGCATCCGTCTTCATCGCGGATGGAGCGGGGCCTTCGACGGCAGCCCGGACGGGACCGCCCTCATCGGCCGAGATCCCTCCCGTCCCTTCCTCTACGCGGCGGGATTCTCCGGGCAGGGACTGTGCCAGGCTCCCGCCGCCGGCGAGATCGTCGGCGACCTCCTGGCCGGCAAACAGCCTTGGACCGACACGACGACCTCGAACCATCGACGACCGGAGAGTAGGTGATTGTCGTGATCGTCCTGGGGTGCAACGGGTTCACCCGCGTCTCGGAGGTCTTCGCCGAGCATTTCGGCGCGGTCGGCGCCGAAAGGCACTACATCCTCGGCCACGACGCGGGTGCTTCGCTGCTGGTGGACGGCGAACTGGTCGCCGCCGTGGAGGAAGAGCGGCTCAACCGGGAAAAGAAAACCTCCGACTTCCCGCTCAACGCGGTGACATGGTGCCTTGAATCTGCGGGGCTGCGATTCTCCGATATCGATCTCATCGCCATCCCTTGGAACTTCTCCGCCGAGGTCCTGGACGGGCTGCTGTCCGACATCACGTCGGCGCCGACGACACGTGCCGCGAAGTCGGCTCTCACAAGCGGCATCGGCACACTGTTCACCGAGGTCGTCGGCCACGACGCGATCCTCGCCGACTTCGCCGCGCGCACCGGCTTCACCCCGGATCCGGACAAGGTGGTGTTCGTTCCGCACCACCTCGCCCACGCGATGACCGGCCATTACATGGCAGGTATGAAGGATGCCGCGTTCCTGGTCAGTGACGGTCGTGCCGAACGGTTCTCGTCGTTGATCGGCGAAATCCGCGGCGGTCGGATCCGCGTCTTCGACGAGTCGACCATCGGCGCGGAATATTCGATCGGGCTGCTGTTCGCCGCGATCACCAGATACCTGGGCTTCGTGCCCAACAACGACGAATACAAAATCATGGGCCTGTCGGGATTCGCCGCGCCCCCGTCGCCGAACCCGTTCCTCACGCACATCGTCGAACTGCGCGAGGACGGGCGATACACCTTCTGTAGGCCCCTGGAGACGGATAATCCTCGCAGCTTCGAGCCCCTGTTCGAGCAGCATTTCGGTCCTGTACAGGACACCCTCGAATACAAGGCTCGGGTGGCCGCCGCGGCGCAGGAGATGCTGACCGTCGTCACGAGCCACCAACTCCGCGCGCTGGAAGCCAAAACGGATCTGAACCACCTGCTGTTCGAAGGTGGCGTGGCACTGAACTGCCTCAACAACACTCCCCTGCTGGAGGGATCGCGCTTCGACGACATGGACGTCGGTTTCGGGGCGAGCGATACCGGCATCGTCATCGGCGCCGCCGTCTACGCTTGGGTCAATCACGACCCGGACACCACCGATATCGCCGACCTCGCCCACCCCGCCCACCTCACCGCCCCCACCGAAGCCACCGACGGCACCGACGGCACCGACGGCACCGACAGGGCAGGATCCGCACCACCGGTCACTCCGTATCTCGGACCGGAATACGACGACTCGGCGATCGAGCGGGCTCTGCGGGATGTCCGCGATCGGGTGACCTGGAGCAGGCTGAGCGACGACGAGGTCGTCGACCATGTGGCGAAACTGCTCACCGAAAAGGTCGTCGTCGGCTGGTACGAGGGCCGGCTGGAGCACGGTCCGCGGGCGTTGGGCCACCGCAGTATTCTCGCGAACCCGAAGTTTCCGGACATCAAGGATGTCATCAACACCAGGGTCAAACACCGCGAACCATTCCGCCCGTTCGCGCCGATCGTGCTCGAGACGGACGCGCCGAAGATCTTCGACATGGGCCGCAAAACGCGTTCGCCGTACATGACGTTCGTATTCCCGGTGCGACCGGAATTCCGCGACGTGATCCCGGGGGCGATCCATGTGGACGGCACCTCCAGGGTCCAGACGATCACCGATCACGACACCCCGCGACTGGCCGCCCTGTTGCGCCGGTTCACCACCCTGACCGACGTTCCCTGCCTGCTCAACACGTCGTTCAACGTGGCCGGCGAGCCGATCGTGTGTACCCCGACCGACGCGCTGAACTGCTTTCTCGGCACGGAGATCGATTACCTCGTCCTCGGCAACCAGCTCGTGACGAAAACCGAACCTTCCGCATGACGGGTGCGTACGACCCCGAGCCGGCCCCGCCCGGCTCGTCGACCGCCGCCCCGGGCACGCCCACGACGCTCCTGTTGCTGCGGCACGGTGAGACGGCGCTGACCCCGCACAAGCGCTTCTCCGGCAGCGGCGGCTCCGACCCGTCGCTGTCGGCGGCCGGGCGGCGGCAGGCCGAGGCGACCGCGGCGATGCTCGCCGCACGCGGGACGGTACAGGCGGTCGTGGCCTCACCGCTGCGGCGCTGCCGGGAGACCGCCGAGGCGGTCGCCGCGCGGTTGGGGCTGGACGTACGGATCGACGAGGGACTGCGGGAGGCGGACTTCGGGGCATGGGACGGGCTGACCTCCGCCGAGGTACGGCAGCGCTATCCGGACGAGTTGGCGGCGTGGCTGCGATCACCGACGGCCACGCCGTCGGGGGGCGAGTCCTTCGAGAACGTGGCACGGCGGGTGGCGCTGTCGCGGGATCGGTTGTTGGCGCGGTACGCGGGCAGGACCGTGCTGGTCGTCTCGCACGTGACGCCGGTCAGGCAGCTGATCCGGTTGGCGTTCGACGCGCCGCCCGAGGCGTTGTTCCGGATGGAGACCGCAGCGGCTTCGGTCTCCACGGTCGCGTATGACGCGTACGGGAGTGCGTCGGTACGGTCACTCAACGACACGTCGCACTTGCGCTGAGCCCTGGGTGACGAGCCGGGCCGGCCCGGCTGGTCGGCGCGGCGGGTTCGATGGGGGGCCGCCCCTTGTAGAAGTCTACGAAGAGCCGGTCGCCGCCTGCGGACGCGTTCATGTCTTCCGCCCCTGGCTGCCTTCGCTCGGTTGGCTGTGTACTCCTCACACAGGGTGCAACACGGCAAAAGGTTCCACTCGTCCGACAAGGAGTTCTCGTGGCGATGAAGCAGAAGCACACGATGCACCACTCGACGATCGTCGACGCCGATCCGGACACCGTCTGGGCCGAGGTCCGCGATCCGATGAAGCTGGTCGAGATCGTGTCCGGAGACGCCGTGCGCAACGTGGGCTGGGCCGAGGGCGGCACGCTCGAACGAGTGCCGTCGCGGTACGACTTCACGTTGGTCTTCTGTGAGGGTCTAGTCGAACAGGAGGTGGCCGGACGCAACGAGGTCAAGCGATCCTCCACCTATCGTGCCGTCGCGCCGACGATGGGCGTCGACGGCTACCTCGCCACCATTCGGGTTCGGCCGATCACCAACGATCCGGACCGCAGCTACTTCGAGTGGTCACGAGAGCTCGCGATCGCCGACGACGCCGACCGCGAAGTCGTCGACTCGATCATCGCCATGATGGAGAACCAAACGGACGCCGTGCGGGACTTCTTCGCGCCCCCGAAGCATCGGCCGACGAAGCCACAGTCGACGAAGCCACAGTCGACGAGGCGATAGCCGACGCGGCGACAGCCGACGAAACGACAGCCCACGAAGCGACAGCCGCCCGAGCAGCAGCCGCCCACGCATCAGCCACGGCAGCGCGTCACGTACCGCTGCCCGCCGTCGGTCCGGCCGCCCCCGTGCGGCCCGAACCGCACGCGGCCCCGACCCACTCGGCCCCAACCCCGGCCGCCGAGTATCCAGACAGTAAAGGCTTCCTGATGGCCAACCAGACTTCTCCCGCCCGCACCCCGCAGGATCTCGACGAGTTGATCACCGGTGGGATCGGCGACAGTCCGCTGCGGCCGGACGGAACGCTCAAGGTACGTGGGGAGTTCGCCTACTCCTCGGACCTGTGGGCGGACGACATGCTCTGGGGCGCGACTCTGCGCAGCCCACACCCGTACGCGCGGATCAACTCGATCGACATCGGTCCCGCGCTCAAGCACCCCGGCGTGTACGCGGTACTGACCCACGAAGACGTCCCCGGCGAGAACATCTACGGCCTGAAGGTCGCCGATACGCCGGCGCTCGCCGAGGATGTCGTGCGCTACAAGGGTGAGCCGATCGCCCTGGTTGCCGCCGATCACCCCGAGACCGCCCGACGCGCGCTGGACAAGATCGTGGTCGACTACGAGGTGTTCGAGCCGATCACCGACCCGGAGCGGGCCGCGCACGACGACACGCTGCCCAAGCTGCACCCAGGCGGCAACGTGGTGCGCTATCAGCCGATCGTCACGGGCGATCCCGATGCGCGGGCCGATGTCGTGGTGTCCGATGTGTACACCATGGGCATGCAGGACCAGGCGTTTCTGGGGCCGGAGTCCGGTTTGGCGATCCCGGCCGAGGACGGCGGGGTCGACCTGTTCATCGCCACCCAGTGGCTGCAC
This sequence comes from Streptomyces sp. SID3343, assembly GCF_009865215.1. Lineage (GTDB taxonomy): Bacteria > Actinomycetota > Actinomycetes > Streptomycetales > Streptomycetaceae > Embleya. Next base: position 19,383 of record NZ_WWJX01000141.1, on the reverse strand, counting down.
GTCGACCAGCGACAGACCGCGCGGGCGCTCGGACTCCCGGTCGAGAAGGTGCGCTTCACCATGTCCGGTGTCGGCGGCGCGTTCGGTGGCCGCGAGGACCTGTCCATGCAGATCCACTGTTGCATGTTGGCGCTGTACACGGGCAAGCCGGTGAAGATGGTCTACAGCAGGGAAGAGTCCTTCTACGGCCACGTGCACCGGCACCCGGCGAAGATGTACTACGAGCACGGCGCGACCAAGGACGGCAAGCTCGTCTTCGTCAAGGCGAGGATGTACTTCGACGGCGGCGCGTACGCCTCCAAGACCCCGGTCGTGGTCAGCAACGCCACCGCGTTGGGCATCGGGCCGTACGTGGTGCCCAACGTCGCGATCGAGGGTTGGGGCCTGTACACGAACAACCCCCCGTGCGGCGCGATGCGTGGCCTCGGCGCCGTGCAGCCCGCGTATGCCTACGAGTCCCAAATGGACAAACTCGCCAAGGCGTTGGGCATGGACCCGGTGCGGCTGCGGCAGCTCAACGCGGTCGAGGAGGGCTCGACCATGCACACCGGGCAGGTGCTGGATTCTCCCGCGCCGGTCGCCGAGTTGCTGGAGCGGCTCACCAGGATTCCGCTGCCCGCGCAGGAGCGGACCGGACCCGTGGACGTGCGGGACATGCCGGGCGGCGCGTCCAACACCACGCACGGCGAGGGCGTGGTTCGGGGCGTCGGCTACAGCGTGATCATCAAGAACGTCTCGTACGCGGAGGGCGCCGACGACTACTCCACGGCGCGCGTGCGGTTGCAGGCCGTCGGTGGCGTACCGATCGCGATGGTGCACACCGCGGCGGCCGAGGTCGGACAGGGCCTGGTCACCGTGCAGCAGCAGATCGCCCGCAGCGAACTGGGCGTGCAGCGAGTCAACATCCACCCCAACGACACCGACGTCGGTGACGCCGGGTCGAGTTCGGCCTCGCGGCAGACCTACATCACCGGTGGTGCGGTCAAGAACGCTTGTGAAGCCGTCCGCGAGGAGCTCTTCGATCGGGTCGCCCGGCGTTTCGGCGAGAATCCCGGTGATCTCTCGCTCACCGGCGGCAAGGTCGTTTCCGCGGTCACCGGCCTCGTTGCCGATCTCGTCGACGTGCTCGGCGACGACGTGATCGAGGAGACCAGGGAGTACCACCACCTGAAGACCTACGCGATGGACCCGGTCACCGGGCAGAGCCGGCGGGTGCACGTCCAGCACGCGTTCTCCGCGCACCGGGCGGTGGTGGACGTGGACACCGAGTTGGGTCTGGTCAAGGTCGTGCAGTTGGACTGTGCGCAGGACGTCGGCAAGGCGATCAACCCGGATGCCGTCGTCGGGCAGATCCACGGTGGTTCGGCGCAGGGGCTCGGCCTTGCCGTGATGGAGGAGATCAAGGTCGAGGACGGCCGGATCCTCAACCCGTCGTTCACCGACTACCTCATTCCGACCATCGTGGACATGCCCCCGATGACGGTGGACGTGATCGAAAGGGGCGACCCGAACTCGCCGTACGGCGTGCGTGGTGTCGGCGAACCGCCCACCATTTCGGCCACCCCGGCGATCGTTAACGCCATTCGCAACGCAACGGGGTTGAACCTGACCCACACCCCCGTCGCGCCGGAGCACATCTGCGGCATCGAACCCGGGTGAACTCCCGTGGGTGCCGCGGGACATGCCGACGGCACCCACCGCGTCGAAGGCACCCACCACGCCGACGGCGAGGCGGCACCTGCGGCCCCGCCTCTTCCCATCTCCCCGTACCCCGTACCCCGCACCCCGTTCCCACGTTTTGCCTCGGGTGCAGTGCCCGCATGGACACCGGCATCCGGGGAGTCCCCCACCGTCTCCGACAAAGGAGTGAACGTGACCGCGCACACCCACGAAACGGACGTCCAGGAGCTCAAGCGTGCCTGGTTGGACGAAGCGATCAAGCTGGCCACCAACAGCGTGACCAACGGCGGCGGTCCGTTCGGCGCACTGGTCGCCAAGGACGGCCGGGTGGTGGCGATAGGGAACAACCAGGTCACCGCGAACCTGGACCCGACGGCGCACGCCGAGGTGAGCGCGATGCGGGCCGCCTGTCGGCAACTGGACTCGTTCTCGCTCGAAGGCTGCGTCCTGGTCACCTCGTGCGAGCCGTGCCCGATGTGCCTGTCCTCCGCGCTGTGGGCACGCATCGAGCGGATCGTCTTCTCCGCCGATCGGCACGATGCCGCGGTGGCCGGTTTCGACGACCGCAAGTTCTACGACCTGTTCGAAAAGCAGCCGGAGTCGATGTGGCCGATGGCGGTCGAGCAGTTGGACCTGCCGAACCGTACGGCGCCGTTCGACGCGTGGCTGGCCAAATCCGACCGGATCGACTACTGAACTCCCTTACCGACGCGCCCCATTGAGAACCCTCGGCTTACCGCACGCACAACCCCGAGGACCCGGCGGGCCGCCTCTCGACACCGCCCGGCGACATCCGCCCGGCGGCGACGAGGGGCGGCCTCCCCGTTCGGGCCGGCCCTGCGCTCAGCGCGCTGCGGCGGCGTCGGGCAGGGGGGCGTCCGCGTACGCGCCCGACAGCAGGTGACCGGCGCCCGGGGCGAACGCGGGCAGGTCGAGGGCGCGCAGCATCTGGTGGACGGTGCATACGGCGGCGGACACGACCGGCTTGCCGAGCCGCTGTTCGGCGTCCTCGATCGCGGCGAGCGAGGGCATCTGCACGCACGCCGACAGCACCACGGCGTCCGCTTCCGCGTAGTCGAGCCGGTCCGCGATGCCCGGCAGCAACAGCGGGTCGTGCGCGGCGACATCGAGGTTGTCCGGGATTTCGAGGGCCTTGTAGTCCAGCACTTCGATGCCCTCGTTGCCGAGGTAGTCCACGACGGTCCTGGTCAGCGGCAGCATGTAGGGCGCGACCAGGGCGACCTTCCGGGCGCCGATGGTGTGCAGGCCGTGCACGAGCGCGCCGGCGCTGGTGACCACCGGGGCGGGCGCGCCGTTGTCGACCGTGCGGGTGTGCAGGCGCTGTTCGGACACGCGGTGGTAGCCCAGGCCCATCGCCATGATCGCGACCAGGCACGCGTAGCCGAGCACGTCGACCCGCGCGTCCGAGAGTTCGATCGCGCAGCGGTCGGAATCGGCGTCCATCGCCTTGAGTTGCTCGGGGGTGACGTGTGTCATCCGCATCCGGCTGGAGTGGAAGGTGAATCGCTCGGGTGCGACGGTCTCCCGGGCACGGAGAATCGCCGGTACCTCGGTCTCCATCGTGACGTTGGAACTCGGCACGATCTGACCGATGCGGTAGCTGGACTTGGGCACGGCGGGTCCTCCTGGAGCAATGCGGGCGGGGTGCGTGGGGCGGCGGGTCAGCGGGCGTCGATCACCGGGTTGGTGAGCGTGCCGATGCCCTCGACGGTGGCCTCGACCACGTCGCCCGGCTGCAGGTACTGCGGCGGGTCCTGGGCCGCGCCGACGCCGGAGGGGGAGCCGGTGGAGATGACGTCGCCCGGTTCGAGTGTCATACCCGACGAGATGTCGGCGATCAGGCGCGGGATGTCGAAGAGCATGTGCCGGGTGTTGGACTTCTGCTTGACGTCGCCGTTGACCCGCAGCGACAGGTCGAGCGCATGCGGGTCGGCGATCGCGTCGGCGGTGACCACGGCCGGGCCGAACGGGGCGTAGGAATCCTGGCCCTTGGAGAAGAACCACTGTCCGGAGCGGCGCTGGTCGCGGGCGCTGATGTCGTTCATGATGCTGTAGCCGAACACGTGCTCCCACGCGTCCGCTTCGCTGACCTTGTGGGCGGTTCGGCCGATCACCACGGCGAGTTCGCATTCCCAGTCGAGCTGCTGTGTCAGGTTGCCGTCGTGCAGGATCGGGTGTCCCGGGCCGGTGATCGCGGTGGACGGCTTGCCGAACAGTACGGGTCGGTCCGGGAGTTCCTTGGCGGTGTCGAGGGTGCGGTTGGACTCGGCCACGTGCTCGACGTAGTTCAGGCCGATGCCGACGATGTTGCCGGGGCGCAGCGGCGCGAGCAGGGTCACGTCGGCGAACGCGTGCACCGCGTCACCGCTTTCACCGGCTGCCGCGACGAGTTCGCGGACGGTGACGAGCGCGGCCGGGCCGGCCTGGATCAGCGCGAGCAGGTCGCCGGGCAGTTCGGCCCCGGAGGCGGCGGCGAGCGCGGCCAGGTCGAGCACCCGGTCACCGATCTGGGCGCCCAGGCGCGGGGTCGAGTCTTGGGTGGTGAAGGTGACCAGTCGCATGGCAGGGGTCCTCACGTGGGGTGGCACGGCGGCGGGCGGGTGGTGCGGCTGAGGCTGGATCGAGAGGCTCGGCGGCGGTCGGCAGACCGCCGCCGAGTCCGGCTCGGTGCGTCACGGGGACGGCGGCACGGGCGCTACCCGATCATCGCGGGGGTCAAACGATCGGCTGGTGGCCGTCGTTGTCGGTGTACGCCTCTTCGCGGTGGAAGGCGAGGGAGCGCATCACGGGGAAGTCGTTGAAGGAGAACAACACCGCGTCCTCGCTCGGGTCGAGGTTGGCGTGTTCGTGCCACGCCCAGGACGGGACGGCGAACACGTCGCCCTCGTGCCACTCGAACCGCTGCCCGCCGACGATCGACACGCCGTGTCCCTTGGCGGCGGTGTAGACCACCGAACCGGTGTGCCGGTGTGCCTTGGTCGCCTGCCCGGCGCGCAGCAGTTGGATGTGCGCGCTCATCGTCGGCATCACCGAGCCGCCGGTGGCGGGGTTGGTGTACTCCATGATCACGCCGTCGTAGGGCGATCCCTCGGTGGCCTTGGCCAGGTCGAGCAGGGCATGGTACGTCGGCTCCCACGGCCACGCGAGCAGCGGTGAGTAGGGGCGTGTCCAGGTGTCGGTTCCGTACGGCACGAGGTTGCCGCCGTAGGTGAGTACCGACTGGTTCACCACCTTGCCGGGGGCCTGGTACACGTCCGGGTGGACCTCGTAGAAGCCCGCGTCGAGGGAGTTGACCAGCGGGATGTCCAGACCGTCCTGCCAGATCACCGGCGCGTCGTCGGACTCGTTGCCGTGCTCGTGCCATGTGCCGTTGGGCGTGATCGCGAAGTCCCGGGCGCCGACCTTGAGTTTCTCGCCGTCGACGACGGTCCACGCGCCGGTGCCTTCGAGCACGAAGCGCAGCGCGGCGGCCTGATGCCGGTGCGCGGTCATCGACTCGCCGGGGCCCATGATCTGAAGTCCGGTGTACAGCAGCCCGGCCGCGGCACTGACGTCGCGTCGGCCGGGGTTGACGAGCATCACCACGCGACGACCCGCGTCGTCGGCCTTGACCAGGTCGAGCGCCTTGCGTACGAGCGGCCGCAGTTCGGCGTAGCGCCACAGGGTGGGTACGGACTTGGGCTGCGGATACCACGGCTCGATCTCGTTGGCGACCGTCCACAGCGCACCGGCTTGGCGTTCGGCCAATTCGGCGTAGTAGGCATCGAGTTCGGGCGTGTCGGTGACGCGGGCCCGGCCGAGCATGTTGTCGTCCTGGGTGGTCATGTCTCCTCCTCGGGTGCAGGTGCGAGGGGTGGGGGTGCGAGGGGCGGTTGTGCCGGGGGCGTCGGCGCCCGGGGCGCCGGCGCCGAGGCCGGTCCGGCCGCCTCGCGGGCGAAGGTGATCGGGCTCTGCGGCCGGTCGTCCACGTGCAGCCGGAAGACGTCGAAGCGGTTGTAGTGGCCGACGATGTCGTGCATCTGTTTGGGCTGGATACAGCGGGCGAGGTCGATGTCGGCGTAGACGATGCCCTCGTCGTCGATCAGCGGTTCGACGACGGGGCGGCCGTCGGGGCCGAAGACGCCCGACAGTGCGCTGCGCTTGCGGGCGAGGTTCTTGCGGACCTCTTCGTCGTCGCCGGCGATCAGGTCGACGATCTCCGGAGAGATGGTCGAGCACGCGACGATCGAGAAGACCTTGCCCTCGAAACTGTGCGCGGCGGTTCGTACCGCGATCGCGTCGGCCATGTCGTAGTCCGCGGGCGCGACCGGCAGCGCGATGTAGCTCGCGGCGTGCACCAGTTCGCCCTGCGCGAGCAGGGTGAACCGGGCGAGCGTGTTGGTGTTCTCGCCGCACGCGAGTACGCCGACCGGGCCGACCTTGGTGGGGTGGACGCGCAGCGAGCTGCCGTCACCACCGGTCCAGGTCAGCTTCTCGGCCCAGGTCGGAACCAACTTGCGGTGTACGCCGGTCAGTTCGCCGTCGGCGTCGATGGTGAGGATGGTGTTGTACAGGACGCCCATGCTGTGTGGTCCGCGCTCGTTGACGCCGATGACGACCACCGCGCCGGCCGCGCGGGCGGCGGCGCGCAGGGTGTCCACGTGCGGCCCGGGAACGTCGACGGAGGAGCGGTACAGGCGCTCGAACCACGGCGAGCCCTGGACGGGGTTCATCGTCCAGTTCCAATAGGGGTACCCGGGTACGAAAACCTCGGGGAAGACGATGAACTCGGCGCCGTTCGCGGCCGCTTCACGGATCAGCGACACCGCCTTGTCGACGGTCTTCGCGGCATCGAGGTAGACCGGTGACGCCTGTACGGCCGCCGCCGTGAAGCGCGGCGGGTTGTCCTTTTGACTGCTCGTCATGACCGGGGGTCTGGTCGGACTGTCCATCGGGCCCTCCTCGTGCTGCGGACGTGCGGGTCGGCGTGGGGGTTGGCGGTGGGCTTACTCGTGGGCTTGGCGGGTGGTCGGCGTGGGGCTTGGCCTGGTGCGCCGATCGCGGGGGCTCAGCCCGGCGCGACCGGATGGGCCCCGGTCTGCGGCTTCCATCGGGGCCGGACCGGCTCGACGGTGTCCACCAGCAGGTGCAGCCGGGGCGGGACGCGGTCGCTGCGCGCGCCCGGCGGCTTGCGGCTGCCAGCGAGCCAGGGGGCCGGCCACGCTGCCCCGGGACCGGTGTAGCCCTGTTCGGCGGCGGCGTGCAGGGTCCACATCGGGTCGTACAGGTGGGCCCGGCCCATCGCGCACAGGTCGGCCCGTCCGGCTAGCAGGATCGAGTTGACGTCGTCGTAGGTGGAGATGGCGCCGACCGCGATCGTGGGCACGCCGGTGGCGTTGCGGATCAGGTCGGCGTACGGGGTCTGGTAGCTGCGGCCGAACTCCGGGCGCTGGTGCGCGACGACCTCGCCGGTGGACACGTCGATCGCGTCCGCTCCGCCGGCCGCGAGCGCGCGGGCGATCTCGACCGCCTCGGCCTCGGTGGTACCGCCGGCCGCCCAGTCGGTGGCCGAGATCCGTACGACCAGCGCCTTGTGGGCGGGCCACGCGGCGCGGACCGCGGCCAGTACCTCCAGCGGGAAACGCAGCCGACCGGCGAGCGAGCCGCCGTACTCGTCGGTGCGCAGGTTGGTCAGCGGGGACAGGAAGCCGGACAGCAAGTGCCCGTGTCCGCAGTGCAGTTCGAGGACATCGAAGCCCGCGCGGTCGGCCCGGCGCGCGGCGGCGGCGAACGCAGCCGTCAGCTCGGCCAGTTCGGTGTGGCCGGCCGCGCGGGGGGTGGGGCTCGCCGCGTCCCACGGGAGGGCGGAGGCGGCCACGACGGGCCACCCGTCCGCCGCCGCCGGCGGTGCGCCGATGCCGGTGGGGCCTGGGGGCGTGGTCGCGGCGCGGCGGCCGGCGTGGGTGAGCTGGATGCCGAGCAACGGACCGTCGGCGGACTGGGCGCGAATGCCCGCGACCAGCGCCCGCCAGGCGTCCTCGTGCGCTTTCGACCACAGACCGGTACACGAGGGGGTCGACCGCCCCTCGGGCGTCACCGCGGCCAGCCCGGCGAAGACCAGACCGGCGCCCCCGAGCGCGAACGCGCCCAGTTGGGCCGCCTCGAACGCGCCGGGGACGCCGTCGCGGGCCGAGTAGGTGGCCAGCGGCGGGACGACGACGCGGTTGCGCAGGCACAGCGGGCCGAGCGTGAAGGGCCGGAACATCGGCGGGGCCGGCACGTCGGGTTGCGCGTTTGCGGATCGCCTGTCGGCGGGTTGCCCGTTTGCCGGTTGCGCGTCCGTGCGCTTCCCGTTTGCCGCTTGCGCGTCTGCGGGTGGCGCGTCAGCGGGTTGCCCGTTTGCGGGTGGCGCGTCTGCGCGTTGCCCGTTTGCGGGTTGCCTGCCTGCGTGCCGCCCGCCTGCACGCCGCCCGTTGCCGAACGCCGCGTCCACTGTGGCGACGAAGCCCGGGTCGCGTTCGCGCAGGTTCTCGTAGGTGACCCGCCGGCTGCGGGTGAGCAGGTTGAACGCGAACTGCTCGGGAGGTTGGCCGACCGAGCGGTCGAGGTGCTCGAACCACTCCAGGCTGGCCTGCGCGGCGCGCTGGGTGGACTCGACCACCGGCTTGCGCTCGGCCTCGTACGCGGTGAGCGCGGCGGGAATGCCGGCGTGCTCGTTCAGGCACGCGGCGAGCGCGAGCGCGTCCTCCATCGCGAGCTTGGTGCCCGAGCCGATCGAGAAGTGCGCGGTGTGCGCGGCGTCGCCGAGCAGGACCACGTTGGCGTGGTGCCACGACGCGTTGCGCACTGTGGTGAACCTGATCCAGCGCGAGTTGTTGGGGATCAGCCGATGCCCGTCCAGGTGCTCGGCGAGCAGTTCCTCGCAGCGCCGGATGCTGTCCTCGTCGCTGGCCCCGCGCGGCAGCTCGCGATCGGCGAACTCGGCGAACCCGCCGCGCCGCCACGCGTCTTCGGGCATCTCGACGATGAACGTGCTGCTTCGGTCGTCGAACGGGTAGGCGTGCACCGCCATCGGGCCGAAGTCGTGCTCGGCGACGACGAACGTGAACGCCTCGAAGACCTTGTCGGTGCCGAGCCACATGTAGCGCCCGGCGCGTTCGTCGAGGTCGGGCCGGAACGTGTCGGCGTAGCGCTCGCGCACCGCCGAGCGCACCCCGTCCGACGCGACGACCAGGTCGTAGTCGGCGGACAGTTCGTCGACCGGCGGGGCCTCGGTGCGGTATCGCACGTCGATGCCGAGCGCCGCACAACGCTCCTGGAGGATCTGAAGCAGCCGCTTGCGGCCGAGGGCGGCGAAGCCGTGGCCGCCGGAGGTCAGGGATGTACCGCCGTGGCGCACGTCGATGTCGGTCCAGCGGGCGAACCGCGCGGACATCGCGGCGAAGATCTCGGGGTCGGCCTGGCCGATGCCGTCGAGGGTCTCGTCCGAGAACACCACGCCGAAGCCGAACGTGTCGTCCGGTGCGTTGCGCTCCCACAGCGTGATCTCCGAAGCCGGCGAGAGCTGCTTGGCCAAGGCGGCGAAGTACAACCCACCCGGGCCTCCGCCGATGACTGCGATGCGCACAGCGTCCTCCAATGGTTCCCGGTCACCCGAGAATATGCAACGAAATCTACTGTCGTCAATGTGGCGCGATATGGCACGGCATGCGGAGACCATGGTTTTCGGTGGTCCCAGGGGTCGACGCCTCGGCTCTCCCTCCCCCCTCGGCCTCCGCACACACTCCCGGTCAGGCGTACGACTCGGGCTCCTGCGTACCGCCGTTCGCGAGCTTCGCGCGCACGTCGTCGGGCCACGGCGCGGAGCCCGTCGCCTGGGCGGCCGAGTGCACGACCGACAGGCGACCGGTCGCGGCCACGCCGTGGTCACCGCGTACCTCGAAGGCGTAATGCAGCGAACTGGTGCCCACCTTCACCACCCGCAGCTCGGTGTGCGTGGACTCGCCGAACCACAGCCGCTCGCGGTAATCCGCCTCGAAGTGCACCCGCGGGATACTGCCGAACAGGTGGTCGAGCCCGAGCCGGCGCAGCAACACCGCCTCGGCCGCCTCGACCCACCGCTGCACGGCGGAGTAGTGGTAGTGGCCGGCGGCGTCGGTGTCGCCCCACTCGACGCGACGCTCGACGACCACGCCGGGAAGGGCCTTGTCGGCGGCCGTTTCGGGGGTGCCGCCCGTGTCGTGGTCTCTCACTGGACGCGCCCTTCGTTGACTTCGGTGACTTCACTGCCTGCGGTGATTCCACTGCCTGCGGTGCCTGCGGTGCCTGCGGTGCCTGCGGTGCCTGCGGGAGCCGCAGTAGGCGGCACCGACTTCGACCACGCGCGCAGTTCGCCGCGCCGCAACTTGCCGTTGCTCGTGCGCGGCAGGGCGTCGACGAACTCGACGATGCGCGGGTACTTGTACGGCGCGATGGCCTGCTTGACGTATTCCTGGAGCTTCTTGGCGGTCGCCTCGTCCGCGCTCACTCCGGGGCGCAGTACGACGTACGCCTTGACGACCGTGCCGCGCCGCTCGTCCGGCGCGCCGACCACGCCGCACTCGGCCACGTCGGGGTGCTGGGCCAGGGCGAGTTCGACCTCGGGGCCGGCTATGTTGTAGCCGGACGAGACGATCATGTCGTCGCTGCGCGCCTGGTACCAGAAATAGCCGTCGGCGTCGCGGATGTACGTGTCGCCGGTGTGATTCCAGCCGTCGCGCACGTAGACGCCCTGGCGATCGTCGTCGAGGTAGCGACACCCCGTCGGTCCCTTGACGGCGAGCTGCCCGGGCAGGCCGTCGGCGACCGGAAGGCCGTCCACGCCGAGTACCGCGGCCTGGTAACCCGGTACCGCACGACCCGTCGAGCCGGGGCGTATGTCGTCGTCGGACGCCGACACGAAGACGTGCAGCATCTCGGTGGCGCCGATCCCGTCGATCAGTCGGATCCCGGTCCCGTCGTGGACCTCGTGCCAGGTCTCGGCGGGCAGTGCCTCCCCCGCCGACACGCACCGACGCAGGCCGAGCAGTCGATCGCCGAGGCCACCGGCCATGATGGCCCGGTAGGCGGTGGGGGCGGTGAACAGCACGGTGACCCCGTACTCGGCGACGATCCCCGCCAGTTCCTCGGGCGTCGCGCGCTCCAGGAGCAGGGTGGCCGCGCCGACGTGCAACGGGAAGACCACGAGTCCGCCGAGCCCGAAGGTGAACCCGAGCGGTGGCGTCCCGGCGAACAGGTCGTCGGCGGTGGGCTTGAGCACGTGCCGAGAAAACGTGTCGGAGTTGGCCGGCACGTCGCGGTGGAAGTGCAGCGTCGCCTTGGGACGCCCGGTGGTGCCGGATGTGAAGGCGATCAGCGCGACGTCGTCGGCGGCGGTGTCGACGGTCTCGAACTCGCCGCTCTTGCCGGCGCACCGGGATATCAGGTCGTCGGGGGTGTCCGCGCCATAGGTCAAGGTGGTGAGCGCGGGCGCCTCGGCGCCGGCGAGTTCGTCGGCGTAGCGGTGGTCGCACAGCGCCACCACCGGTCGGCCGATCGCGATCAGTGTCGACAACTCGTGCGCCCGCAGCAACGACATGGTAGTCACGGCGACCGCGCCGGCCTTGAGCACGCCGAACCAACAGGCCACCAGCCAGGGGTTGTTCGGCCCGCGCAGCAACACGCGGTTGCCGGGTACGACGCCGAGGTCCTCGGTCAGCACCTGCGCGACGCGGTTCGCGTTGCGCAGGAGTTCGCCGTACGTCCAGGTCTCGTCGAACGTCACCAGACAACGACGATCGGGCCCGAGGCGAGCAACGGTCCGATCCAGGAGCACGTCCGCGCAGTTCAGTCGGGGCGGGTACCGCAACTCCGGCAGGTCGAACCGCAGCTCGGGCCACTGCTCGAACGGGGGCAATCGATCACGACAAAACGTGTCGACATGAACGGAAGGGGACAGCTCCATGGGCGTGCACCTCATCCTGGTGTCAGCGGGAGTGTGAGCCCAAGTATCTACCAATCCTGACGGCAGTCAATGTTACGCGATACCTGTTTTCGAAGCCGTGTCCGGAACGACGCAAACGGGCGGCCACCGGGCGGTATCCGAACTGACGGGCCCGGCCCGACACACGTCATCTCATCGCCGAGTCGACGTCGATGACACTGTGGGGTGGTGACGGTGCCCGACTGCCGTGTGGTGGCCCCGACCACCTTCGGCCGCGCCGGCTCCCCACACCCGGCGATGGAGGCGGGCGCCACGGCTGTCGTCGTCAAGGACACCCCGCCGGGAGTCCTGGTCCAGGCGCCGGCCCGGGTCCGGATGCGAGAGGGCCGCTTCGACGGACGCGCGGCGGGTTGTCGGCGCCGAGGGGTGGCCTGGGCGACCGGGGCTGTGGGTGGACTTTACGGTGGCCCTCCCCCGTCCCGGGGGGTAGGGGTGAAGCGGTAGTTTTGGGTGTGGTTTGCAGGGGCGGGTCCTGTTTGCCGATCGTGCCGGTGTGATGAAGGAGTGAGTCGTGTCCCTGCTGACCGTGTGGGCCGAGGATGATGCCGCCGAACCGATTGTGCGGACGAGTGAGCCCGGGGAGATCGCGGCCGGGCTGGCGCCGATCGGGGTGCGGTACGAGCGGTGGACCGCTGACGCGGAGTTGCCTGATGGGGCTTCGCAGGACCAGGTGATCGCCGCCTATCGCACCGAGGTGGATCGGATCACCGCTGCCGAGGGATACATCCTCGTGGATGTCATTCGGCTTCAGCCCTCCGACGACCCCGAGTGGCCGGCCAAGGCCGCCGGGGCGCGGGCGAAGTTCCTGACCGAGCACACGCACGACGACGACGAGGTGCGTTTCTTCGTCGAGGGGGCCGGGATCTTCTACCTGCACATCGACGGCCGCGTGCACGCCGTGCTGTGCGAGGCGGGCGATCTGCTGTCCGTGCCCAAGGGCATCACGCACTGGTTCGACATGGGCAAGGACCCGTCGGTGGCCGCGATCCGGTTCTTCCACGACGAGGACGGCTGGGTCGGCGACTTCACCGGTGACCCGATCTCGTCGCGCTTCCCGGACTTCGACGAGATCTGGGCCGGGTACGCCGCGTGAGCAACCGCACCATGGCGGCGCCGCCGCTGACGATCGTCGTCGACATCGAAGGCACCACCAGCGCCACCGGTTTCATCACCGAGCAGCTCTATCCCTACTCCCGCGAGCACTTCCGCCGTTGGCTGGACGAACGGGCCGACGAGCCGGAGGTCGCTCGGGCGATCACCGGTGTCCGGGAGTTGATCGGCGAACCCGACGCCGACGCGAAGCGGATCGACGAGGCGCTCAACGGCTGGCTCGACCGCGACGAGAAGGTCACCCCGCTCAAGGCGCTGCAAGGGCTGATCTGGGCGGAGGGGTTCGCCTCCGGTGACCTGACGTCGCACTTCTACCCCGACGCGATCCCGGCGCTGCGCGGGTGGCACGCGGCCGGGCACCCGCTGTTCATCTTCTCGTCGGGGTCGGTCGCCGCACAGCGCGCGTGGTTCGGCAGTTCGCCCGAGGGGTCGTTGTTGCCGTTGTTCAGTGGGCACTTCGACACCGAGAACGCCGGGCCGAAGCGGGTCGCCGAGTCCTATCGTTCGATCGCCGAGCAGATCGGCGAGCAGCTCGGCGAGGCGGCGAAGCCGGAGGGGTTGGTCTTCCTCTCCGACCTGGTCGAGGAGTTGGACGCGGCGCGCGCGGCCGGCTGGTGGACGATCGGGGTACGCCGACCCGGCGAGCCGTACTACGCCAAGGGCGTCGGGGACCACCCGGAGACCGACTCGTTCGCCCGCGTGGACCTCACCGGCGAGCGCCCGACCGTCGCCTGAAGCCGAACGGGCCAACACCCCGACGGCCCCACACGTCAGCCGAAGCGCTCCACCCGGATCCGGGACGTGGGTACGCCTGCCGCGGTCAGCAGGCGGCCCGCGTGTTCCGCGAAGCCGGTCGAGCCGCACACGAACACCTCGTAGTCCCCCGCGAGCGCCTCGGCCGCATCCGGTGCCAGGCTCGCGGCGGTCAGCCGGCCGACCGGATGCGGATACCCTTCCGGCGCCGAACGGCTGTACAGGATCGTGTGCCGCTCGCCCGCGAGCGGCGCCAACTCGGCCGCGTACACCAGGTCTTCGGGCGTCCGCGCGCACGCCACCACCCGCATCGGCACGGCGAGTCCGCGTCGGCGTCGATGCCGGATCATCGCCATCAGCGGCACCATGCCCGACCCGCCGCCGATCAGCAGCACCGGCCGATCCCCCGGCCACGCGAAGAAGCCGCCGAGGGGACCGCGAACCGCCATCGTGTCCCCGGGCCGAGCCACGTCGTGCAGGTGCCCCGAGACCTCGCCACCGCCCTCGACGCGGTCGACGGTGAGCTCGATGTGGCCCGTGTCGTCGGGCGGCGACGCCACCGAGTAGTGCCGCTGCGCGGTGTAGCCGTCGGCGGCCGTCAGCCGCAACATGTAGTGCTGGCCCGGCACATGCGCGTGCCACACCGGCAACGCGAGCCGCACCGTCACCGCCCGCGCACCCTCGGGACGCACCGAGACCACCGTCGCGTCCTGCCAGTCGACCTTGCCCCGCAGGCTCGGCGCGGCCCGCCCGGGCGCGGCGAAGGCGGGCAACGGCGGGTCCTGGCCCAAGGCGCCCAACGCGCCCAACTCGCCCGAAGCACCCGAAGCACCCGAAGCAAGTCGCACAACAGGCTCAGTCACCGGAATACCGCTCCTCTGCCCACGGGTCCCCCCGATGGTGATAGCCGTTGGTCTCCCAGAACCCCGGCTCGTCGTGGTCGAGCAGGCGCAGGCCCGCGATCCACTTGACGCTCTTCCAGAAGTACAGGTGCGGCACGAGCAGCCGCGCCGGGCCGCCGTGTGCGGGGGTCAGCGGGTCGCCCGCGAAGTCGAACGCGATCCACGCTTGCCCGTCGACGAGGTCGGCCAGGGCCAGGTTCGTCGTGTAGCCGGTGTGTGAATAGGCTACGGCGTGGGTGGCGGTGGGCAGCGGGCCGGCCGCCGCGAGGAACGTGTCCAGGCTGATCCCGGCGAAGTCGGTGGTCAACTTGGACCACGACGTCACGCAGTGGATCGGGCCGTCGTAGCCGCTCGCCGGCAGCTCGTGCGCCTGTTCCCAGGTCCACGTCCGCGGCCGGGCGACCAGCCCGTCGACGCGCAACGTCCAGTCGGCGGGCGCGAGTTCGGGGGTCACCTCGGCGGACAGCACCGGGAAGTCGGCGCGCGCGTCGTACTGCCCGGGAGGCAGCCGCGGATCGCGCTCGGCGGCGGTGTGGCGGCCGACGAAGCCGCGGGTGGGCGGGCTGGTCATGACGGATACCGCTTCGGTCGATCGGACGGGTTCGGCAGCGCCGCGGCCAACGCGTCGAGTTCCTTGACGGCGGCGCCCTCGTCGATCGTAAGCAATCGGCGGTCGCGCATGACGACCCGGCCGTCGATGACCGTGTCCCGCACGTCGCCGGGCCCGGCCGCGTACGCGAGCATCGACCACGGGTCGTGCCGCGGCGTCAGGTGCGGCCGGTTGAGGTCGAGCACGATCAGGTCGGCGGCCTTGCCCAGCTCAAGCGAGCCGGTGAGCCCGCCGATGCCGACCGCCCGCGCGCCCTCGACCGTGGCCATCCGTACCGCCGCCCGCGCCCCCACTGCGGTCGCGTCGGCTCCCGCGCCGACCCGGTGCAGCACCGCGGCCGTGCGCATCGGGGTGAACAGTTCCAGCGCGTTGGCGCTGACCGCCCCGTCGCTGCCCAGCCCCACCGGGACGCCGGCGGCGAGCAGTTCGGGCACGCGGGCGATCCCGGAGGCGAGCTTGAGGTTGGACACCGGGCAGTGCGCGACGCCCGCGCCCGAAGCAGCGATCAGGTCGATCTCGTGGTCGGTGAGGTCGACCGCGTGCGCGAGCAGCGTTTCGGGGCCGAGCAGGCCGAGGTGGTGCAGCAGTTCGACGGGGCGCCGGCCGTGCCGGGCGTGGACCGTCTCGACCTCGGCCGGGTTCTCGGCGGCGTGGATGTGCAGCAGCGCGCCGTGTTCGCGCGCGAGGGCCGCGACCTCGAGGAGTTGGTCGGGGTCGAGCGTGTACGTGCTGTGCGGGGTCACGCAGCGCGCTCCCCCGTCGCGCAGGAACCGCGGTGCGCGGCGCAGGCGTTCGGCGAAGTCAAGGCCGTCGGGCGGGCCCGGTACGTCCATGAACGTGGGCCCGGTCACCAGCCGGAATCCGGCCGCGTCGGCGGCGGCGAGGCCGGCCTCGGGGAACCAGTACATGTCCATCGCCGAGGTCACCCCGGCCCGGATCGACTCGGCCGCCGCCAGGCGTACCGCGCTCGCCACCACGTCGGCGGTCAGCACCGCGCTCTCGGCCGCGACCAGGCGCTCCAGGAACGTCTGGAGGTCGACGTCGTCGGCCCGGCCGCGGAACAGGTTCATCGCGAGATGGCTGTGCGCGTTGACCAGGCCCGGCAGCACGAGGCAGTCGGTCGCATCGATCGTGTGCGCCGGGGTGTACTGACGGGCCAGGTCCGATGCCGCGCCGATCGCCGTGATCCGACCGGCCCGGATCGCCACCGCCCCGTCGGGCAGGTACGTGTCGGCGTCGTCGGCGGTGAGTACGGCGCCGCCGGTGACGAGCAGATCGACGGGTGTCGCGCTCATGCCGCGTCGTTCGCCAGTTCGAACAGCGCGTCCAACGCGACCACGACGCCGCGCTCGACACCGTCGGCGACGACCGTGCGGTGCGGGTCGTACGTCGTGTTGCCGGCCTCGTCCACGAGGTCGTCGGCCGCGATGCCGTCGATGACGAGCACGCCGCCCGCGCTGTGGCCGTGCAGCGCGGCGAACACCAGGAGCGCGGACAGTTCCATCTCGATCGCGAGTACGCCGGCCCGCTGGTAGGGCTGCATCGGCAGTTCGAGCACCCCGGGCATGAACGCGGCCCGCGTCCACACGGTGCCGCGGTGGTGCGGTGCGGCGTGCTCGCGGGCGGCGCGCTGGAGCGCGACGACGATCTCCGGTGTGGAGAACGCCGGGAACTCGGCCGGCACCAACTGCTGCGTGACGCCGTCGTCGCGGACCGCGCCGGTCGCGATGACCAGGTCGCCGTCGCCGACGCCGCGAGCCATCGAACCGGCCGTGCCGAGCCGGATGAAGGTACGCACGCCCGCCTCGGCCAGCTCGCCGAACAGGCAGATCGCACCGGGACCGCCCACACCGTGCGAGGACACCACGACGGGCAGCCCGCGCCACGTACCGGAGTAGGTGACGTACTCGCGGTTCGCGCCGATTTGTCGGGCGTCGTCGAGACGTTTCGCGACCAGGGCCGCGCGGGCGGGGTCGCCGACGACCAGGGCGTGGGCCGGCAGACCGCTGCTCGGGATCTTGGTGATCGGCAGCAGCGCGGGACGCTCGGTGGTGCTCATGACTTCGACTCCAAGGTGGTACGGGTGCTGCCGGTGGTACCGGTGCGGCCGGTCGTGCCGGCGCTGTCGGTGGCACCGGTGCCGCCGGTCGTGCCGGCGCTGTCGGTGGTGGGAACGCCGCCGGTGCTACGGAGGAAACGGCGCGGCCGGGGCACGCCCCCGGAGATGTCGCCCGCCGGTTTGAGCTTTTTGCGGGTGCGCGAGCGCGTCGCCAGGAACAGCGCGACCAGGGTCATCACGTAGGGCGCGGCGTCGGCGGCCTGTTGCGGCATGCCCTGGCCCTGGAGCCGGAAGCCGATCGCCTCGACCAGGCCGAACAGCAGCCCGGCGAGCAGCACCCCGACCGGCAGCGCGCGGCCGAGCATGACCGCGACGACCGCGATCCAGCCGCGACCCGCGGTCATGTTTTCGGAGAACAACGTGACGTTGCCGAGCGCGAGTTGCGCGCCGGCGAGGCCGCACAGCGCGCCGGAGGTCAGGATCGCGGCGTAGCGGTAGCGGGCCACGCTCACGCCCAGGCTCTGCGCGGCCTCGGGGGCCTCGCCCACACCGCGCAGCCGAACACCCCACGGGTGTCGGGAGAGCAGCACGGCGATCACCGCGACCGCGACCCACGACAGGTACACGAGCGGCGAGTGGCCCGACAGCGCGTCGCCGACGAACGGCACCGACTTCAGGCCGGGGATGTCCACCGGCTGGAGGCCCTTGAGGTCGGGGTCGCCGAACGTGCCCTGCTTGCCGAAGATCGTCCGCAGCAGGAAGCCGGTCAGCCCGACCGCGAGCAGGTTGAGCGCGATGCACAGCACCACGGCGTCGGCCCCCAGGGTCACCGCGCCGATCGCGAGCAGCAGCGAGAACACCATCGCGGCCAGCACAGCCGAGATCACGCCGATCCAGACGCTGCCGCCGAACCAGCTGCCGGTGACGGCGGCGAAGCAGCCGATCAGCATGGTGCCTTCGAGGGACACGTTGAACACGCCCGCGCGCTCGCACAGCGCGCCGCCCAGGGCGGCGAAGAGCACGGGGGTGAGGGCGCGTAGCGCGGAGAAGATCAGCTCGGCGTCGAAGGACATGTCTCACTTACCTCCGTCGCGGGTCGCGAGGCCCGTTGCCGCGAGCTCGTCCGTGTGCAGGGGCGGCGGTGGTGGATGCGCCTCCGCCGTGGAGCCGCGTCGGCGCAGCAGGCCGCCCTTGCGGAAGATCCCGGTACGCACGGCGAGGAACAGGATGATGACGGCCTGGAGCACGGCGGTGAGCTGCTGCGGTACCGCGGTCTCCTGCTCCATGCCGAAGCCGCCGACGGTGAGCGCGCTGAAGAAGAACCCGGCGACCACGGTGCCGATCGGCGACGCCGCGGCGAGCAGCGCGGCCAGCAGGCCGGTCCACGTGTAGCCGGGTGTGGTGAGCGCGCCGTCGACCAGGCGGTACGGGAAGCCGAGCACGGCGATCGCGCCGACCAGACCGGCGATCGAGCCGGACGCGAACATCAGCCGCAGCGTCAGCCGCGCGCGGTCGACGCCGGCGTACGCGGTGAACCGCGCGCCCAGGCCGGTCATCCGCACCTCGTAGCCGACCGCCGTGCGGTGGTCGACGACCGCGTAGATCGCGGCGGCGAGCACGATCAACAGGATGCCCACGCTGACGCCGGTACCGGCGCCCGCGCCCGCCGCGAACTCCGGCAGCCGTACGCCGTCGGGCAGCCGCTCGGTCTGCGGGATGCTGGAGCCGTTTTGCAGCAGCGGGAAGCGGATCACGTACGACACGAACGACATCGCGGGGTAGCCGAGCAGCAGGCTGCTGACCAGGAGCGGTACGCCGCAGCGGGTTTCCAGGAGCGCGGCGAGCGCGGCCCACAGTCCGCCGGCGAGCATGCCCGCGAGCAGTGCGAGGACGACGGTGATCGGGTCGGGGAAGGGCGAGTACAGGCCGACCGCGGCCGCCGCGAGGGCGCCGAGGACGAGTTGGCCGTCGCCGCCGAGGTTGACCAGGCCCGCGCGCAGCGGAATGGCCAGCGCGAGGGCGAGGCCGACGATGGGGATCGCCTCGCCGAGCGTGTCGCCGATCCCTTCGGAGCCGAACGCGCCGGTCACCACCGATGTGTAGGCGGCGATCGGGTCGGCGCCGGTGGCGGCGAGGATGATCGCGCCGAGGACGAGCGCGGCGACGATGGCGATGGTGACCGGGGACAGCACGACGGCGCGCGCACGAAGAGCTACGCGCGTGGTCGGACTGGTCGCCTTGGTGGCAG
>NZ_WWJX01001383.1 GCF_009865215.1 Streptomyces sp. SID3343 | reverse complement strand
GAACGCGCCGGGCGGGCGGGCCCCGTAGGGGAACATGCCAGGCGGCGGCGGCCCGAACGGGGCCATCCCGGGCGGCGGCCCGAAGGGAACCATCCCGGGCGGCGCACCGTACGGCGGCCGCCACCCGGGCGGCGGTGGGACGTATCGCCACCGCGGCGACGGCATGGTGCGATCGACGACCTCGCGCAGCGCCGGCTTCGCGGCCCATACCCGGTCGAGCAGTTCGCGCTCCCGCTCGGCGTGGTCCGGCCTCGGGCCCCGGTCGGAGCGCGACGCGCGCCGCCGCGTCTCGGCGAGCAGCGTGGCGTCCGACTGGTACGCGCGCAACCGAGCAACGCCGGTCGGCCCGAGCACCGACTTGGCGACGCGCAGGGCCCGGCTGCGGTCGGACATGGAGGACAGCAACAGCGGCTCGTGCGGCCGGAACCAGCCCGCCGCGACGTAGTGGGGCAACTCGTCCTCGACCGCGCGCAACTGGTCGCGCCGGACGATCACCGCGAACCACACCACCGCGCCGAGCATCGGCATCATCACGAGGAAGTACACGCCCAGGAACGACAGTCCCTGCGTGGCCGAGCCGTTCCAGGCCGCGTGCAGCCCGGCGGCGCACACGTATCCCAGGATCGGGTACGCGATCGCGGCGCCGCGCGAGCGGGCGAGCACCGACAGGCCGAAGCCGATTCCGATCATCGACGTGAACAGCGGATGCGCGAACGGCGACATGACGCCGCGGGCGATGAAGGTGCCCCACGTGGTGCCCAGGCCGTCGCCGCTGTCCTCGCTCGCGGCGAACTCGCGGCCGAAGTAGAGGATGTTCTCGGTGAACGCGAAACCGGCCGCGCTGACGCACGCCGGGATCAGTCCGTCGAGGATGCCCCGGAAACGGTGTCGGATGGTCACGAACAGGAGCAGGACCGCGAGGCCCTTGACCGCCTCCTCGACCACCGGGGCGACCAGGGTGAGCCCGAGCAGCTCGGCGTCCTTCTCGCCCTTGAGCTCCATGAGCTTGTCGAACGACCAACTGTTCGCGAGCAGCGCCACCAGGGCGCCGGCGCACGAACCCCACGCGAACGCGAACAGCAGACTCTTCCACGGCAGCGGACGCACCCGCCCCAGCCACACGATCGCGGTCACCACGAGCGGGGCCGGCACGAGTGCGAGCAGCGCCCCGACAAGCAGCCCCTGCGCGCCGATCGTGTCGCCGAGCAGGAACGCGGTGGTGACCGCGCAGCCGAGCAGTGCCACGGCGAGGACGGTTATTCGAGCGGTCTGGTTGCTCGCGAGCGTGCGCCACCTCGACGGGGCGTCGGGCGGCGGTTCGTACATCGCGAACTCGTACGCGGCCGGCTCCGGGGAGATGGGACCGGCTGTCGCCTCGGGTCCTCGCTGCGCGTCCATATGGGGTGACGATAACGCCGCACGGTGTCATGGCGCGCGAGTCCGGTCAGGCTGTGACCTGCCCTACCCGGCGGGCGACGCGCCGTCGGCGCGCGCGGGGCCGGTCCCGGGGGTCAGCGGCGGCGGAAGATGAGGTCCGCGACCTCGTGGCCCTTGTCCAGTCCCTGCTGCTCGAAGCGGGTGATCGGGCGCCACGCGGGTCGGGGCAGGTAGCCGTCGGTGGTGTTCACGAGGGCCGGTTCGGCGGCCAGGACCTCCAACATCCACTCCGCGTAGTGCGCCCAGTCGGTCGCACAGTGCAGCGTCCCGCCGGGGACCAGTCGCGACGCGGCGAGCGCGGCGAACTCGGGTTGGATCAGTCGGCGCTTGTGGTGGCGGGTCTTGGGCCACGGGTCGGAGAAGAACACCCGGATCCCCGCGAGGCAGGCCGGTGGCAGCATGTCGCGCAGCAACTCGACCGCGTCGCCGTTGACCACGCGTATGTTCGTCAGCCCGCGCAGTTCCGCGTCGTAGAGCAGGCTGCCCTGCCCCGGCGTGTGCACGTCGATCGCGAGCACGTTGGTGTCGGGATCGGCCGCGGCCATCGCGGCCGTGGTCTCGCCCATGCCGAAGCCGATCTCCAGGACGACCGGGCGCTCGTTCCCGAACACGTCGCCGAGGTCGATCGTGCGCGCCGCGACGTCGAACCCCCATCGCTCCCACAGCCGGTCGAGCGCCTCGCGCTGGGCGAGCGTGATCCGGCCCCGCCGGGGCGTGAAGCTGCGCACGGTCGCCATGTGGCGCACCGGCCCGTCGGTCGTCGAGGCGCCTGCGTGCGTCGAGGCGCCGGGGACGGGGGAGGTGTGGATGGG
This sequence comes from Streptomyces sp. SID3343, assembly GCF_009865215.1. Classification (GTDB taxonomy): domain Bacteria; phylum Actinomycetota; class Actinomycetes; order Streptomycetales; family Streptomycetaceae; genus Embleya. The sequence continues at coordinate 7,873 of NZ_WWJX01001383.1, read as the reverse complement.
GGACATAAGACAAGGATTTTACGGCCTGCCGGGCGAACCTACGGTCGGCCGATCGTCGGTGGGACGCGCGGCATCGGCGGCGGGGTCGACGACGACGGGGTCGGCGACGGTGACGGCGGCGGATGGTTCGGGCCGCGCGCCGGCCGCAGCCGGAACACCGCCCAGAACGCCACCGACGCGAGCAGGAAGGCACCGAACACCGACCCCGAGCGCAGCCACATGCCCTCGGTCGCGCCGGTCGCGACACCGGTCGGATCGAGCAGCGTGAGCATGAACAGGAAGACCGCGACCGCGTACACCGCCGCCCAGCCCGAACGGCTCCAGGTCCACAGCACGTGTCCGTCCATGAAACGGATCGGCAGCAGACCGAAGACCAGACCGACGACGGCCGCGATGTAGACCTGGGTCAGCACGTTTTCGGTCAGGATCCAGCCGAAGGCCGGATGCTCGTCCCCGGCGAGGACGTGCTCGACCGGGATCCGCCACACCCACGCCGCGAGGCCCAGGCCGGCCAGCGACCACGCGCCCAACGCACCCGCCCGACCGTCCTCGCGAGGGGGCAACCGCCGCAGCCCCGCGTGGGTGAAGGCCAGGAACAGGCCGTACACGTAGCCGGGGATCAGGTGCGCGGAGCGCGAGATCACCCCGAGCGCCACCGCGACCACCAGCGCGCCCGGGATCAGGTGCGCGAACGCGCGCACCCGCGAGACGCGGCGTCGGTAGTGCTCGGCGACGCCGCTGTAGGCGAGCACCGTCAACGGAACGGCGATCACCAACGACAGCGCGAGCGCGAGGGTGGACCGGTCGAGACCGGCGTCCGGCTCGACGACGACGGTGAAGGCGGCCGACAACGCGACGAAGGCGACCGCTTGCAGCCTGGGCGCACGCGGCAGCGACCGCGGCCGGGCCGCCCCCGGGCGCAACCGGCGCCGGATCCGCAGCCGGTTCTCGGCGAGGGTCTGGTTGAACAACTCCGCCGCGAAGCCCACGAGCGGCAGCGCGAGCACGGTCCCGGCGCCCGCGACGGCGAGCGGGGCGCGGTGGTCGAGCAGATCGCCGGGGGAGGGCAGGCGCACGGCGGACTCGGCGCGGTCGGCGGCCGCAGGCACGGTACGGCCCACCGCACGCTCGCCGCCGCCGTCGGTCTTCGCCGTCGGTGTCACCGACAGAGCCAGCCGCACGCTGCCGTCGAATCGCTCGGACGCGCAGGCCGCGGTCAACTCGGCGACGCCCGCGGGCAACCCGCTCGGCACGGTCAGCTCGGCGTCCACCCGACCGTCGCGGGCGACGGGAAACCTGGCCAGGACCCGGTCACCCTGCCGGAGGGCCAGTTCGGCCGGGGCGTCGTCGATCGGGTCGGCGCACCCGGTGAAGCCGGCCCCGACGGCACGGAGGCGATCGCCGGGGGCGGCTCGGTCGGCCGACAAGGTGAGGGCCGGCGCCGTGACGGTGAAGTCGGCACCGAAGACGGCGGTGCCGTCCACGTCCTCCGGGTTCGGCTCGTCACCGCACGAGACCGAGATTCTCGACGGACCCCGGATCGGAGTCTGCGGGATCTGCAACGTTTCCGACCTGGGTTCCGCATTGCTCCGTGCGTCGATTGCCCGAACGAACGCGTCACCGAAGTAGAGACCGGCGTCGTTCGACGCGTTGGACGTACCGCAGCGAATGTCCGTCCATACGGTGACCTTGGTGCCTGGTCGCGCCGAGGTCGGTCGGACCACGATCCGCTTGCTCGCCAGGTCGCCGGGCACGGCTCCCGGCGGCGGGTCGTCGTCCGGGGTGTCGGTTCGATCCACGTCGAACGGTGCCTGTGCCATGCGCATGGTCCAGAAGTCCTTGCGATAGGACGTGCACCGGCTCTCGAACCGCTGACCACCCAGGAGCGAGCGATTCTCCATCGTGTATCGGATGACGAAGTCACCCGCCGAACTCAGCGGGAGGTCGGTTCCGATCAGAGCCGGAAACTCGCCCGCACTCCCGCCGGTGGAGAAGACCGCGCTTACATCCACCTTTTTGCTCGGACACTCCGTGTGATCCGTGCCTCGGATCGTGACCACTTCACCCGGCCTGAGCAGGCCGCCGGGCGAGTAGGTCAATCGCGCGGTCGAGGCCGTCGCCGCCTGTGTCGCAGGCATGCACACGGCCAGGACGAACAGCACCATGGCGGCGACGGCCACACGGATCGCGGTCACGACATCTCCCCCGGTCGGATCCCGAGAGCCATCATGCTCCGTCAGGTCACCGATGCGAGAGCGAACCCAACCGCTCCGCGACCCGGCTCGCGATCTCGTCGCCGATCGGCAGTGCGGCGGTCGCGGCGGGGGAGGGTGCGTTGAGCACGTGGACCGTGCGCTCGCCGCCGGTGATCAGGAAGTCGTCGACCAGGTCGCCGTCGGGCCGAACCGCCTGCGCTCGCACGCCCGCCGGGGCGCGGACCAGATCGGCCGCGGTGACCTCGGGCAGCATCCGTTGCACCGCGCGCACCATCGCCGGCTTCGCCACCGAGCGCAGCATTTCGCCCGCGCCGTAGCGCCAGTGCCGGCGCGCGAGGTGCCACATCCCCCGGTAGGCCAGCGTCGCGGCCAGTTCACGCGGCGCGATCCGCGCCCACGAGTAGCCCTCGCGCCGCAGCGCGAGCACCGCGTTGGGGCCCACGTGCACGTCACCGTGGATGCCGCGGGTCAGGTGTACGCCCAGGAACGGGAACGCCGGGTCGGGCACGGGGTATACGAGCCCGTGCACGAGGCCGCGTCGGGACGGGATCAACTCGTGGTACTCGCCTCGGAACGGCACGATCCGTACCGGCGGCGGGTCGCCGGCGAGAGCCGCGATCCGATCGCTGTACAGGCCCGCGCAGTTGACCAGGACCCGGCCGCGCAACTCGCCCAGGCGGGTCTGTACGACCGTCTCGTGGGGATGCACCGCGATGTCGACGACGCCCGCGCCGGTCCGCAGCGACACCCCGCGCGCGTGCAGTACGTCCACCAGCGCGCGGCACACGTCGCCGTAGTCGACGATGCCCGTCGAGGCCACGTGCAGGCCGCCGATGGAGAGCACGTGCGGTTCGCGTTCCCGGACCTGATCCGCCGTCAACTCGGTGACCGGCACCCCGTTCGCGAGCCCGCGCGCATGCAGTTCGCGCAATCGGGGCAACTCGTGTGCGCCGGTGGCGATCACGAGTTTGCCGGTCACCCGATGCGCGACTTCGTGGCGCGCGCAGAAGTCCACCATGCGCCGGGCGCCCTCGACGGCGAAGCGCGCCTTGAGGCTGCCGGGGCGGTAGTACAGGCCGGAGTGGATCACCCCGGAGTTGCGACCGGTCTGGTGCGCGGCCCACGACGTCTCCTTCTCCACGACCGCGATCGTCGCTGTGCGATCGCGTTCGGTCAGCGCGTACGCCGTCGCCAACCCGAGGATTCCGCCGCCGATCACGACCACGTCGTAGGAAAACGTCATGGGTAACCACCTCCGGCTTTCGACCCTAGAGGGTCGCCGAGGGCGGGCTCGGGTAATTGGTCGTGACCGAGTCCGCGATGGCGTACAGTTGGGTTTACCGACGCGGGGTGGAGCAGCTCGGTAGCTCGCTGGGCTCATAACCCAGAGGTCGCAGGTTCAAATCCTGTCCCCGCTACTTGTATCGCAGGCCCGGCATACACATGCCGGGCCTGTGGTGTTTCCGGAGGGTTCCCGCCGCGCTCTTCTCGGCGGCGATCGCCGCGGTCGGCCCCGGCCGTGATGTCGAGCCGGACTGTTGATGTCGGGCTAGACCGTGATGCCGCCGACCAGGCGCGCGCGTTCGGTGAGGTCCTTGACCGCGCGGACGTCGTTGTAGGGCTTGAGGCCGAGCATCAGGTCGTTGAGGTAGGCCGCGTTGCGCGACGAGTGCACGCGGTCGGCGATCTCCAGCGCCTGGCGGCCGGTGGCGCACGCCGCCTCGATCTCGCCGGCCCGCAACTCCGCCTGCGCGCCCACCGCCAGGCGCAGACCGTGCGAGCGCTGGTACGCCTCGCCGCGCAGGCCGGCCAGGGCCTGCGCGGTGAAGTAGCGCGTGCGCTCCGGGACGCCGAGGTCGCGGTAGCACTCGGCGCCGTCCGCGCACAGCCGATCCCACGTGAAGAAGTCGATCCACTCGGGGTCCCCGTCGCCCGGGCGAGCCCGCTCCAGGTGCGCCTCGGCCGCGTTCAGCGCGCGCCCGCAGGCCGCGGCGTCGCGCCCGCGAGCCTGCGCTCGTGCCTCGACCAGGTGCAGGAAGCCGGTGACCCGGGCCGTGGCGATGCCCTTGTTGCGCTCGATCGCGGCCTGCGCGAGGTCTATCGCCATGTCGGGGTTGCCGCGATATGTGGCCTGCAGGCTCATCGTCGCCAGGATGTAGCCGCCGAGCGGGACGTCGGCCGCCGCGCGGGCCAGTCGCAGGGCCTGGATGTAATAGCGCTGGGCCACCTCGTGTTGGCCGGTGTCGAACGCCATCCACCCCGCCAGCCGGGAGAGTTCGGCGGTCGCGCCGAACAGTCGCCGGCCCACGTCGTCGTGGTAGCTGCCGCGCAGGAGCGGCGTCGCGTCGCAGCGCAGACACTCCGGCACCATCGACGCGCGCCAGTCGCCGCCACCGTACTTGCTGTCCCAGCGTCGGGCCTCCTCGGCCGCCTCGCGCAGTTTGGTCACGTCGCTGTGGCCGACCTGGGGGCCCGACCCGCGATGCTCGGCGCGCGCGTCGGCGGGGGTGATCAGCCAACGCGCCATCGGGGTGCCGTAGGCGGTGACGGCGAACGTACCGGCGAGCAACTCGCGTCGATTCATGTGGTCGTGCCTCCACAGATCGGTGGCGGTGCGAACTGCCTCCCCGACGTCACGGGGGAAGGCCAGACCGAGATCGGGATCCACCGGCCGACTCTCGTCGAGGCCGATCTCCTCCAAGGGCACGGGGCGGCCCAGGCGTTCCGAGAGCACCGCCGCGATCAGATGCGGCACCGGCCCCTGTGGAGTCATCCCCTTGCCCACCCAGCGGGCAACGGAGGTCTTGTCGTAGCGAAGGGAGAGGCCGCGGCGGGCGCCGAGGTCGTTGACGCGACGCGCGAGCCCGGCGTTGCTGACACCCGCCGCGGTCAGCAACTCGCCGAGTCGGCCGTTGGGTCCGCGCTCGCGCGGGACCTTGTTGCGCGAGTCGGCCGGGAGTTCGAGGGGAGTGGCGGGAAAGTGCGACGGTCTCGGCTCGGTTGCCTCGGCGTCGTCCGCGCCGGCGGCGCCGCGATGTTCGGCGGACGCGGCGGCCCGGGAGTTCGCGAATACGGTGCCGTGGGAGTCGTCGGATCCGGAACCGGCGACTCCGTTCGATACCCCTGGGTCGGGTGCCTCCGGACCCTCGTGGTCAGGGCTCGAACGCCCCGACTGATCCTGCTTGGGACTGCCGCGCATAGTTTGCCCCCAAAGGCAACCCTCCGTCCCACTCAGCGTAACCGGACCGGACGGCCCGGGTAAGGGAGATATTCGCCAAACGGGGGTGGCGTACGACGCGTTTCGGACGGTGGCGGGACGGTTTCCGGACTCGTCTCAATCCTTGACCAAGCCGACCCCAAGAGGGGATCGCAATCGTTGACAGAACGTACTTGACGGCGCGTCAGTACACAGGCACGGTCAAAAGAGACCATGCGCCGGGCTCGTGTCCCCGTGCGCCGTCGAGTGCGCTCTACTCAGGCTTGCCTAACCTTGGTTCCATGGAAGCGTCGGAGTCCGACCGGCCGGCACATGGTGGGTTGCGCGGGGGCCGTTACCCGAAGGGGGTCGAGATGCGCTGGTTCGCAGGGACGTCGGAGAGCCGGAGCGTCACCCGGCCGACCGGTGCCCGGACGCTGTGGGAGGGCCCCGATCCGCTGTGGTTGGTGGGGGATTGGCCCGCCGACGAGGTCAGGGTGGTCAGCCGCGGCCCGCTGCGCATGGCGGTCCTGGGCGTGTGCGGGGCCACCGACGCCGAGTTGGAGGTGGGACTCGCGGTCGCGCGTGGGGGCGCGCTGCGGCACCTGACCGACTGGGCGGGCAGCTACCACGTCGTGTTGCGCAACGGCCGGCGCACCGTCGTGCTGGGCGACCTGGCCGGGGTCCGGCAGGTCTTCCACGCGCAGCCGCGCGACGGTGGCGACGGCGTGGTCTACGCCTCGCACGCGCTTCCGCTCGCCGACCTGACTCGGGCCGGCCTGGACACCGAGGCGTTCGCGGCCCGCATCGCGTGCCCCGACGTGCCCGAACTGGTGGCCGGGCGCTCGATGTTCACGGGCGTGGCCCGCCTCGAACCCGGACACGCGCTCGAACTCGTGAACGGCGTCTCCCACCTGCGGCTGTACGAACAGCACCGCGCACCGCTGGACTTCCCCGCCGCGGCGGGAGCGCTCGGCCGAGCGCTGACCGACGCGGTCGGCCGGCGGGTGAGCAGCGCCAAGCGGCCGGGCGTCGACCTGTCCGGGGGACGGGATTCGGCCGTGCTGGCCCTGCTCGGCGCGCGCTCGGTGTCGGTGGCCAAGGCCCGCGACCTGGTCGCGGTCACGTGGTCCGAGCCGTGCGCCCCCGGCGACCCCGAATCCGCCGCGCGAATCGTGTCCCGCTCGGCCCGAATGCGCCACCTCGTGATCCCCGGCGGTCTGGAGCACCTCCCGTACACCGGCCTGGCCGACGTGCTCGACGGCGGCGTGATGCCCGACGAGCCGGGTTTCCCCCTGATCGGCATGGCCCGAACCACGCGCACGTTCGCGGCCATTCGCGACTGCGGCATCGACATGCACGTCACCGGTTACGGCGGCGACGCCGTGCTCGGCACACCGCTCGCCTACCTCGCCGACCTCGCGATGGACGGCCGTCGGATGATCGCGGCGCGGCACGCCCGCACCTGGGCCCGCAACCTCGGGATGAGCCCCTCCGATCTGGCCGGCACCGCTCGCCGGGTCGCCCGCACCACCTTTCCGCAGGCCCTGGACCAACTCTCCGACGTGCTCGCCGGCTCCGGCCGGATCGACGCGGGGCCGGCCGCCGCCGTCGCGTGGTGCGGTACCGGGCCCACGGCGGTGTGGACCACACCCGATATGCGCCGCCGGCTCGCCCGCTCGCTGCGCCGCCTCGCGGCCGAGTCGGTGGTTTCCGCCGGATCCGTAGTCGCCGCGGACCCGTCGGTGCACGGTCGTCCGGGGGACCGCGCGGCATGGGTCGCGGTCCGCCGGGCGGCCGAGCGGCACCGCGCCTTCCAGCAGTTGGCCGAACGCACCGGGGTGCGGGTCCAGGCGCCCTATCTGGACACGGCCGTGGTGCGGGCGGGGCTGTCGCTGCCGGCGTGGGTGCGCGATCGCGACGACGGGCCGCGGGCGCTGCTCACGGCCGCCGTGCAGGGGCTGATTCCCCGGCACACGCTGGGCGACGTGCACCGGGCCGACTATCGCGAGGCCGAGCGGCGCGGGCTGCGGCAGAACGCGGCCCTGTTGCGCGACCTGTTCGCCGACCCGCTGCTCGCCGAGTTGGGTGTGCTCGACCCGATCGAGTTGCGCCGCTCGCTCGACCCCGTGCTCGGTGCCCGGCCCAGCCTGACCAAGGGTGAGCCGCAGCCGGCCCCGTCGGTGCCGTTGGGCGCGATCGCCGACGTGGTGTCGGCCGAGCTGTGGCTGCGCGGGGTGTGGGAGGGCCGGGTGATGCGCTGGGACGCGACTCCCAGTTCCGCGCCGGGGGTGCGGATCGCGGCGGTGGCCTGACCGGCGGGCGGCGAGAACAGGCGCCGGCGGGCCGCGAGGGACAGGCACCGGCGACCACCGAGACAGCCGGGTGCTCCGAGCGAATCATCGCTCCGGGCACCCGGCATTCGCCTGTGCGGATCGGCTCGACCGCCGCGCGCGTCGGC
>NZ_WWJX01001382.1 GCF_009865215.1 Streptomyces sp. SID3343 | reverse complement strand
CCCGCCAGACCCGCCCGGCCCGCCCGATCCCCCCGACCCGCCGACGCACGTAACGCACGCGACGCATCGAACCCGACCCAGCAGACCCAGCAGACCCAGCAGACGGGCCCCACCCCCTCACATGATCAATCCCCCGGATCAAACACCCGCCAATTCGCCCCGTCCGTCCCGCCGAACCGGCCGGCGCGACCAACCGGGCGGCTACCCAGCCGAACCCACCAACTCCTTCGCCCACCCGCCACCTCACGCATCGATCAAGCCGGCCGGCGCAAACCACTGCCCTGCCCGTCCCGATCCCTCCTGATCACGGCCCGAACTCCGCCCGGCCACCGCCCGCCACGCCCCCGCCACGCCCCCGCCCGCCGCCGTCGCCCGGAGTTGTGCGGTGTGAGCGCCGATTCGACCCCGGGTCCGCGTCTTCGCGTCCACTCCGCGAGCGCTGAACCCGTCCATTCCGGGTGCTCGTCGCAGCACGGGGACTGCTCGTTCGCGACCGGTGACCGGCGGTTCGTGCCCGGTTGGACCCGGTCCCGGACCAGTGGTTGAGGCCGGAAAGCGACGTCCATCAAGCGGGACGCTTGGGGTAGTCATGGACGTGCGCTGCGTAAGGCTGTGCATCGGTGTCCAGAGGGGCAAACACTCATGTTACGTATCCTGTTGGTGCACGACATGCGGCTGATGCGGTCGGCCCTGGCCGCGCTGTTGGATCGCGAGGAGGACATCACCGTCACGGACGACACGTGGGCGAACGCCCTGGAGCGGACACGATCGCTACGACCCGACGTGTGCGTCGTGGACACGGATTGTCCGGGGTCCACGCGACTGTCGGATTGGCCACCGGACGCGGCGTGCGCGCTGCTCGTCCTGGCGAGTGCTCGCCGACCGGGCAGCCTGTGCCGAGGCGCACAGGCGAAGGCGTTGGGCTTCGTGGACAAGGACGCGCCGTCCAGCCGCCTGCCGCACGCGATACGCGTGGTGGCGGCAGGCGAACGCTATGTGGACGCCTCGCTCGCGGTGGACTTCCTCCGCGCGGCCGACATGCCTTTGACGCCACGCGAGTTGGGCGTGTTGTCACTCGCGGCCGAGGGTGCGTCCATCCCCGAGATCGCCCTCAATCTGCGGCTCAGTCGAGGCACGGTACGAAATTACATCTCCGCGATCACCCGTAAGACGGGCGCTCGCAACCGGATCGACGCCATTCGCATCTCCCAGGGCGCCGGCTGGGTCTAGGCAGTAGGCAGTGGGGGGAGCCGGGCGGGTGGGCGCCCGGTGCGCGGGATCACATCTGTCGGGTGTGTTCCCAACGGCCGACGAGGTCGCGATACAGCGTCGAGTGGTCGAGCAGTTCGTGGTGGCTGCCACAGACGGCATGCACCCCATCAAGTACCAGTATCCGGTCGGCACGCCGCGCCGAACTGATCCGGTGGGCCACCACGAGCAGCGTCCCGGGCCCGTGGGCGAAGGCCAGTTCGGCCCGGGCCTCGGCGGCCGGATCCAGGTGGCAGGTGGCCTCGTCCAGGAGCACCAGCGGCGCGGCCGACAAATGGGCCCGGGCGAGCGCGACGAGTTGCCGCTCGCCCTGGGACAGGGTGGCGGGCTCGATCCGCGCGTCGAATCCGCCCAGGCGACGCACAAGCGGGGTCAGCCCCACCGCGTCGGCCGAGGCTTCCGCGGCCGCGGCATCGGCACCGCAGGGGCACAGGTATTCCAGGTTCTCGCGCACGGTGCCGGTGAAGACGTACGCCTGTTGCGGAATGAGTACGCGCAGCGGTGCCGTACCGACCGCCGCCGTACCGACCGCCGCCGCGCCGCGCGCCGGCTTCCCGGCGACGAACACGTCCCCTCGGTCCGGTACGAGCAGGCCCGCCACCAACGCGACCAGGGTGGATTTGCCGATGCCGCTGGGACCGACCACGACCATGTGCTCGCCGGGTTCGACAGTCAGATCGAGTTCCCGCAACACAGGCTGTGCGCCCGGCCCGTAGGCGAAGGTCAGTCCCCGCGCCTCGACCCGAACCCCGGTCGCCTCGAAGGGCGGCTCGGAACTCGCGGGAGCAGCGGGAGGTTTCGGCTCCCGCAACAGATCCGTAGCCGCCTTCCCGACCGGCACCGCCCTTCCGGTCCCCACCTCGGCCGCCCCCACCTCGGCCGCCCCCACCTCGACCGCCCCCACCTCGACCGCCCCCGCTTCGACCGCCCCCGCCTTCGCCGCCCCTGATGCGCCGGCCGACTCCACCGACGCCGTCCCGGCGGTGAGCCGATCGAGCACCACCAGCAACCGAGTTCCGGCGGCGCCGAGCGCGTTCATCAGTGTGTGCAGGGCCGGCAACAGGGCCTGGGTCAGGTACGTGAAAGCGCCGACCAAGGCGCCTGCGGTCAAACCCTCGCGCAGCAGCCATGGGGCGGCAATCAGCAGTAGTACGACGGGTAGTTGCCCGGCAACGCCGAGCGCCACGCAGCGTGCGCCCGCCCAGCGTGCGAGGGAACGGGCGGTCCGCGCCTCGTCCTCGATCAGAGCGTGTGTCCGGGCGGCCACCGCCTCCTGCGCACCGCACGCCACCACGTCGCGCAGCCCCTCCGCAATCGCCCCCACCTGGGTCGCCAACGCCTCGTCGGCGGACAGGAAGTCGCGCTGCCGGGCCGCCATCGGACCCAGCGTGGCCAGGAACAGCAGCAGTCCGATCACCAACGGCGGCACCACCACGACCAGCAACAACGGTGCGAGCGCGGCGAGTCCGACCAACGCTCCCACGGCGGTGAAGACGAAGGACCGAGCCACCAGCACCAATCCGGCGAAGCTGTCCCGGGCGATCTCGGTCTGATTGGTCAGCCGCGACACCGCCGCGCTGTCCGCCGCCTTGGTCGGTTCTGCACGAGCCTGGGCCAACGCCTGGGCCACGACCCGGCGCACCAGACCGTCGCGCAACGGCTCGACCAGGTCGGCCAGGCCGCGAAAGACCCCACCGGTCGCGACACCACCGGCCACGACCGCGACTGCGGCCACCGCCAACCACAGTAGGCCGACGGCGGTCCGACCGGCCAGAAAACCGCGGTCGAGCGCCATCGCCACGCCGTAGCCACCGAGAAAGGTCTGCGCCGATTCGACCAACGACCAACCGCCCAGCGTCACCAGGACACGCTTGCGCCGCCCCAGGAACCGCGCCGCCTCGGGCAACAACCGAAAATCGTTCCTCCTCATACCGACTCCCCCGGGTCCGCGAACACCGCCCGATAGTCCGCGTCCTCCCAGAGTTCTTCGTGCCGCCCCACGGCACGCACCCGCCCGTCCTGCATCCACGCCACGAGATCCGCGCGAGCCGCCGAGGACACCCGGTGCGCGATCAGCAGCCGAGTACCCGCCCGCACGTCCCGAACCAGCGCTCGACCGACGTGCAGTTCGGTCACGCTGTCCAGGCTCGACGTGGCGTCGTCGAGGATCAGCAACCGTCCGGCATGCGCGAACGACCTCGCCAAACCGAGGCGTTGCAGCTCGCCGCCGGACATCGGCGCTTCGGCGAGCGGAGTGGCGTAGCCGCCGGGCAGCAGCCGCACGAACGTGTCCGCGCCGGCCGCTCGCGCGGCGGCCCTGATGTCGTCGTCGCCGGGCACGTACGGCCCGAATCCGATCGCGGCACCGACGGTGTCGCCGAACAACACGGGCCGCTCGAAGGCGTACCCGACCTCTCGACGCAACACGTCCGAATCCAGCTCGGCCAACGCGACCCCGTCGAGGCGGACTTCGCCTCCGTCTACGTCGGCCAGCCGTCCGGCGACCGCCGCGAGGGTGGACTTGCCCGCCCCGGAGCGCCCTACGACAGCCATGGTCGCGCCCCCGGGGACGACCAGATCCACGCCGCGCAACACCGCCGCCCCGCCGCGAAACACGGTGACCGCGCGCAGTTCGAGCCGCCCGGGCCCGCCCACGGGCAATGCCCGGGCGCCGCCCACCATCGGTGCCGCCGCGTGGAGTTCGGCCAGGCGGCGAGTGGCCGCGCGGCTGCGGACGAGCGCGTTGAGTTGCCCCACGACCGCGCCCAGACCGGCGGCCAGCACCGCGTAGCGGGAGGCGGCCAACAGCGCGCCGACGCTCAGGTGGCCGCCGACGACGCGGATGCCACCGACCGCCAACACGGCGGTGGTCGACAACGGGACCAGGATCGTGCTGCCGGCCATGGCCCGCCCGTACACGTGCCACATCCGCCGCCCCTGCGCGCCCAGCTCGGGCAACGGCGCCAGTACGCGGCGGAGTTCGCGCTCGGTGGTACCGGCGGCGGCGACCGTACGGGCACCGCCGAGCGCCTCCACCAAGCGGCTCGCGATGTCGGCCTGGACCTCCTGATATCGCGAGACGCTGTCGGACGAGCCGCGGGCGAAGGCGCTCAACAGCCAGACCAGGAGCGGAACTCCGGCCAGGAATACCGCCAAGAGGCGGACGTCGATCAGCCCGAGCGCGACCAGCCCGCCGATCGGCACGAAGAACGACGCGATTGCGGCAGCGACGGTGGCGGGCGCGGTACTTGCCTCGGCGGCGTTGCCGGTCAGGCGGGTCACCAGGTCGCCGGGGCTGAAACGGTCCGCGGCGCGATGCGGCGCGAGCGACAGGAGGTGGTCGGCCTGGCGGCGGCGCAGCCACGCGGCGGTACGGGCGGAGGTCACGCCGCCCGCCCATGCTTCGAGCGCGTCGAACAGGACTTCGGCGGCGATCAGCGCGGCGCACAGGACGATCGCCGCGTGCAGTCCCGATCCGCCGTCGATCAGGAGGTCGAGGGTGTGTCCGAGTACGGCGGGCAGGGCGACGGCTATGACAGCGGACGCCGTACTGAAGACGAGCACGGCCGCGGTATGGCCCGCGCTGTGCCGCACGGCACCGACCAGGACACCCCGGACATCGGCGTCCGACGGGTCGTGGGGCACAGAGTCCATCCGCACGCACTCCTCATCTCGACCGAACGATACAGAACGAAACAGAACGAAACAGAAAAGGAAAGCAAATACCAGAACCGAATAGAACCGAACAGAACATTACGTAACGACACGGAACCGAACCAACCAAGCCAACCGACCGCACGTCAGAGACACAGACAGACATACAGATAGACAGGCAGACGGAAGCACAGACAGCGGTCCCGGACGGATGGTGATCCGCCCGGGACCGCTGTCTGACCGCGTCACTGCGGGCTCATCGCCCCGTAGTGAAGGTCGGTCAGTTGCAGGTGACGAGGCTCAGGCTGCTGTTGCCGCACAGCAGCAGGCTCGCGCGGCTGCCGCCACCGCCGCCGCCGCCGTTGGCGAGCTCGCCGCCGTCCTCGATCGCGGGGGTGGCCATCGTCTGCAGGTCGAGAAGGGTCATGATGTGTTCCTTCCGTTGTGGGAATGGAGCATTGGTGTACGACCCCCGACAAGGGGGCCGGCTTCAAGGCCGCCGAGGCGGCGGGAGGAAGGGCAGGTGCACGGGTGTGCCGTGCAGCGCGCTGCCCAGTGCGAGCAGGCAACCGGCGGTACCGGTGCTCAGGTCCATGGAGAGCCGCATCATCTGTTCGCCCGCGAACGCGAGATGTCCCCGATAGGGAACGGCGCCCCACGCCAGCGAAGCGATCTGGCGGCGCAGGTCGGCGGCCTGTGTGCCGGGGCCGCCCGTCGTGGTCCGGCTCAGGTGCAGCACCATGCCCGCGGCGCCGCGAAACAGGCCCGGCTGGGCGTAGAACTTGGCCTGCGCGGCCTGCACGATCTCGCCTCGGGCCCGTTCGAACTGCTCGTCCGGCCGGTGCGCGAGGTAGTCGTCGAGCACCATGCCGATGCCGACGCTGCCTGCTCCGAGGTAGGGCATGGTGCGCCACCCCTCGTTGACCTGGAGGGTCCCGCCGACGCCGACGACGCACCGTGCCAGGTCGCGGCGAAGGGCGTCGGCCGCAAGGTCCAACAACGCCTGGTCGCCGGTGCGTTCGTACAGGCGCAGGAACAACAGCGCGGTACCGGCGGCGCCGTACAGCAGCCCGGCCCGAACCTTCGCACCGCCGCGCTTCTCGGGGGCGGCCGCGCTACGGTCGGCCACGATGCGGGCGCACTCCATCGCCTCGTCGTGCAGGGCGCGTTCGCCCGTCGAGGCGGCCAGCGAGTCCAGTGCCAGGCCGATCCCGGCCAGGCCGCCGTGCAGGTCGGAGCCGATGTCTTGGCGGCTCTGCGCGACGATCGTGTCGGCCAGATCCAGGGCCCGCTCGCGATGGCCGAGCCGCTCCAGGACCCAGGCGATGCCGGAGAGGCCGTCGTAGAAGCCGAGCGGGCTGCCGGAGGCCGGGTCCTTGGTCGCCCGCAGCAGCCACTCCTCACCGTCGGGACATTGTTCGGCGCCCGTCTCGGTCAGGGCGTACAGCACGCCGGCCGCGCCGTACGCGAAGCACGCGCCGCCACCGACACCGGCGAACTGGGCGATGTCGCCGGGAAAACATCGGTCGTCGCGATCCGGCGTCGCGGAGGCGAGTACGGCACGCGCCATCGAGTCCCGACTGCGTGGCCAGTCACCCGGGTGCACGGGGAGGTAGCCGGACGACGGCCGATGCGACACCGCCATGCCGCGTTCGATCTCCTCGACCGCCTCTGCCAGATACTCGGCCGGCACCGGGAACTCACCGGCGGCTATCTCGGCGAGGTGGCGGGCCTTGCCGCGGTCCACCGCGAACAGGCTGGTGAGCGGCAGGAAAAGGGCCAGGCGTAGACAGGCCAGGGCGTAGTGGTCGACGCCGAAGCCCCGGCGGTCGGCGGGTGCGACGAAGCCCGGGTTGGCGATCACCTGTCGGCCGCTCGGGTCGTCGACGGCGGCGGCCTCGAAGTCCAGCAAAACAACGGACTTCTCGTCCTCCGACATCATGATGTTGAACAGGTGCAGGTCGTTGAAGACCACTCCACGCGCGTGGATCGCGGCGACGGCTTCCTCGACCAGACGGTGCACCCGCATGGCCCACTGTGTGTAGTCGGCGAGCTGTTCGGGTGTCGGGTCCTTGTCGATCAGCGGGTGGCGGTGGGCGAAGAAGTTGTTCAGCGGTCGGCCCTCGACGAACTCCAGGACCAGGAAGCGGTGATCGCCGAGCGTGAACCAGTCGCGTACCTCGGGAGTGCAACCGAGCCCGGACAGCCGCTCCAGCGCTGCGCGTTCGCGGCCGAGTCGGGCCACCGCGTCCGCCCCGTCGGCGGCGAGACCCGCGTACGGCCGGGCTTCCTTGAGTACGACCTGCTCGTCGGTTCGCAGGTCCCGGCCGACGTAGACGCCACCGCCGTTGGAGAAGTGCAGCGCTCGTTCGATCCGGTAGGGGATCTCGGCGACGGTGGTGGCGGAGCGCGCGGCCAGGTGCGGTTCGAGGAACGCGGGCAGTTCGAGCCAACTCGGTACGTGGAACGCGGGATCCCGGCGGTCGGGGACCAACCGCCCCTCGTCGTCCTCGATCGCGGGGCACAGTTCGCCCTCGGCGTCGTAGCAGAATCGCTCGACGAAGCTGCCGTATCGGACGTATACGGGACCGGCTCCCAAGCGCAGGTCGGTGAGGATGTACGGGCCGGGTTCGCCGCCCAGCCGGGCGTCGAGGTCTTCGGCGATGCGACGACAGTGCTCGTCGTCACGAGGGTAGACGGTGACGAACTTGCCGCTGCCCGCGCGGTCGGCGTACTTGGCGTTGCGGGTGTGCAGCAGGTACGGGCTCGGCATGCACTTGAAGGCGATGCCACGCGGGACGCAGTAGTCCCATACCGCCGCGAGCACCTTCTCGGCGTTGTCCAGGGTGGCGGACACGTGGATCTTCCAGCCCTGGCTCGGGAGTTCGAGCTCCGGCGGGTGGAACGCGAGCCAGTCTCCGTTGGTCCGACGCCGCCAGCCCGTCGGGAGTTCGCGTCCCACGGTGTCGTAGTGCGAGGCGGGACCGTCGGCGGCGGTGGAGCGGAGCCGGTGCGGTGCGTCGTAGAACAGTCGATCGGCGTCGCAAAAGACGGCGTAGCCCTCGTTCATCGCAACCCTCCTTGTCCCTCGTCCCTCGTCCCTCGTCCCTCACCCTCGTATCCGGTGACGCCCATACGTTGTCACCGGGCCGTGGCCCGTGACAGTCGCGTTTGTCATGAATCGCCCGTGAGGAACGCACGGGTGGCACCGGGCACGGTCGATGTCCACCGAGCACGAGCGCCTCGACACGAGCAACACCCGTCACGAGCAACACTCGGCACGGCTACGCCCGGCCCGAGCAACGCCCCACGCGAGCAGCCCCGAGCCGACGTACGGCACCCGCCCGCCGGCCACGCCGTCGCAGCCCCCGCCCCCGCCCCCGCGCACC
>NZ_WWJX01001381.1 GCF_009865215.1 Streptomyces sp. SID3343 | reverse complement strand
GTCGGCACGGCCGGCAGCTTGCCGTAGCCGAGCGCGAGCGTCGCGCGCGCCGTGACGAGTGGATCGCCGGCCCCGCCCGCGGCGCCCCGGAACGCGCCCAGCGCCTCGGTCGGCGCCGGGCACACGACCTGCATCGACTTCAGCGCGTCGGCCGGGGTGCGACCCTGCGCCGTCTTTTGCGTGTCCGGATTCACCCCGGTGGCGACCAGCGCGTTGACCGCGAACGCCGTCGAGGTCGGGTCACCCACCGGAGCCGGGGCGCCCGGGAAGGCCGCATACGAACCGTCGGGCAGTTGCTTGGACTTGAGCCAGTCGGCGCCGCGCCCGGCCTGCGTGGCATACGTGCGCAGGGACACCAACGCCTGTACCGCGATTGAGGTCGCGACGGTGTCCTCGCGGGCGACATCGCACGGCACGCCCGGGTCGGCCCGATATGTGGCGAAGCCGCCGTCGGCGCACTGCTGGGCGAGCAGCCACTCGACCGCCTGGGGCGCGGGCCGCGCGTCGGCGGACGCGAGCGCGACGATCGCGAGCGACTGGCGGTACACCCCGTCCGCACTCGGATCGCTCTTCCCGTACATCGCCGGCGGGGCCACGGGTGTCGCCGCCGGCAGCCGACCGAAGGCCGCGGCCGAGCGGAGCGAGCCGCCCGGACCGTCCGGCGGTGTGGTGGCGGCCCCCGCCACACCACCCGTCCAGACCGAGCTCAGCAGCGCCGTCGTGAGCACGGTGGCGGCCGCGGCGCGCGTGCGGCGTCGGGGGGAGGGCATGCGGTGCCTTTCGCTGAGCGTGGGCACCGACACCGTCGAGCCGACCGGGCCGATCGAATCGAGCCCACCGGACCGACCGCATCGAACCCACTCGACTGACCGAATCGGGCCCACCGACCGGTTCGAGCCCCCGAGGGGACCCCGGCCACCCTACCCGGGCCCGCCCCACCCGACCTGGGTCACAACGCCGTGTAGCGAGCCGGTCCGCCGCCGGCCTCCGCCTGCGCGCGACCGCGCTTGACCAGGTGCCGCAGGTGGGCCGCCGCCTCGCTCAGCGCCAACTGCCGGTTCTGCGCGCCCAACTGCGCCCACGGCCGGTTCCAGTCCATCCCCTCGGCGATCTGCCACAGCGTCAGCGACCGTTCGCACAGCCGCGTACGCAGCGCGCTCAACCGCTCCTCGTGCAGCGCCGCGACCTCGGCCGCTCGGCCGGCCGCGTCCGAGAACACGTGCTCGTGGGCCGGCAGCACGCCCGTGATCGGCAGTTGTGCGACACGTGTCAGCGAGGCCAGGAAGTCACCGAGCGGATCCGCCTCCTCGGCCTCGTCGTAGAGCCCGATGTGTGGCGTGATCGACGGCAGCAGGTGATCGCCGGAGAGCAACCGGCCGTCACCGTCCTCCAGGTGCAGGCACACGTGGCCCGGGGTGTGGCCCGGCGTCCACACCGTGCGGATCGCGCGGCCCGGCGCCGGCGCGAGTTCGCCGTGGACCAACTCGCGGTCCGGGACCGCGTAGTGCAGTCGCGGGCGGGTCACGCTCACCTCGCGATGCCGGGTCAGCGCGTCGAGCGCGTCTTGCGGCGCGCCCGCGAGGGTGAGCACCTCCAGGTGGTGGCGCAGCCACGCCTCGCGCGGCGCGTTGTTGATCAGGTCGACCTGCTCGGCGTCGGCGGCGTGCAACGCGATCCACGCGCCGGACGCCTCGCGGACCTTCTCGGACAGGCCGTGGTGGTCGGGGTGGGCGTGCGTGACCAGGACGCCGTGCACGTCCTCGATCGTCGTACCGACCTCGATCAGGCCGTCGACCAGGGCCTGGTACGAGATCGGGTCGTCCCAGCCGGCGTCGACCAGGACCGGGCCGGCTTCGGTCTCCAGGACGTAGACGAGCGTGACGCCGAGGGGGTTGTCGGGGATCGGCACGGGGACGGTCCACACGCCGTTGCCGAGGTCCGCGACGCGCGGGGTGGGGCGCGAGGGTGCTGTGGTCATGAGGCGGCCTCCTTCTCGAAGCTTCTCGAAGTGGCGCCATCCGGACTCGCGTTGGCCGCACGGGTTCGATGATCACCATAGAACACGTTCTCTCACACTGGATCGTGCCAGTGATCCGAGGGGTCGTCAGATCGAGCTTCGGCACGTACGATCCTTACCTGGCAGCCGGTGAGACTCCAGTCTCATTCGAGCCCCGAATGCGTTGTTCCCTCATCGGCAAACTGATATCTGTTCTAGTCAGAGTTGCAGTCGCGTCGCAGGCGAAGTTCTCGTCCCATGGAGTTCTCGTCGAAGCGCGTGACCCTGACATCGACATCCCTGTATCGCGTGGCGTGCACGCACGCCGGCACCGAGGAGGACCGTGATGACGGAAATCGTGGAACACAGCCAACTGGTCATCGGCGGACAGCTGGTGGACCCGCTTGGCAAGGACACGATCGAGGTCGTCTCGCCCCACACCGAGGAGGTCATCGCGCGGGTTCCGCACGCGTCGACCGCGGACGTGGACGCGGCGGTGGCCGCCGCGCGCAAGGCGTTCGAAGAGGGCCCGTGGCCCCGGATGTCGCTCGACGAGCGGATCACGATCCTGGAGAAGATCCGCGACGGCTTCATGACGCGGTCGCAGGAGATAGCCGAGGTCGTCACGTCGCAGAACGGATCCCCGGTCACCTGGGGCCTGTTCGCGCAGGCGATCGGCGCCGGGATGATCTACGACACGGTCGCCAAGATCGCCAAGGACTACCAGTGGGAGGAGAAGCGCGCCGGGCTGCTCAACCCGCTCCTGGTGCGCCGCGAGCCGGTCGGCGTCGTCGCGGCCGTCGTGCCGTGGAACGTCCCGCAGTTCGTGACCGCGGCCAAGCTCGCCCCGGCCATCGCGGCCGGCTGCACGATCGTGCTCAAGCCGTCGCCGGAGACCCCGCTCGACTCGTACATCCTCGCCGAGATCTGTCGCGAGGCCGGCCTGCCCGACGGCGTGCTGAGCATCGTGGCCGCCGACCGTGAGGTCAGCGAGTACCTGGTCGGGCACCCCGGCATCGACAAGGTCGCGTTCACCGGCTCGGTCGGCGCGGGCAAGCGGATCATGGAGGTCGCCGCGCGCAACCTCACCCGCGTCACGCTGGAACTGGGCGGCAAGTCGGCGGCGATCATCCTGCCCGACGCCGACCTGGAGCACACCGCCAACACGCTGCTGCCCAACTCGTACATGAACAACGGTCAGGCGTGCGTCGCGCAGACCCGCATCCTGGCCCCGCGCAGCCGCTACGACGAGATCGCCGAGCGCTTCACCGCGTGGGTGGACAACCTGGTGACGGGTGACCCGATGGCGGCCGAGACCCAGGTCGGCCCGCTGGTGGCCAAGCGGCAGCAGCAGCGCTCGTTCGACTACATCAAGATCGCCCAGGAGGAAGGCGCCAAGCTCCTCTCGGGCGGCGGCCGTCCCGAGTCGCAGGAGAAGGGCTGGTACGTCGAGCCCACCCTGTTCGGCGACGTGGACAACTCCATGCGCATCGCGCAGGAGGAGGTCTTCGGCCCGGTGGTCGCGCTGATCCCCTACGACGACGAGGCGCAGGCGATCTCGCTCGCGAACGACTCGGACTTCGGCCTGTCCGGCAGCGTGTGGACCACCGACATCGAGCGCGGCATCGAGGTGGCCCGCAAGATCCGCACGGGGACCTACTCGGTCAACACGTTCGGCCTGGACTTCTTCGGACCGTTCGGCGGCTTCAAGAACTCCGGCATCGGCCGGGAGTTCGGCATCGAGGGCCTCGGCGCGTACACCGAGGCCAAGTCGATCGCGCTGCCCGCGGGCTACGAGGCCTGAGCACGGTTCGATCTGCTGTGCGGCCCGCCCTCGCGGGGGCGGGCCGCGGCTCGGCGCAACGGGAAAGAGGGAAAAACTGATGGGTGATCGCTGGCGCGTCGAGGTCGACAGAAGCGTCTGTATCGGTTCGGGCATGTGCATCGGCAGTGCCCCCGCCGACTTCAAGCTGGACGCGGGCCGGCAGTCCCACCCGCGAGCGGAGGAGATGGACGCCTCCGACGAGATCCTGGAGGCGGCCGAGAGTTGCCCCGTCGAGGCCATCTCGATCATCGAGGTCGCTACGGGCAAGACGGTCTTCCCGCCGGACTGACGACGACCGACCCACCGAAACGATCTCGGAGCCGAAACGATCTTGGAGTCGAGGGGGTCGCCGCGATCTCCGGAGCCCCCACACTCCAAGATCATTTCCGTGGCCCGCCCCGGGGATCAGGCGCCTTCGGCTTCGCCGTCGTCGCGGATCAGCCGGGTCACCGTTTCGATGTCCGTGCGCACCTGGGCGATCGAGGCTCGGCCGTTCAGCCAGGCGATCAGCGACGAGTGCCACGTGTGGGTGATCACACGGATCACCGCGAGATCCTCGGCGGTGGGCTCCGTCGCCGGTTCGTCGCCGTGGATGGCCTCCAGGATCATCGACGTGGTGACCCGACTGACCGTGTCCACCTCGGCGCCTACCGAACGGTCCGCGAACTGCAGCGCGCGCATCATCGCCTCGGTCAGATGCGGCTCGCGTTGCATGCCCCGGAAGGCCCGGAGCAGGGTGTCCACGACCCGCTCGCGCGGGCCCAGGCTCTTCGGCGGCCGACGGCGCAACTGGCCGTGCAACCGTTCCAGTTGGTCGTACATGGTGGCCACGAGCAGGTGCACCTTGGACGGGAAGTATCGATACAGAGTGCCGAGCGCGACCTCGGACAGCTCGGCCACCTCGCGCATCTGTACCGATTCGTAGCCGCCGCGGGCCGCGAGCTGGGTGGTGGCACGCAGAATCCGCCTGCGGCGGGCCTCCTGTCGCTCGGTCAACGGTGCCCGGTCGGCCTTCGTGTACGTCGTCATGCTCAGCCTTTCGATGCGCGGCGCATTGCCGGCCGGTGTGTTACAGGTCACCCAGGGACCGTCACGATGGGTACCCGGCGGTATCTTGGCTGATCTCCGACGAGCAGATAATGAAACTTGTTCTAGATTACGCGACTACTATGCTCCGACGAGGGCAGCGACAGGGGGCCATTCGTGATACGGGAGACCGCACCAGCTGTGGATGCCCGGGTGGACCCGGCGCGGACCTCCCCGAAGCGGCCCCTGCGAATCGCCCTTCTGGCGTATCGGGGTGACCCGTACTGCGGCGGACAGGGCGTGTACGTGCGCCACCTCTCACGCGAACTGACCCGCCTGGGCCACCACGTCGAGGTCATCTCGGGCCCGCCCTACGCGGTCGTCGACGAGGGCGTCAAGCTCACCACGCTGCCCAGCCTGGACCTGTACCGCGACCCCGACCCGTTCCGACTCCCGCACGTGCGCGAGTATCGCGACTGGATCGACGTGCTCGAAGTCGGCGGCATGCTCACCGCGGGCTTCCCCGAGCCGCTGACCTTCTCGCTGCGCGCGTGGCGCCACCTCGCGGCCCGGCGCGGCGAATTCGACGTCGTGCACGACAACCAGACCCTGGGCTACGGCCAACTCGGGCTGCCCCGGCTCGGCTTCCCGCTCGTGACCACGATCCACCACCCGATCACGGTGGACCGCGCCCTGGAGATCGGCGAGGCGACCACGCTGCGCCGCAAGGCCACGCTGCACCGCTGGTACGGCTTCACCACGATGCAAAAACGAGTGTCCGCGCGCCTGTCCGACGTACTCACCGTGTCCGACTCGTCCAAGGCCGAGATCGTCGACCACCTCGGGGTCTCCCCGACGCGCATCACCGTGGTGCCCGTGGGCGCCGACACCGACCGCTTCCGGCCCGACCCGGCCACCGCGAAGGTGGCGGGCCGCATCGTCACCACCGCGAGTGCCGACGTCCCGCTCAAGGGCCTGATCCACCTCGTCGAGGCACTCGCCAAGCTGCGCACCGACCACGACGGGCTCGAACTCGTCGTGGTCGGCAAGCCCAAGGGCGACGGACCGGTCCTGCGCGCGATCGACCGGCTCGGTTTGACCGACTCAATCCGCTTCGTGTCCGGCATCACCGACGACGAACTCGCGGACCTGATCCGCAGCGCCGAGGTCGCGTGCGTGCCGTCGCTGTACGAGGGTTTCTCGCTGCCCGCCGCGGAGGCGATGGCGTGCGGGACCGCGCTCGTGGCCACCACCGGCGGCGCGATCCCCGAGGTCGCCGGACCGGACGGCCAGACGTGTCTCGCGGTCGCGCCGGGCGACCCGGAGGCGCTGCGCGCCGCGATCGGCAGACTCCTCGACGACCCCGACCTGCGGGCCCGCCTGGCGCTCGCGGGCCGCGAACGGGTACTGGAACGCTTCACGTGGCGCAACACGGCGGTCCGCACCGCCGAGAACTACTACGCCGCCCTCGAAGCGGGCCCCACGATGCCCACCCGCGCCGGCGCCGGTCGCCGGTCGCTGTCGGAACGCGCGAGCGACGCCGTGCTGCGCCGGTCGGCCTTCGGTCGCAGGCTCCCGCCTCCCGCGTCGCACGGCG
>NZ_WWJX01001380.1 GCF_009865215.1 Streptomyces sp. SID3343 | reverse complement strand
GGCCGACGCGAAGCGCACGTCGGCGTCCGGCTCGGGCCCGTCGGCGCCCACGATGACCCGCTCGGCGGATCGGGCGAGTCGTACGTAGCGGTCCAGCAACCGCACCCGCGCGTTGCGCCGCTCGCCCGGTCGCTCCTCCGCGTCCAGGCGTTCCTGGACGTAGCCGCGCACCAGGTCGTGGAAGCGGAACCGGCCCGGCACCGAGCCCGGCTCCAGCAGGTGCAGTTCGCGCAGCTCGGTCAGCGAGCGGGTGGCCGCGTCGGGGCCGCAGTCGGCGAGCGCGGCGGCGGCGTCCGCGCCGAACTCGCGCCCGGGCACGAGCGCGAGCAGCCGCAACAACCGGGCCGCCGAGGGCACCAACTCGCGATGGATGAGCGAGAAGCATGCCCGGACCGCGAGGTCGTCGCCCGCCTGCTCGTGCAGCCGCAACCGCTCGGCCCGCAACCGCCGCCCGACGTCGGCCATCGCGTAGCGCGGCCGGGCCCGCAGCCACGCCCCCGCCATCCGCAGCGCCGCGGGGTGGAAGTCGCACAGCGCCGCGAGCTCGTCGGCGGCCCGCGGGTCGCACGCGACGCGGGTGTGCCCGGCGAGATTGCCGAGTAGTTCGGTGGAGGCCCGCACGTCGAGCATGTCCAACGCGCACGTGCGCACCGCGGCGGCCCGGCCGAGACCGGTGAGCGGCACCACCGCGGTGACCACCACGAGCGACGTGGGACTTTGCGGCAACAGCGGGCGCAGCTGCGCGGTCCCGGTCACGTCCTCCAGGAGCAACAGGAAGCGTTTGCCGTCCAGATGCTCCCGGAACAGCCGGATCCGTTCCTCGTGCGAGGACGGGATCGCCACCGTCCCCAGCGCGTACAGCAGGCTCTCCAGCACGTCGCCGGGCGGGATCAGCTCCCCGCGCGGCCCGGTGAGCCGGGCGTACAGCCGGCCGTCGGGGAACTGCGGCGCGAGCCGGTGCGCGAACCGCACGGCGAACTCGGTACGGCCCACTCCGACCGGCCCGGTGATCGCGACCACGCGGTCGCGGGGCAACCACACGGTGCGGGTGACGCCCGGATGCTCGGGGTCGGTCGGCGCGAGCTGGGCGGGGATCGCCGCGCCCGGGCCGGTCACCCAGGTGTAGAGGGTGTCGAGTTCGTCGGCCCGTCCCACGAAATCGACCCCGCCTGGCGGCAGTTGATCCACGATCTTGGGCAACGCCTCGACCGTCGGACGCATCCCGGGAACCCGCCCTTCGGCCGTCGCGCACGCGACCCCGGACTCCCCGGTCACAGCCACCGCAGACGCCCCCTGTCTCAGCCCCACCCAGCTCGCAGGCTAACGACCCACACGCCCACACGAGGCCCGACTCGCCAACCCGCCCACCCGAATTCCACACCCTCCACGAACCCGAGCAGCCAAGACCCCGCACCCCGACCCGGCGGCCCGAATCCCGCGGCCTTCACCCACACCCGGGGGCAAGCCCCCACTCACCGACCCCACCACCCGAAATCCGCGGCCGCTACCCTCCTGCGCCCGAAATCCGCAGCCCTCCGAACCCGACGCGACGGGTGGGCCGGCGGGCACACATCCCCCAAGCCCACCAAGACGCAACGGCCGGCCCGCTCAGCGGTAAGGCCGAGCAACCCAAGGCGCGTCCGCGGCCCGAAGCCCCCCGAACCCGTCCCCACCCTCAGCGGCCGAGAGCGTGGTCGCGGCCTTGAGCGCCAAGGCTCCCGAGACCAGCAGCGGATTGTGCAACTCCCCCGCGAGGATCAGTGCGATCACCTCGTCGAGCGGCAGCCACGCCGTCTCCATGCCGACCTCTTCGTGCTCGACCGCGAACCGCTCGGCCCGCGACTCGGACAGCCCACGCGCCAGGAAGACCCGCACGGCCTCGTCCGAGGATCCGGGCGTGGTGTAGAGGTCCACCAGCACGTTCCACATGGTGGCCTCGTAGTGCGCCTCTTCGTACAACTCCCGCTGCGCCGCGTGCAGCGGGTTCTCACCGGGCACGTCGAGCAGGCCCGCGGGGACCTCCCACAACTTGTGCCGCACGGGGTGCCGATACTGGCGCTGGACGAGCAGCCGCTGCTGCTCGTCCACCGCGACGACCCCCACCGAGCCCGGGTGCACGACGTAGTCGCGGCGGGCCCGGGAGCCGTCCGGCATCGCCACGATCTCGGTCCGCATCGCGGTGATGTGGCCCTTGAACGGCGTCTCGGTGTCCGAGGTCGGCCACGACTCGGCGGTGTCGCGAATCCTCGCCCGCGTGGTCGGCTCGCTCACGATGCGTCTCCTGTTCGATCCTGCGGCGCCCGGCGAGCACCCGTCCGGCCCCCGGAGCGAGTCCGATACCCGTCCGAAGCAGTTCCCAGGCAGGTCCGAGCCCCGTCCGAGGCCCGCTCCAGGGCCGTTCGAGGCCCGAGGCGCCCTTGATCGGCTCAGCCTAGTGCCGAAAACGGACGGCCCCGCCCGGGAAATCCCGGGCGGGGCCGCACACTTCAACCGTGCTCAGCGCAGCGGTCGGCGCATCGGTCGGCGCTTCAGGACGCGGCCTCCGCGATCCTGTCCTCACCCTTGATCCGCCGCACCGCGGCCGCGACCAGACCCGCGAACAGCGGGTGCGGGCGGGTCGGGCGCGACTTCAGCTCGGGGTGCGCCTGGGTCGCGATGAAGTACGGGTGCTGCTCGCGCGGCAGTTCGACGTACTCCACGAGCCGGCCGTCGGGCGACAGACCCGAGAACACCAGCCCGGTCGCCTCCAGCTGCGCGCGGTAGGTGTTGTTGACCTCGTAGCGGTGCCGGTGGCGCTCCTCGGACCGGTTCGCGCCGTAGACCTCGCGCGCGATCGAACCCTCGGCCAGGTCGGCCGTGTACAGCCCCAGGCGCATCGTGCCGCCCAGGTCGCCCTGGCCGGCGACGATGTCGAGCTGGTCGGCCATGGTCGCCACCACGGGATGCGTGGCCTCGGGGTCGAATTCGAGCGAGTTCGCGCCTTCGAGCCCGGCCAGGTTGCGCGCCGCCTCGATCACCATGCACTGGAGCCCCAGGCAGATGCCCAGGGTCGGGATGCGGTGCTTACGGGCGTACGCGATCGCCTGGACCTTGCCCTCGACGCCGCGGTCGCCGAAGCCGCCGGGGATGAGCACCGCGTCGCAGTCGCTCAGCTCGCGCTCGGCGCCCTCGGGCGTCGCGGTGTTGTCCGACGTCACCCACTTGATATTGGTGCGCACGTTGTTCGCGAAGCCGCCCGCGCGGATGGCCTCGGTGACCGACAGGTAGGCGTCGGGGAGGTCGATGTACTTGCCGACCAGGGCGACCGTGACCTCGCGCTCGGGCTGGTGCACCCGGCGCAGCAGGTCGTCCCACTGGGTCCAGTCCACGTCGCGGAAGTTCAGGCCCAGGCGCTGCACGACGTAGGCGTCCAGGCCCTCGGAGTGCAGGACCTTGGGGATGTCGTAGATCGACGGGGCGTCGATGGCCGCGACCACGGCCTCCTCGTCCACGTCGCACATCAGCGAGATCTTGCGCTTGATGTCCTGGGGCACCGCGCGGTCCGCGCGCAGCACGATGGCGTCCGGCTGGATACCGATGCTGCGCAGCGCGGCGACCGAGTGCTGGGTCGGCTTGGTCTTCAGCTCGCCCGACGGGCCGATGTACGGCAGCAGCGAGACGTGCAGGAAGAAGACGTTGTCGCGACCGATCTCGTGTCGGATCTGCCGGATCGACTCCAGGAACGGCAGCGACTCGATGTCGCCGACCGTGCCACCGACCTCGGTGATGACGATGTCGACGTCGGCCGTCGCCATCTGTCGGATCCGCGACTTGATCTCGTTGCTGATGTGCGGGATGACCTGCACGGTGTCACCGAGATACTCGCCGCGGCGCTCCTTGGCGATGACGGTCGAATAGATCTGACCGGTCGTCACGTTGGCCGACCCGTGCAGGTCGACGTCCAGGAAACGCTCGTAGTGGCCGATGTCCAGGTCGGTCTCGGCGCCGTCGTTGGTGACGAACACCTCGCCGTGCTGGAAGGGATTCATCGTGCCGGGGTCGACGTTGAGGTAGGGGTCGAGCTTTTGCATCGTGACCCGCAGGCCGCGCGCCTTGAGGAGCGCTCCGAGGCTCGACGCGGTGAGCCCCTTGCCAAGCGAGGAGGCGACGCCTCCGGTGACGAAAAGGTGCTTCGCCGGCCGGTTGCGACTGGGCGTCTGAGGCACTGCCAAGGAGGGGCTCCCGTGGTTGCGATCGAGGGGATTTCGAAGGGGACGCTGCTGGGCCGATGCGGGCCCGGAACAGTCCCACCAAGTCCACGGGATACCAGCCTAACAGCGTCCGGGGTCCGGGTCCCGCACCCGGGGCGGAACAACTGCGACACCATACGGCGATTGCCCTGAGTGACGGCGCACGGGAGATACCGGGCACTTGTCGCCACAACGGCCAGGCGCGATTCGACACAGAGTCAACAATCGGGGGCACCGGGGACCTATCCCCGAGGGCGCACCGCAACCCCGCCGGCCGACTATGCTACGCAGGCGGCGCGCGGGCAAGATCCGGCTTCTCTGGTCTGTTCGCCACTCGATCGTCGCAATCCGCGTGCAGCGCTACCTCTCGCGCACGACGGACGCCCGTCCCTCGATCCTCGGCGGGACGGCGATCCGGGTTCCCGTCACGGCTGTCGATCACCCGCGCCTGATGCACCCTGGAACGAGTGGTTGTGCGAAATCGACGATCCGTCGCTCGAAATCGGACAGCCGAGCCGCGCCGTCTTTGGTGATCACACACCTCCAGTGACCGCACCGACCGCACCACCGCACCGACCGCAAGACCGGGTACGACCGGCAACATCAGGACGACCAGGAACGGAAAGCGTTGCCCGTGACCAGCCGCATCGAGGACTACGCCCTCATCGGGGACATGCAGACCGCCGCACTCGTGGGCCGCGACGGTTCCATGGATTGGCTATGCCTGCCCCGCTTCGACTCCCCCGCCGTGTTCGCCGGCCTGCTCGGCTCCGAGGAACACGGCTCGTGGCGGGTCGCCCCACTGTCCGGCGGGCCCGCGACCCGCCGCCGGTATCGCGGCGATTCGCTGATCCTCGAATCGGAGTGGGAGACCCCGCGCGGCACGATCCGCGTGATCGACTTCATGCCGCCGGCCGACGCCCTGGTGGGCGCGCCGGTGGTGGTGCGCGTCGTGGAGGGCGTGTCCGGGCGGGTCCCGGTGCGGTCGGAACTACGCATGCGATTCCACTACGGCAAGGTCGTGCCGTGGGTGCGCCGCGAGGACGACGGCCGCACCGTCGCCGTCGCCGGCCCCGACGCGGTGTGGTTCGACAGCGGCGACACCGAGACCTACGGCCGCGGCCTGACCACGTACACCGACGTCACCCTCGGCGAGGGCGACCGGGTGACGTTCACCCTCACGTGGCACCCCTCGCACGTCGAGGGGCCGCTGCGCACCGACGCGCTCGCGGCGCTCAAGGACACCGAGGTGTTCTGGGCCGACTGGGTGAAGCGCTGTACGTACGACGGGCCTTGGCGCGAGGCGGTGGTGCGCTCGCTGATCACCCTCAAGGCGCTCACGTACGCGCCGACCGGCGGGATCGTCGCGGCCCCGACCACGTCGCTGCCCGAGGACATCGGCGGGGTGCGCAACTGGGACTACCGCTACACGTGGCTGCGCGACGCGGCGATGACGCTGGGCGCGCTGCTCAAGACGGGCTTCGTGGACGAGGCGAAGGCGTGGCGCGAGTGGCTGCTGCGGGCGGTCGCGGGCGACCCGGAGAACCTGCAGATCATGTACGGCGTGGGCGGTGAACGTCGGCTCACCGAGTACGAGGCGACGTGGCTGCCCGGCTACGAGGGCTCGCACCCGGTGCGGATCGGCAACGCGGCCGCCGAGCAGTTCCAGCTCGACGTGTACGGCGAGGTCATCGACGCGCTGCACCTGGGCCGGCAGGCCGGCATGGAGGGCAGCGACCACGCGCACGCGCTCCAGCTCAAACTGATGGACTACATGGAGCAGCACTGGCGCGACCCGGACGAGGGCATCTGGGAGGTGCGCGGGCCGCGCCGGCACTTCGTGCACTCGAAGGTGATGGCGTGGGTCGCGGTCGACCGCACGATCAAGATGCTCGTGAACGACGCGATCGACTCCGACACGGAGAAGATGCTGGAGCACCTCAAGGGCGTGCGCGAGGAGATCCACCGCGAGGTGTGCGCGTACGGCTACGACGCGGACCGCAACACCTTCACCCAGTACTACGGTTCGACCGAACTGGACGCGTCGCTGCTGCTGATTCCCCAGGTGGGCTTCCTGCCGCCGGAGGACAAGCGGGTGATCGGCACGATCGAGGCGATCCAGCGCGACCTGACCGAGGACGGCTTCGTCCGCCGCTACCCCACCCAGGGCACCAACGTCGGCCTGGACGGCCTGCCGGGCGACGAAGGCGCGTTCCTGGCCTGCTCGTTCTGGCTCGCCGACGACCTGGCGATGATCGGCCGGGTCGAGGAGGCGCGCGAACTGTTCGAACGCCTGCTGGCGTTGCGCAACGACCTGGGCCTGCTCGCCGAGGAGTGGGACCCGCGCCTCCAGCGTCAGGTGGGCAATTTCCCGCAGGCGTTCAGTCACGTGCCACTGATCGACACGGCGCTGCGGCTGACGTCGACGATGCGGGCGAGCGGCCAGGAGTGAGCGGGGGCGGGCCGACCTTCGCCTGACCGGGTGTCGGGTGGGCGGGGCGGGTCCCGGTGGTTGCTCCGGACACCGTGACACGTGAACGATCGACGCGGGCGACGAGGCCGAGGTCTCGTCGCCCGTCTCGTCGTTGCCGTGCCTCCCGACTCCGAGACCGTCTGCGCGGTGGGTGTGGCGGGTGGGTGGGCTGTGGCGGGTGGGTTACACCGGGCCGAGTTCCTCGTAGATGCTCAGGATCTGGGCGATCGTTTCGCGTTCGTCGGGCCAGGTGGCGGCCTGGACGGGGCCGGCCTCGGCGAGTTCGGCGCGGCGGGCCGGGTCGGCCAGGACGCCGGCGATCGCCGCGGACAGGGCGTCGGCGTCGTCGTAGGGGACCAGGATCGCGGCGTCGCCGACGAGTTCGGGGACGCCGCCGACCGCGGTCGCCACCAGGGGTACGCCCGTGCGCAGGGCCTCCTGGGCGACCAGTGCGCGGGCCTCC
>NZ_WWJX01001379.1 GCF_009865215.1 Streptomyces sp. SID3343 | reverse complement strand
GCGCTCGCCAAGGCGACGCGCCGGGCGCCACGGCCGCCCTCGACGCGGCCGTGCGGGCCAGGGACGGCGGCGGGGCCGACGAGATCGGCGGCGTCTTCGCGTTCCCCGAAGCCAAACAGGCGCTGTACGCGGCCAGTACCCACCTGCACCTGGACCGCCCCGGACCCGCCCGCGAGGCCGCCACCCGCGCACTGCACCTGTACACGGTCGGCGACGACCGCGACCGCTCCTACGGCGACCTCGCCGGCGCCCGCCTCGACCTCGCCGCCGCACACCTGAGCCAGGGCCACGTCGAGGGCGCGGCCGACGCCCTCGACCCGGTCCTGGACCTGCCCCCGGAACTCCTGATCAGCTGTGTACGCGACCGCTGCCGCCGCATCCGCGGCGCGCTGCGCGCACAACACGCCCACCGTCCCGCGGCCCGGGTACTGATCGACAAGATCGCGGCCCTGCCCCCGGCCGTGCCGGCCCCCGCGCCCGTCGCCCGACCCGTCGTGACCGCGACCCACCGGGCCGCGGGATCCGCCGACCCCCCGGCGTATCCCCTGCCGAGCAACGGATCCGTCACCGGCTGAGCCCTCACCCCTCGGGGGCGGCGGCCGCGTCCTGTTCGACAACCGGGGCGCGCCCAAGGCGGCGCCCGAACGCCGGCACGGCGTTGGCCACCGCGTGCAACACGTTGACCGTCAGAATCGCCGGCGCCACGATCGCCACCGCGCGCGGCAACATCGGTTGCAACAGCAGCGCCAAAATGATCGCGGTAATGCCGTTTTGCTGGCTCAGGCACAGCGCGATCCGATCTCGCCGGGGAAACCCGACCGACACCACCGCCCCGACCACGATCTGCGCCGCGAACGTCGCCGCCCCCAACACCAGGCCGGCCCCGACATCCACGCCCCGGGTGAGCAGCACGCCGAGCAGCAGCGTCGCCACGGTCAACGCGACCTGCACCGCCCGGTCGACCACCTTGCCCAGCGCCGGCCGAAAGAACAACGCCGCCACCGCGAGCCCCAACATCAGGAACTGCCACGAGGCGACCGCGAGCAACACCACCAGCGCGACGACCTGCCCCGCCCACAACCCCCGTCCCACCGGCGGCCGTTGCCCTGCCGCGTCCCGCCCTCGCCACGGCCGGCCCAGCGCCGCCCACACCACCGCCGCCACCGCGAGCAACGCCAGGTTCAGCAGCAGCGTGCCACCGTAGGCAGTGGCCCCCGCGCCGAAACTGCTCGCGTCGTCGAGCACGAGCGCGCTCACGTACACCACGAGCACGGTGGTGACCGGGTCGTCGAACGAAGCCCACGCCGCCAGCAGCGACTTCGCCCGCAGCGACATGTCGCGCCGGTCCATGAGCGCGGACACCGACAGCGGATCGATCTGCGCCATGGCCGCCGCGAGGATCAGATATTCGGTGCGACCGCGAAAGACCAACGCGAGCACGGCCGCGATCAACGCCGCCTTGACCAGCACGCCGAACGTGATCGCGACCAGGATGCGCGCCAGGTCCCGCCGCGCGTGCGGCCGCGAAATGCCGTACACACTCGCGTACAACCCCACCGCCAGCAGCGCGCCCGTCACGTCGCCGTACAGCCTCCCGCCGTCGTCCGCGCCCTCGGCGAGCCGCGGCAGCAACCGGCCGAGCAGGACCCCGACCCCGGCGATGGCGACGGGGACGAGCACCGAGCGCAGCGCGCTCCACCGAGGGCCCCGCTCGATCTCCATCCGGTCAGCCGGTCTCCGTCGACAGCGCGTCGCCCAGGCGCGCCATCCGCGCGTCGGCCTCGGCGACCTGCTCCTGATCGAGGGTGACCCCCACGAGGTAGCAGCCGTCCGGCAACGCGTGGAAGTAGAGGGCGCCCTGCTCGACGTCCAACACGAGCCGCACCAGTTCGCCGTCGGTCAGCGCCAGCAACGACCGGTTCATCTGCTCCACCACGCCGGGCAGCAGTTCGCCGATACGGCGATAGCGCGCCCGGCGCCGCTCGCGATCGGTGATGGTGAAGAAGGGGTCCAGGTCGGCGTGGTCGAGCAGGTCGACACTCGGGCCCGGCCGGCCGTCGGGCCGATGCAGGGCCACATAGTGCAATCCCACTATCGCGAGCGCCGCCGCCATCGCCCCCGAACGCCTCGACGACTCGGGTCCGTCGTCGAGGGACCAAAAGAGCCCGGCCGCGTCCACCGGGGCCGACTGCACGCGCGTCGCCGGCGCTTCGACAACCTCCTCGGCGCGCAGACGGCGAAAGGAGCCCGACTCGTCCTCCGAGCCCTCCTCCTCGCCCGCGTCGACGATCCAGGCCGCGTCCCGACGCGTGCTGGAGTAGGCGCCGTAGTTCAGCGGGCTGTACTTCACCGACCGGCGGACCCGGTTGACCAGATCGGCCACCTGACGATCCACCTCCTCCAGGCGGTCGGTGCGCGACGTCGAACCGTAGAGGTGGGTGCCGGATTCGATCAGGTAGTAGAACACCGCCCGGTCCGGCATCTGCACGACGGTGCGGATCAAGGCGCCGCTGCGCAACTCGGCAAGCTCGGGCTCCAGTTCGCACAGCAGGTAGTACAGCTGTCGCCCGGTGCGCTCGTGCCACGTGCCGAACTCCGGCTCGTCCGCGTCGGGTTCGCCCTCGGCGGGGGCCCGCGCGGCCAGCGCGATCTTGGCCACGTCGTGGTCGTACAGGACCATGTCGGCCAGTCCGTCCGGATCCAGGCCCGGCTCCAGGCGTGTCGCCAGCTCACGCAGTTGCGGACTCGCTCCATCCGGAA
Source organism: Streptomyces sp. SID3343 (assembly GCF_009865215.1). Classification (GTDB taxonomy): domain Bacteria; phylum Actinomycetota; class Actinomycetes; order Streptomycetales; family Streptomycetaceae; genus Embleya. The sequence continues at coordinate 4,999 of NZ_WWJX01001379.1, read as the reverse complement.
ATCGCACGAACGTACCCCCCGTCTCCCCTTCGACCTGCGACAACGTTCCCCCTTTGTCCGCATCCCCTCGACTCCACACACCGTGGCCCGCACGTCGACACCCGTGCCCCGGTGCCGTGATCGCGCTAGATGTCGAGAACCTCCATGTCGGCCCCGATCCTGACGAACGGGCGCGTCGCCAGCGCAAAGGTCAACGGGTGATTCCTGCCCAGGCAGTCGCCCGCTCGCACCCGAATGCCCTCCCACGCGTCCGGATCCGGATTCGGCTTGCTGTCGGCCAGGTTCGCGGCGGCCGTCAACGAGAGCGGATGGTCGCGACCCCACCACTTCACACACCCCGTGTGAATCTTCTCGTCCTCCGCCGACAACGGCGCGCTCGCGTTCGTCGCGGCGAGCGCGTTGTTGCGATTCATGCGCGCCACCAGGGTGAACGGGTGGTCGTTGCGCAGCGCCAAGGCGAGTTCGCTCGCCGCGACCTCCGCGAACTCCAGCGCCTCGTCCGGCCGTCCGCTGTCCAGGAGGTACAGGGACAGGTTGGCCCGGCAGATCTGGGTGAAGGGGTGCTCGTCACCGAACACCCTGAGGTAGCGGTCGAGCACGTCGCGCGTGTAGTCGACCGCCGCGGCATCGCGCCCCAGGCCGTGCAGCGCGGCGCCGACGGCCAGCACGCACGCCATCGTATCGGGGTGCTCCCGGGTCCACTGGCGTTCCTTGCGCACCAGCACGTCCTGCAGGAGCGGTACGGCCGCCGCCGCGTCCCCCGCGCGCACGAGCGTCATGCCCAGGCTCTGCACCGTGCGCAACGTCATCCCCGCGTCGCTGCCCTCGATCGCCTCCAACCGGTCCCGGGCCTCGCGCAAAAAGGTGAACGACGCCTGGACGTCGCCCTTCTCGCGGTGATACGTGCCGAGATTGGTGTACGACTTCCAGGTCAGCGGATGCGCGTCGGACAAAACCCGCTTGCGGTGCTCGTAGGTCACCCAGTCCTGACGGATGGCGTTCTCCACCGAGCCCTTGTAGTACCACGCGAGCGCGAGGTTCGCGGACGCGCTGAGCGTGTCGGCGCTGTCCATGCCGAACTGGTCGACGAAACCGAAATAGGTGCCGCTGTCCTCGGTATAGGCGTCCTCGAAACGGCCGAGCGCGCGCAGATCGGCCGCGTAGCCCCGGGCCGTCATCAACCGATACGGGTCCTGGCGGTCGCGCCCGCGCCGTTGGCTCGCGAGCGTGGCCCGGTCCAGGTCGTGCGCCGCGCGAAACGCGCCCAGCGAACGGTGCGCGTTGGCGACCTGGGTGGCCAGGCGCAACGTACTGGCGTCCTCGGGATGGGCATCGGTCCACGCCGCGAGCACCGGCAGACCCAGCTCCAACGCGGACGTCCACTGGTCCCGATACCAGCGGTAGCGCACCTGATTGACCACCCACCGACGCACGTCGCCGTCCGCACACGCGGTCGCGCCCGACACCACGACGTGCTTGTCCAACTCGGCGAACATCTCCCGATGCCGCAACTCGTCGCACTCCAGGTCGTTGGGCGCGAGCGAGGCCAACACCTTGAGGACCTGGAGCCGGGTCTGTTCGCGCCGCTGCGGCCCCATTCGGTCACGACGCAGGCTCTGCACGACCCGGTGCACCTTGAACAGCCGGGTCGACTGGTCCACCGCGGCCAACGACCGGCTCGCGAGCGTGACCAGGACCGGACGCAACCGCATGGCGTCCTCCAGCCTGGGATCGACCTCGCGCAGCGCGGCGAGCATCGCAGCCGACTGGATCACCGGCAGCCACACCCCGTCCGGCGACAGGAACGAGCACATGTCGAGCAACCTGGCCGCGGCCGGCGCCTCCGCGAGCAACCTCGCGTAGGCGAGGTCGTTGGCGGCGGCGGACGTGCGTTCGTAGTCCTCCGCGGTCGCGTCGGCCAACGGGTCCCGGTCGGCCTCCACCGCCCCGATGTAGCGGTCGATGGTCATCGGACCACTCAGCAGGAACGCCGCCGCCTCGTTCAACGCGCGCGGCAGATGCCCCAGCGCCTCGGCCAGCCGCCGCAGGTCCGCGTCCGAGGCCCCCGGGAGCCTGCGGCGCAGCAACGCGTCGCTCTCCTCGGGAGCGAACTGCTCGATCGCCTGCGTCTCGTAGTGCTCCCACGCGTTGTTGCGCGAGGTCACCAGCACGTGGCCGTGCCCGTGCGGCGGCACGAACGGCTCGACCACACCGACATCGTCGGCGCCGTCCAGGATCAACAACCAGCGCGGATACGGACGGCCCCGGCGCAGTTCGTCACGCAACACCTCCCACTCGCGTTCCGCCCCGGTGAGCGTGTGCGCCAACCTCGCGAGCGAAGCCCGAATGTTCGCCGGATCCGACGCGGACACCGACCAGATCACGTCGTACTCACTGGCGAATCGGTGCGCGTATTCGAGCGCGACGGCACTCTTGCCCACCCCGGCCATGCCGTAGAGCACCTGAGTGCGGCCCGATGCCCCGATCCCGGTGTCGAAGCGGTCACGCAACTCGGCCAAGACCTGGGCCCGGCCGGTGAAATGGCTGTTGCGCAGATCGATGTTGGACACCTTGGGCTGTAGGCCCGGAAAACGCGGCCCGGCGCCCGCACCCGGCGCGGGACCCGAAAGGCCGAACCCGCCGAGCAGCGTCGCCGCCGCGACCTGGGCGTCTTCGAGACCGGCCAGGTTGATCGCGTCGATCCACTGGTGGCGCTCACGAATGCGGCTGCCGTCGACGCGGATGCCGACCAGCCGCCGGCTGCGATTGCCCGACACCGGGGCGCCCTGCACGAGTCGCGTCACGATCGCCTCGTCGGCGGAGAACTGGAGGTGACCGGACAACAGCACCAGGACCGAATCGACATCGGGAAGCGCGTCCGGGTCCTCGTTGCCGGGGACGCGATCGGCCACCCGGATGCCGATCAACCGCAACTGCTCGGCGATCCAGTGGGCCCAGGCCCCGTCCTCGGGCGCGTACAGGATCGCCGCGGTATCGGGGCGCGGACGCCGCGAGTCCTCGTACTCACGGTCGTAGAGCCGGCGTTGGTTCTCCGGCACGGGCGAAAAGTCGGCGACCTCCCCGTCGGTGATCCGCTCCGCGAGCTTGATGTAATGGGTCAGCACACCGACCGCGTCGGTCGGCTTCTCCTGAAAGACCGCCAGTTCCTCGCCGAGCGAATAAAACGGCCAGTGCGGGATCTGAACGCCGCCCCAATAGCGGTCCTCGGCCTGTTCGTCGGGCAGCCGCAAAAACTCCCGAAACGCCTGCCTGGCCTCGTTCATCCGGACCTGCAGACGCTGCTTCTCCGACGTCTCGATCCGCATCGGCACCGCGTGCACCTCGACCTTGCGGTCCGGATGGTGCGCGACCCGACGGGCGACCTGGGCACTGCCGATGATCGACTGGCTGTTCATGGTCAGGCAGAACACGACCGAGTCCGGCAGCCGCATGGTGCACACGCCCGCGCAATCGGACAGCCCGGTACGGCTGTCGATCAGCACGTAGTCGTAGCCACTGCCACGCATGCTCTCGCGGAGCGCGTCGAGATAGGCGGCGCCCTCCTCGCTGAGCTGGAAGTCGTTCCAGCGAAAACCGGTCAACCGATCGGCGTAGCCCTCGTCCTGGATGCCCGGGCCCAAGTAGTCGAGCCGGCCACCGGCGGGGAATCGGCCTTCGAGTTGCACCGTGTACGGCGTCAGATCCGTGTAGGCGCCGTGCAGATCGCTCAGGTCCTCGCGCGGCCCGTCGTCGTCACCGGTGGCCGCGTTCGCGGCGGTCGCGAAGGCACGGACCATGTCGAGCACACCGCGCGTGGACTCCAACGCGTGATCGGTGAGGAACTGCTTGTAGTACACGTGCAGTCCGGGGGCTTCCAGGTCCCAGTCCACGACCAGCACCGACTTGCCCGCGCCGGCCAGGATCCAGGCGACGTTGGCCAACGCCATCGTGCGCCCGGCGCCTCCCTTGAACGAATAGAAGGAGACGATCCTGGCCGGTTCGGTCGTACTCATCCGTCACCTTCACTCCGAGCACCGACCGTGCGCCCGGCGCCCCCACGAACGACCGGACCACAACGGCCCGGACCCATGCGATACCGCTCATCCGCCGGCTTCACACCGAGCACCCACCGCCCGCCCGGCACCCGCCCCGAACGACACCACGACGGCCCGGGCCGACGCGACACCGCTCATCTGTCGCCTTCGCTCCACACCCCGCCGGTCGAGCCGTACATCATCGAGGCCAGGGGCGGCCCGGTCGGGCGCGAGATCCAGGCCGCGCGCTCCCTGCGGCGGCGCACCAGACGCTCCGTCGGCGACTCCGGCCGCGCCGCCGGCGCCGATTCCGTCGGCGCGCTCACCCGACACGCCGCCGGCGTCGGGTCGACACCGGCGAACACGTCGGCGACCGCACCCACCGCGATGTGCGCCAAGCCCTCCGCGGAGCCCACTTCGTGATGCGGGGCCTGCAACACGCAGTTGCCGGCGTCGGCGAGCAGCGCGCTGCGCAGTCGCCACGTGCTCTGCCACGTCTCCTGATCACCACGCGGCAGCACGCCGATCACCCCGGCAACGGTGCCCGGCCACAGCGCCAGGCGCTCGTACGCGGCGGCGAAGCCGCCTTCACGGGCGAGCCACGGATCCACCAGGACCAATGTCACCGAGTCGGCGTCGGATGCTTCGTCCACCGACGGCTGCGGCCCCGCGCCCGGTCCGTCGTCGACCACCCGCACGCGCACGTCCTCGATGCCGTAGCCGTACAACGCACGCCGCACCACCTCGACCGCGGACTCCTCGCTCTGCGGCCGGAACGGGCGCCAATCCTCGGGGCGTTCGCCGTACGTCGCGACCGCGTTGCGCAGGTCGGCCATCCGGTCCCGAGTGCCCACCAGCAGGGCGAGCGTGACCCGACGCGGACTCGGCGCGGCCCGGGCCGGCCCCCGCCGATCCGCGACGGCTCGCGCGGACACACCACGCACCGGCACGGCGCGCGCGCGGGC
>NZ_WWJX01001378.1 GCF_009865215.1 Streptomyces sp. SID3343 | reverse complement strand
GTGCGCCGGGGGGCGTGGGGTGGTGGTCGGGGCCGATCCGGCGGTGCGGGTGCGGGTGCGGGTGTAGGTGTGGGTGGTGGGTGCGAGTTGCGCCGGGCTGTGCCGCGCCGGCCGGTGCCAGGGAGACCTGCCGTGCCTTGTCGTGTCGCTCGGTGTCTGTCGCGCGGTGTCGTGTGTGCTCCGTGTCGTGTCGCTCCGTGTCTGTCGCTCGGTGTCCTGTCGCGCAGTGTCGTCGCGCGCGGTGTCGTGCTGGGAAGTCCGGCTGTGCCGCGTCGGGTTGCGAGTGGGCAACGAATGCTGTCCGGGCGGCAGTTGCCGATGACGATGGGCACATGTCTTCCCGCCCCGATACGCGACCGACCGGTTGTCTGCTGTGGCTCGCCCGGTTCGTCCTGGCCGTGATCGCGCCGGCAGTCGTCACCGTCTTCGGCGGACTGTACGCATGCCAACGGCAGTTCGCGGCAGCCGACAAGCGGCAGAAGGCATACGAGAAGCATCACGCGGAGGAGACGCGCGCGAGGCTCGATACGGAGGTGCCTTTCCGGGTCTTCCACGGGCGGGCGGGTGAGCAGTTCAAGCGCCTCGGATTCGCCAGGTGTTGGCGCGACACCACGACCCGGCCGAAGCCGCAGGCGGGCATGGTGGGCGTGATATGCACGTCCACGACCATGTACTTGTACGGCTCGGACGACCCCACGACGTCGACGGCCGACTTCGTTCGCGAGGCTCGAAGGCTCGGGCTGACGCCGGACACGGGGATCTGGGAGAGGCCACAACCCGTTTCGGACGTGCGCTTCCCGGACCCGACGCCTCCCCGAGGAGCGGGCGAGCAATTCGATACGCCGTGGGTCGAAGGCTTGTACGCCAATCCCGTTGCCTGGCAACAGGCTTACACCAAGCATCAGTTCGTCATCCGGGCATCCGTGACGGCCCAATACCGCACCGAGCGCAACAAGCCGAAACCCACCCCGCGCCCCACCCCGATGTTCCCCCGGTCCTCGGCCACCTGCGCAGGCGCCCACCGCCCGTGGAGTTGCCTGTGATCCGCCGAGGCGGGGCAAGAGAGCGGGTTCCGGGGACGTGTCGATACTCGTGTGCCCTCACGAGAAGACGAGACGCAATCCTGTGAAGCGTCGACCGGGTACCGCCGGATCGACCGCGAGACGGCCCGAGCGACGCACCGACCGCAACGCGTCTGGGCGCCGAGCCGTACCCGAACTACGCGAGGACGGCGGCGGTGGGGTGGTCGCGGAGAGCGGCCAAGGGTGTCCGAGATTCCCGACCGGGTCGAGCACTCAGAGGTAACCGGGCTCGCTTGTCGCATCGTTGCCTGTGGAGTCGGGCGTGGGCGTGTTCCGGGTCGGTGACGGCCGATGGTGGGCGAGGACCGTGCGGGCGATGGCGGGTTGGATGGCGGCCAGGGCCAGGCAGGCGGTGGCCATGCCGACCCACAACGTGGTTGCCCCGGCGCGCTGGAGGAGTTGGGTGCCCAGGACGGGGGCGGCGATTGCGGCGAATCCCCAACTGGTGCCGTAGGCGGCCATGTACCGCCCGGTGCCACCGGGTGGGGCAAGGCCGGCGACGATCGTGTACACGCGCCCCGCCAACAGAAAGTCACCCACGCTCCAGACGACGGTCGCCGCGACGTGGGCGCCGAGGGTGTGCGCGACCGCGTAGCCGGCCAACCCGAGTGCCGACAGGAGGTATCCCGAAGCAAGGGCCGTAGGTATGGAGAGCGCTGTCAACGGTCGTCGGGCAAGCAAAGGTTGGCAGGCCACGATCGTGAGGGCCGACGCGGTGAGGAGAAGTCCTGCGTCGGCCGGTCGGAGACCGCGCTGCGGTAGGGAGAGCGGCAGCATGACGACGATCTGGAGGTGGACCAGCGCGAACAGCGTCCCCGAGGCGAGCATCGCCATCAGGGCACGATCCTTCCACGGCGCGACCTCGACGCAGTTCCCGTTGTTCCCGCGGCCTTTGCCATCTTTACGGTCTTCGCCCTCTTCACGATCCTCGCCGTCTTCGCTGTCTTCACGGTCTTCGCCGTCCGTGAGTGGCCGGCTCGGCGTGGGCCGGTCGCGGGGCAGGAACACGCGTACGGCGAGCGCGCAAAGCAAACAGGTCGCGGCATCGGCGACGAACAGCAGGCGCAGATCCCACCGTCCCAGACCGGCCGCGATCAGCCCCGCCCCCATGCCCGCGGCGGCCAGGGCGGCGTTCATCAGGCTGTAGGCCCGCACACGTTCGGCGTCCCCCACGGCATCGGCGATCATCGCCTGACTCGGCGGCTCGTACACCTCGAAGGCGAGCCCGAGCAGCACCGCGAAGACGGCGGCCACCGCCAGACTGTCCGCTGCGGCGATTCCCGATTGGGCCACCGCGCAGCCGACCAGACCCCACACGATGGTGCGGCGTCGCCCGAGCCTGTCGCTCAGCCGGCCGCCGACCAGACGCGAGGGAATCGTCGCGAGTCCGAAGGCGGCGGAGACGAGGCCGGCGGTGCCGACGCTCGCGCCGAATCGGGTGGTGATCAAGACGGTGAGGAACGACAGGGAGAAGGCCCCCAGTCGGTTGACCGCCCTGGCCGCGATGAGCAACCACACTGTGCGCGGCAGTCGTTGCCGGGTCGGCAGGAATCGCACGCAGCCTCCTGCGTCACTGATGAATCAGCTAATGTCAGTGACGAAAACTACTGCCGGAGGGAGTGACTGGTCAAGTGATGTTCGACAGTCACGTAGCGACGTTGCTGGACGTGTCCGTCTCACTCGTGAACGCGCTGACGGACGGCGCGCGGCGCGGCAAGCCGTACAGCGCACCGCGCGATGGCGACCTGGCCGGGGCGGTCGCCTCCGCACTGCCTGCCGGCGGTGTCGGAGCCGACGAGGTCGAACCGACGCAGGCCGCCCACCTGTCCCGAACGGCTCAGCGCATGCGTGAGGTGTTCGAAGCCGTCGACGAGGAACGCGTCGACGACGCGGCGGACTTGGTCAACGCCCTCCTGTCCGCCGGCGGCGCCCGCCCACAACTGGATCGGGTCCCCGGTGAGCCCTGGCAGGTCCACTTCCACGGCACCGACGACTCGCTCGCCGTGGGCTGGAGCGCCGGATGCGCGACCGCGCTCGCACTGGCCATCGGCAGCGACCTCGCCGGCCGCCTCGGAGTCTGTCGAGCCCCCCGGTGCGATCGCGTCTACGTCGACGGCTCGCGCAACGCCGTTCGCCAGTTCTGCTCGACCGCCTGCCAAAGCCGCGTCAAGGCCGCCGCCTTTCGTGCCCGCAAGGTCGAGGGGTGAGACAGCCGACCGTGGCCCCGGAGGAGGTTCGGTTCCGGGCGCGGCTCCGGCCGGGCGCCGGGCTCGACGAGCTTGCGGAGGGCTGAGCGGCACCTTCCGGAACGGGATCCGGGGACTTCGGGTGCTCTGGATCATCGGCCGGGGCGGTGGCGCGCAGCGCCGCTTCGATCCGGTGATTGGTGGTCATGGTCGCCGTGAGGGCGGTCATGGCGAGGAGGAGGCCGGCGGCGGTGTAGAGCGGGGTGCGGATGTCGTAGGTGGTGGCCAGTCGGCCACCGAGGAAGGCACCGAACGGGGCGGCGCACATGGCGAGCATGCGCGAGGTGGAGGCGACCCGGCCCATCAGGTGGGCGGCGACGATGGCCTGTCGGAGGGAGGGGCCGAGCACCATCGTGGCGCCCATGCCCGCTCCGCAGACGGCGAGCGCGAGCCCGGCGACGTACGGGTTCGGGGCGGCGGCAAGGCCCAGGACGGCGAGTCCCTCGACCGCGGCCGTGCAGGTCGGCGCGGTGCCGGTGCCGAGTCGTCGGCCGAGGAAGGAGGCGATGCCCACGCCTGCCGAAGCAGCGACTCGCGGGCGTTCGGTACCGGCTGGGGCGTGGCGGGCAGCGAGCGTACGAGCAGTGCGGAGAGCGTGAACGACACCGCGTCCGCGAGCAGCGGAACCGACCGTCCGAGCGCGAGCAGGGCACTGCCCGCGGGTGGGCCCGCGAAGCCGGACGCGGCGGTCTGGGCGCCGCGCAGACGCGAGTTGGCACGCTCCAGGAGCGCGGGCTCGCGGCCGAGCAGATGTGGCAGGTAGGCCGTGGCGGCGGTGTCGAAGAAGATTCCGCCGAGGCCGAGCAGGAAGGCGACGGCCGCGAGCAGCGGAATGCTCAACATGTCGAACGTGGCCACCGCCGGTATCGCGAGCAGCACCGCGCGCGCCGCGTTTGCGACCCACATCGTGCGCCGGCGGTCCCAGCGGTCCACCAGCGCACCGCCGAGCACCCCGAACTGTTCGTATGTACGTACGTACGTACTCGTCGTCGGCGGACACGGCCGCGTCCGGGCGCCCGCGCGTCGCCACCGAGCGCGTCGCCGGCGAGTTGCCGGGGGACGATGTCGAGAACGGCCCGCCGGTTCCGTCCCAGGACGGACGCGGCCGCCATGGCCGTACCACCCCGCGCCATACCCGCCACACACCTGGAAGGGACCGCCGCCATGGCCGTCGCCGAAGACCTCGACCGCGCCACCGATTCGTCGTGGGACTGGGTCGCCGAGCAGACCCGCACCTACCTGGCCTCGGGTGGCACCGAGGGACACGAGAACAACGGGGTGCACGTGCTCGTGCTCGCCACGACCGGACGCAGGACCGGCCGACCGCGCCGCACGTGCCTGATCTACGGCAGGTCGGGCGACGACTTGGTTCTCGTCGCCTCTAAAGGTGGCGCCGACGAGGACCCGGCATGGTTCAGGAACCTTCTCGCGGACCCGAGTGTCGGGGTGCAGGCCGGCACCCACCGGTTCACCGCCCGAGCCCGTGTCGCGTCCCCGGCCGAGCGCGAGTCCCTCTGGACTCGCATGGCGCAGATCTTCCCCCTCTACGACGACTACGCGCGGAAGACCGACCGAACGATCCCGATCGTCCTGCTCACGCCCCAGGCCGAACCTCGCGCGTAGCGGCGTTCGGAGTCGGCGAAGGCTCGTCGCCCAGTCTCTCGGCCGGAGCAGGCGACGGGCCGTCCTCGGACGCGAGACGACTCCTCGCCCGGGTGAAGACGCAAGGCGCTAAGAAGACGTGAACGCGTGAAGGCGCGAAGGCGCGAAGGCGCCCTGCGATGCCCCTTTGCCCTGCCCAACGCCGGAAGGCGGGCCGGCGTTCGGGGAATTCGGTGTCCGGTGTCGCATGTCGCATGATGTGCCGCGATGTTCGGCGGGTGGTCGCCGCCGCGCACGGATCGGTGTCGCCGCTCATCGTTCGCGGCGACGCCGCGGCGGCCCGGCAGCAGGGTGGGCTGTCGGGCCGCCGCGGGGTGGTGGGGTCAGCCGCTGATGCTGTCTCGGCCGTTTTCTATGTGGCCGGCCAACCGGCGGGTGAAGGTGCTCGGGCCGTTCAGGGTGACGGTGAGGTCGTACCAGCCGTCGGTGGCGCCCGTGGACCAGGTGAGGGTGCGGTCGCGGCCGGGCTTGAGGGTGATGGTGCGGTCGCGGTCGCCCAGGCCGTGGCCGTAGGCGTTGGCGGTGAGCTTGAAGGTCACCGTCTCCTTGCCGTGGTTGGTCAGTTCCAGGTCCAGGACCCGACCGGTCGAGCGGATCCGCGACGTGACCTCGACCGTGGCGGCCGGGCCCGAGGTGGTGCCGACGAACTCGCGGCGGAAGCCGTTGGGGCCGATCAGGGTGAGGTCGTAGTGGTCGCCGACCACCGCGATCGTGTCCGTACGCCGGCCCTTGACGTCGTAGTGCTTGGGCTTGGGCAGTTCACCCGCGTACGGGAACAGGCTCAGGTGCGCGCTGGATCGGCCGCTGTTGGCGAGGTCGAGCCGCAGGGTTCGCTTGGCCGCGTCGAACCGGGCCGAGCCGTCGGGCTGGTACGGCAGCGCGCGGGCCGGGCGTCGGCCGCGCTCGGGATCGGGGAGCTTCTGGTTCACCGGCGGGGCCGGCTTCCAGCGGGTGACGAACTTGGGCGCCGGGGCAGGCTTCGGTGGTACGTGCGAGCGCCGGGCCCGGTCGAAGTCGAACACGCCCGTCAGGTCGCCCGACACCGTCCGCCGCCACGTACTGATGTCGGGCGCGCGAACTCCCGTCCAGGTTTCCAGGAAGCGGGTGATCGACGTGTGGTCGAACGTCTCCGACGACACATAGCCGCCGACCGTCCACGGCGAGACCACCATCATCGGCACGCGCGCGCCGAAGCCGATCGGCTTGCCGTCGAAGTACTCGTCGGTGACCTCCTCCGGCGGGCGCGGCGCCGGTACGTGGTCGAAGAAGCCGTCGTTCTCGTCGAACGTCAGGAGTACGACGGTCGAGTCCCACACCTCACGGTTGGACGCGATCGCGTCGAGTACCTGGTAGGTGATCGACGCGCTGGCGGCCGGCGAAGACGCGCTCGGATGCTCGGAATCCGCGGCCGACGGCACCAGGTAGGACACCTCCGGCAGCTTGCCCGCGTCGATGTCGGCGCGCAGCGCCGCGGCCAGCCCGCCGGGCCGGTTGCGCCGCAGCCCGCGCTCGTACAACGACCGCTCGGCGGGCGTCAGCGTCGCCACGCCCTGCTCCAACTTGGCCAGCAGCGCGTCCTGTTCGGCCAGTGCGAGGCCGGCCAGCTTGCCGTAGAACTTGTCCAGGTTCTTGAAACCACCCGCCGGGATCAGCGCCTTGCGCATGACCTGCTTGAACGACGTGTAGAACTCCAGGTTGTTGTCCTGGTAGTTGTCCCACTCCTGGTACACCTTCCACGACCGGCCCGCGCGCTCCAGCTGCTCGGCGTAGGTGCTCCAGGCGTAACCCGCGTGGGTGTCCTCGGAGTACGCGGCGTTGTCGATCGCGCGCCGGGTCGTACTGCCGGGCTCGAAGCCGGTGTAGCCGCTGACCACGTAGTTGCGGTTCGGCGAGGTCGACGACGGCAGCGAGCAGTGGTACGCGTCGCAGATCGTGAACGTGTCGGCCAGCTCGTAGTGGAACGGCAGGTCGGTCCGGTCGTAATGGGCCATCGTGGCGGGCGACTTCGCGCCGATCCAGCCGTCGTTCCAGCCGTCGTTCATGGCCTGCTGGCCGTCGCTCCAGCCGTGAGCGAGCGCGCCGATGTACTGGAGGTCCTTGGACGCGTCCTCGGCCGCCTTGCGTACCGGGAACGGGAGTACGTGCCCGGCAGGGCCGCCCGGCTGCTCGAACACGCTGCCGCCGTCGCGCAGCTTGATCGCGTTGCGGTCACCGAAGCCGCGTACGCCGCGCAACGTGCCGTAGTAGTGGTCGAACGACCTGTTCTCCTGGACCAGCACGACCACGTGCTTGATCGCCTTCAGGCCACCGCGCCGAGGCGGCGACGCGAGGGCCTGCTGCACGGAGGGCGGCAGCAGGGATCCGGCGACGGCGAGCCCCGCGCCACCCGCGCCGAGCTGGAACAGGCGACGGCGGGAGACACCGGAGGATGGGGAAGTGGCCGACACGTGGTGCCCTTTCGGAGTGGGCCGACTGTGGTGTCGACCCGCGAAGAGATCGCGACAGAGACCCGACGGTGCAAATGCCGGGCATGTGCAAGTCCATCGCTTCGTGGCCGACCGGTGAGCGGCCGGCGGATGACGGAAAGGCGAACATTCGCCACGCGCCGGTGTCGGGCGGGGGTGGCTCCGGGTCGGTCGGCGCGGGCTCCGGAGTGGGGCCGGGTCAGGGGCGGGGACGGGTCGGGACGGGGCGGGGACGGATCGGGGAGCGGGCCGGGGACTGGCCGGGGACGGGCCGTACGGCGGCGCGGGCGGTCGGGAAACGTATCCCGTGAGGCGGGTCACCTTCGCCGGTTGTCACACTGGAGCAGCCTCGCCCGTCCTGTTCGCGAAGTCGCCGCGGACGGAACGGGCGGCACGCCGAGACAACGGGAGAACTCATGCGTGTACTCGTCGCGGGAACCGGCGGAGTGGTCGGCCGTGCGCTGGTGCCGTTGCTGCGAGCGGTCGGCCACGACGTGATCGGGATCTGCCGGACCGAGCTCCGCGCCGACGCGTTGCGGGCCGCGGGCGTCGAGGCCGTCGCCGCCAACGCGCTCGATCGGGAGGAACTCCTGCGGGCCGTGGACGCGGCCGCGCCGGACGCCGTCGTCGACATGCTCACCGCGATGCCGCCCGAGCTCGACCTTCCGCGCCTGGCCTGGGATCTTCCGGTGACCAACCGGCTGCGGACCGAGGACAACCGCAACCTCCTGGACGCGGCGCGGCGGTTCGGGG
>NZ_WWJX01001377.1 GCF_009865215.1 Streptomyces sp. SID3343 | reverse complement strand
GGCCGCGCCGTGAGCCGTCGGGTGCGGGCGACGCGGGTGCGGCCGGTGCGACTTCGGGGGCGGCGCCCTGCGTGCGGGGCTATTGCTCCGGTGGGGTGTGGGCGAGGTTTTTCAGGCGGTCCAGTTGGTCCCAGTGCCTGGCGATCCGGTCTCTGCCGTCGGGGGTCAGTTCGACGTTGGTGTTGGGTTTCTTGAGGACGAACCGCTTTTCGATCCGCACGAGACCGGCCTCCTCCAGCTTGCTCAGATGGCTGGACAGGTTGCCCTTGGTCAGGCCGGTCGTGCGTTGCAGGAAGACGAAGTCGGCGGTCTTGACGGACGACATCACCGTCATGATCGCGAGCCGGGCCGGCTCGTGGATCAGCCGGTCGAGCGCCAGGTCGTCGTTACTCTCCGCCATTGCCGTCCTCGAGGTTCAAGTCCTGGTAGGACCGGAAGGTGCGGACGAGGAGGCGGTGGTCGAGGAGTCCCGAAACGAGTGTCGCCGCACCGATCGGGAAGTAGGCCACCGCGTCCCTGTCGACGCCCAGGCCCCAGATCGGCAGGATACCGGCCACGAACGCCGAGCCCCAGACCGCGATGTGATGGGCCCTCAGCCCCGCGGATGTCGCGTAGAAGACCAGCATGCCCAGCGACCACGCGGCCAACGTCGTACTGACCGCCTGCTCGGGAGGTCGACCCAGCACCGACCTGGCCAGTTGGTCCACCCCGACGAAGAGTACGAAGCCCGCCGCCGTGGCGGCAAGGTAGCGCGTCTGCCGGCTCCGGGTGGGCGTGACCCGGCCGAAGCGGTGCGCGTAGTGCAGCGAGACGCCGGCCAACACGGCAAGGGGCACCAGCAATGCCGCGCCGAGCGCCCAGGGGCCCACGGGCGGATCGTCCAGGTTGGTCAGCCCGACCAGGGTCAGCACGAGGCCGAAGGGGATGCCGTAGAGGCCCTGCACGTGTGTGTAGGGATAGTTCGTTCCCGCCGACTCCAGGTGCCGCAGGTCCATCGCTTCACTCCCCAGACTGGTTTGTGCTGCAAACCCTACGGCGAAATCGGCTCTTCGTAAACTGGTTTGCGCGACAGACTTCGAGCGTCACGAGGCGTGGTGACCGGTTCGCCCGGCGTCCGAAGTCCGGTCGAGACGGGCCCGGTTCGCCGGAATCACCCGCCTTCGGCACGCCGTGCAGGTGGCGGCGTCCACTGCGGGTGGGCGGGAGTGTCAGGATGGTGGTCATGACAACCAAGGTCTACTTCGACATCACCATCGACGGCGCGCCCGCCGGGCGGATCAACTTCAACCTGTTCGATGACGTAGTGCCCAAGACCGCGGAGAACTTCCGCGCCCTCGCCACCGGCGAGAAGGGCTTCGGCTTCGCCGGGTCGAGCTTCCACCGCGTCATCCCGCAGTTCATGCTCCAGGGCGGCGACTTCACCCGCGGCGACGGCACCGGCGGCAAGAGCATCTACGGCGAGAAGTTCGCCGACGAGAACTTCACGCTCAAGCACACCAAGCCGGGCCAGCTGTCGATGGCCAACGCGGGCGCCAACACCAACGGCTCGCAGTTCTTCATCACGACCGTCGTGACCGACTGGCTCGACGGCAAGCACGTCGTGTTCGGCGAGGTCGCCGACGAGGACAGCATGGCCGTGGTCCGCGCGATCGAGGCCAAGGGCTCGCGCAGCGGCAAGACCAGCGCGAAGATCGAGATCTCCGCGTCGGGCGCCCTCTAGGACCCCCACCACCCGAACGGCGAGGCCACCGCGTGCACCTCGACGCGGTGGCCTCGGGCGTCCTCGGGCGTCCTCGGGTCCGAGCAGCTGGCCCGTCGACCCGTCGGCGTCGAGAGCGTCAGCCGTTCTCCGCCTCGTCCGGGCAGACCTTCGTACCGTCGGCGTACAACCTGAACTCCCGGGCGCCCGGCTCCTCTTCGTCGAGGTAGACCCTGGTCCCGTCCGCGTACTCCTTGTACACGCGCCCGTTCTCGCCCCCGACAGCCGGCAACCCCACCGCGTGCAACTCGGCGACCGCCTCGCGAACGGCTTCGGCCGTCAACTCTTCGACTCGCTCGCGCCCTATGCGGTCGATGAGCGACCTCGTCACCCGCGGCTCCGCCGGCTCGGGCCCTTGCGACATCGCATCCCCCTCGCGCGATCCACGGCCGAGCGCCCGCCCGTGCCACCTCCAGGATGGCGATGCGCACTCCGAGGCGCCACCACCGATACCGCGGCTTTTCGGCCTTCGCGCCCTTGATCTCGGCGCCGAGGCCGGCGGAACCGGGTCGACAAGCCGGTCGCCCGACCGGCGTCCCCGCGCACGGACACCCACGACCCCGGCCTCGGGCGTCGATCCGCTTCTCACGTCGTGATGTCGCGTTCGTGGATGCGGGACCAGGCCGCGGTGCCGAAGACGGCGGTGTAGGCGGCCTGGAGGCCCAGGTTGCGCAGGATGTCGTCGGTGGGGACGGGGTTGCGCAGGAGGTCGCCGAAGCTCAGCCAGCCGTCGGTGAACAGCCACGGGTGGAGCGCGGAGAGCTGGGGAATGCTCGTCAGGATCGCGGTCACGATGACCACGCCCACGGTCGTGGCCATCGCCGCCACCGGAATCGTGGTGAGCGTCGACACGAACAGGCCGATCGCGGCCAGGCCGACCAGCGAGGCCGCGACGCACAGCGCGATCAGGACGGCGCGCCACGAGGCCTCGGTCATCGAGATGGTGTCGCCGGTCAGCAGCGGCACGTCGCCCATCGGGAACAGCACGGCGCCCACCACCAGGGCCGTCAGCGCGACCGTGAGCGTCGCCGCGAGGCAAAACGCGAGGATGCCCCCGAACTTGACCAGCAGCAGGCGGGTTCGCCCGGCCGGGGCGACCAGCAGATAGCGCAGCGTCCCGCTGTTGGCCTCGCCCGCGATCGAGTCGCCGGCGACGACGCCGACCGTCATCGGCAGGAAGAACGGCAGCGCCGCGGCGAGCGACGCGAAGACCAGGAACAGGCCGTTGCCGGTGACCTGGTTGACGAAGTCCAAGGCCCCGCCGCCACCGTCGTTGCCGCCGGAATCGCTGCCGTCGTGGAAGTAGCGCAGCGCGACGCCGAGCAGGACCGGCACCAGGGCCAGGAAGCCCAGCATCGCGGCGGTGCGCGGGCGCAGGAACACCAGGCGCAGTTCGCTGCGCATCAGCCCGCGCAGCCGAGGCAGCCGCTCGGCCGGGAGGGTCTCGGCGCCGGTGTTCGCGTAGCGGAACGCGGGTGACAGGACCCCGTTCTTGGGCAGTGCGTCAGTCGGTGACATCGAAGCCTTCTCCGGTCAGGGCGACGAACGCGTCCTCCAGGGACGGTCTCGCGAGCGTGAACGAGCGGATCCGGACGTCGGCGCGGACCAGCGCCGCGCAGATCTCCTCCGGCTCCAGCGGCGCCGGGTCGGCCTCGACGCCGTCGGGGGTACGCGCGATGTCGGTCGCACCGAGCCGGGCCAACAGCGCGGCGGCCTCGGCGCCGTCGGGCGTGGTGACGATCAGGCGCGGCCTGGTGCCGGCGCGCAGCGACTCGACCGTGCCCTGGGTGATCAGCCTGCCGTGGCTCATCACGGCCACGTCGGTGCAGACCTGTTCGATCTCGTCGAGCAGGTGCGAGGACAGGAACACGGTGGTGCCGTCGGCGGCCAGGGTGCGGATCAGCGCGCGGATCTCGCGCATGCCCTGCGGGTCCAGGCCGTTGGTGGGCTCGTCCAGGACGAGCAGGTCGCGCGGGCGCAGCAGGGCGGAGGCGATGCCCAGGCGTTGCTTCATGCCGAGCGAGTACGCCCGGGCCTTGCGCCCGGACACCGCAGTCAGGCCGACCTTGGCCAGCGCGTCGTCCACCCGCGCGGTGCGGGTACGCGGGTCGGACGTGGGGTCGGCGGCGTCGAGCCGGTCCAGGTTCTGGCGACCCGTCAGGAAGCCGTAGTGGGCCGGGCCTTCGATCAGTGCGCCGACCCGGGGCAGGACCTGCCCGACGGCGCCGGGCATGGCGCCGTCGAGCAGGGTGACCGATCCGCTGGTCGGCCGGATCAGGCCGAGCAGCATCCGGATGGTCGTGGTCTTGCCGGATCCGTTGGGCCCGAGGAACCCGAAGACGGAGCCGGCGGGCACGGTCAGGTCCAGTCCGTCCACGGCGAGCCGGTCCCGGCCGTAGCGCTTGGACAGCCCCTCGGTACGGATGGCGTCGGTTCCGACCACCGTGGACGCGCTCATCGCCGGGCCGCGATCCGCTGCTCGGCGACGCGCCGGAGGGTGTCCCCGTCGACCGCGCCGGCGAAGACGTGGCCCGAGTCGGTGGTGAGGACGCTGATCAGGCGGGTGTTGATCAGGGTGCCGCCCGGAACCGGCTTGCCCAGTTTGCCGAGCATGCCGGTGACGTCCTTGCCCTGACCGGCGCCCCCACCCGGGAGTTCGACGACGGTGGCCCACCCGTCGCCGAGGAGCGCGGGAGCCTTGCCGTCGGCCGCACCCGGCAGCGCGGGAGCCCCCGGCGCCTCGGCAGTCGCCGGAGCGCCCGGCGCCGCTTCGTGCGTCGGCGCCTCCTCGACCTTGGCCCCGGCCGGCGGCTTGAAGTCGAACGTGCCGGCGGCCGGCTTGCCGTAGGACACGTCCTCGAAGCCGACGTCGATCGCGGCCTTGCCGCCCTTGACGGTGTCCACCGTGACCCGCAGCGGTACCCCGGTCTCGGCGTCCACGCTCACCGTCGCGCCGGCGACCAGGCTGCCCTGGGCCTTGGGCGCGAAGGTCAGCCGATACACGTCCCGCCCGGCCACCTCGGCCGTGCCGTCGACCCGCACCTCGGTGGTCGGGCCGACGAGGTCGAGCAGTTGTCGGGCCGCGGCCTGCGGCGTGGTCGGGACGAGCGTCGCGAGGTCGGGCCCGGTCGCGTCGACCGTGCCGTGGGTGGCGACGTGGCCGCGACTGTCGTACGTCCACACGTCGCGGCCGTTGTGGATGACGTTGTACTCGGCGAGGTCGGAGATGATGCCGATCCGCTGACGGTCGGCGCCGTCCACGGCCACCTGGAGCTTGTGGGTGCCGGAGACGAGCGCCTGCGGACCGCCGCCCCGACCCGGCATGGCCGGCAGGCCGAGGTCGGTGTCGATCCGCACGGTGCCGGATATCGCGTCGGCCTGCGCGGCGGTCACCTTGGCGACGAGTTGTTCGGCAGTCAGGTCGGGTAGTGCCGGATGCGAGTCGTCGGCGAACGCGGCCGGACCGAAGGTCACGGCCCCGACCGCCGCAGCGGCGACGGCGATCGGAGCCGCGAACCGCCACGGCACGTGCCGGCGGGTTGTACGAGTCATTGCGTGTGCCCCCTGAGCGAGTGGTCCCGGTACGACCCCTCAAGAGGACCATCGGCAACACCCTCGACGCGTCGGCCGCACGTCACATCGATCCGTCAACCTCAAGGCGCAAACCCGCCCACGGAGCGGCACTTGATGGTGACTCGCCACTACGGTGCGAAGATGGCGGCGTACGCGGCCCGTACTCCCCCGGGAGCACTGGCCGCCCCTCGCCCAAAGGCCGACCGACACATCAGCCCGTCCGACGTTCGAGGCCAACGTCCCCGCCAAGGACCCCACAACCACAAAACCCGACAAGCCAAACAGCCCGTCCGGCGTTCGAGAACAACGTCCCGCCAAGGACCCCACAACCACAAAACCCGACAAGCCAAACAGCCCGTCCGGCGTTTGAGGACAACGGCCCACCAAGGGCCCCACAACCACAAAACCCGACCAAACCAAACAGCCCGGCCGGCGCCTGAGGCCAACCGCGCGGCCCGCCAGGGCCATGCGCAACCCGGCAGGCCACCAGGCCCTACGCGCTGCGCTCCACGACAAGCTCACACAACGACGACAACGCCCGCTTGGCACTGCAATCAGGCAGCGGCGCCAAAACCTCCCGAGCCTCTTCGGCATAACGCCGAGTGTCTTCGCGGGCCCGCACCAACGCCGGGTGCGCCCGCAGCAGATCGAGCGCCTCCGCATGCCGGTCGTCGTCCACGATCGGGCCGTCGAGCAGGTTCAACAGGTGCCGGTCCTCGGCCGCCGACTTGCCCGCGACCCCCGCGCGCAGGTGCAACACCGGCAGCGTGGGGACGCCTTCGCGCAGATCCGTGCCGGGGGTCTTGCCGGACTCCGTGGAGTCGCTCGTGATGTCCAGCACGTCGTCCGCGAGTTGGAACGCGACGCCGAACCGCTCGCCGTAGCGGGTCAGGATGTCGACCACGTGCTCGTCGGCGCCCGCGAACATCGCGCCGAACTGCCCCGAGGCCGCGATCAGCGACCCGGTCTTGTCCGCGATCACCGACAGGTAGTGCTCGACCGGGTCGTCGCCCGTGCCGGGGCCGACCGTCTCGCGGATCTGGCCGGTGACCAGCCGGGCGAACGCCCGCGCCTGGATCCGGACCGCGTCGGCGCCCAGGTCGGCGACGATCTCCGAGGCCCGGGCGAACAGGAAGTCGCCGGTCAGGATCGCGACCGAGTTGTCCCACCGCGAGTTCGCGCTCGGCGCGCCCCGCCGCAACAGCGCCTCGTCCATCACGTCGTCGTGGTACAGAGTCGCGAGGTGGGTCAGTTCGCACACCACCGCCGCCGGGACCACGCCCGGGGACTGCCAGTCGCCGAATTGGGCGGCGAGCAGAACCAGCAGAGGCCGGAACCGCTTGCCGCCCGCCTCGACGAGGTGTCGCGAGGTCTGCGTCAGATAGGCGAACTCGCTCTTGGTGGCCGCCAGGAGCTCCTGCTCCACGGCGGCCATCCCCGCTCTGATGTCGGCGTCGAGAGTCTCGTCCGTGACGCTCAGCCCGAAGGGCCCCACGATCGCCATGACGGTGCTCTCCTGTCGATCACGCAGAGTCTCTGCGTCCTGCCTAATGGACGAACAAGGCGGCCTTGTCCGCGAGGTCGAGAACCGGCTGCGGGAGGATGCCAAGGACCACGGTAACGGCAACCCCGAGCGCGATGGCAGCGGTGGTCATCACGCTCGGTACGACAACGGTCGGTCCGTCGGCCTTGGGCTCCGAGAAGAACATCAACACGATGACCCGCACGTAGAAGAACGCGGCGATCGCGCTGCACAGCACACCGACCACCACGAGGCTCCCGGCGCCCCCTTGCGCGGCTGCCTGGAAGACCGCGAACTTGCCTGCGAACCCGCTGGTCAGCGGGATACCGGCGAACGCGAGCAGGAACAGTGCGAACACTCCTGCGACCAGCGGGGAGCGCCTGCCGAGACCGGCCCAGTGGGACAGATGCGTCGCCTCGCCGCGGGCGTCGCGTACCAGAGTGACCACCGCGAAGGCACCCAGAGTGACGAACCCATAGGCGACAAGATAGAACATCGAGGACGACACGCCCGCGTCGTTCATCGCGATCATTCCGGTCAGGATGAAACCCGCGTGAGCGATCGACGAGTACGCCAACAGGCGCTTGACGTCGGTCTGGGTGATCGCGATGACCGCGCCGGCGACCATGGTCAGGATCGCGACGCCGATCATCACCGGGCGCCAGTCCCAGCGCATGCCCGGCAGCGCGACGTAGAAGAAGCGCATCATCGCGCCGAACGCGGCGACCTTGGTCGCGGCGGCCATGAACCCGGTGATCGGGGTGGGCGCGCCCTGGTACACGTCGGGCGTCCACGAGTGGAACGGCACCGCGCCGACCTTGAACAGCAGACCGACCGAGACCATCGCGAGCCCGATCAGCAGCAGCGCGTCGTTGTCCATCGCACCACCGGAGGCGACCGCGATCTTGGCCAGCGAGATGCTGCCCGAGTAGCCGTAGAGCATGGCCACGCCGAACAGGAAGAACGCCGACGAGAACGCGCCGAGCAGGAAGTACTTGAGCGCGGCCTCCTGCGACACCAGCCGGTTGCGCCGGGCGAGCCCGCACAGCAGGTACAGCGGCAGCGAGAGCACTTCGAGCGCCACGAACATCATCAACAGGTCGTTGGCCGCCGGGAAGAGCAGCATGCCCGTCAGCGAGAACATGGTCAGCGGGTAGACCTCGGTCTGGGTCCACCCCGCGCGGGTGGCCTCGACCTCCTGCCTGCTGCCCGGCGCCGCCGCGGCCTGCGGGGCGAACGCGTCGCCGCCGGCGGGCTCCAGCTTGCGTTCGGCGATCAGCAGGATGGACGCGATGCCGATCAGCAACAGCGTGCCCTGCAGGAACAGGGACGGGCCGTCCACGGCCACCGCGCCCATCGCGGTGAGGCTGCCGCGGTGGTCGTCGGGCAGGTCGCGGGCGAGCCACACGACCGCGCCGAACGCGCCGATCATGCCGACCAGAGCCACCGTGAGCTGCGCGCGGTAGCGCGCCGGCCGGGGCGCGAACGCCTCGATCAGCACGCCGACGACGGCCACGCCCGCGACGATCAGGATCGGCGACAGCTTGCCGTACTCGATGGTGGGCGCGTCCACCTTCGACACCGTTGCCGCTGCGGCGGCGCTCATGCTCACTTGGAGCCTCCATCAGTGGTGTGCGCCTCGGAGGTGCCCGCCGCCTGCTCGACGATCGGCCGCTTGGGCGCCGGATCCTTTTGTTCGACCCGGCTGAGCGTGTGGTCCACGGCCGGGTTCACCGCGTCGAGGACGGGCTTGGGGTAGACCCCGAGCACGAGCAGGAACGCGATCAGCGGTACCACCACCGCGAGTTCGCGGGGCACCAGGTCGCGCAGCTTCTCGTTGCCCGGGCGGAGCGGGCCGGTCATGGTGCGTTGGTAGAGCACCAGGACGTACAGCGCGGCGAGCACGATGCCGGTGGTCGCGAAGATCGCGGCCACCTTGTACTTCGCGAACGCCCCGACCAACACCAGGAATTCGCTGACGAACGGGGCAAGTCCCGGCATCGACAGGGTTGCCAGTCCGGCCACCAGGAACGTACCCGCGAGAATCGGGGCGACCTTTTGCACGCCGCCGAAGTCGGCGATCATGTTGCTGCCCCGGCGCGAGATCATGAACCCCGCGATCAGCAGCAGGGCCGCGGTGGAGAAGCCGTGGTTGACCATGTACAGCGTCGCGCCCGACTGGCCCTGACTGGTCATCACGAAGATGCCCAGGATGATGAAGCCGAAGTGCGAGATCGACGTGTAGGCGATCAGCCGCTTGATGTCGGTCTGGCCCACCGCGAGCAGCGCGCCGTAGATGATGCCGATCACCGCCAGGGTGATCACCACGGGCGCGAAGAACCTGGACGCGTCCGGGAAGATCTCCAGGCAGAACCGCAGCATCGCGAACGTGCCGACCTTGTCGACCATCGCGGTCACCAGCACCGCGACCCCCGGGGTGGCCTCGGTCATGGTGTCCGGCAGCCAGGTGTGGAAGGGCCACAGCGGGGCCTTGACCGCGAACGCGAACATGAAGCCCAGGAACATCGCCTTCTCGGCGCCGGGGTTGATGTCCAGTTCGCCGTTGGCGACCGCCGCCGAGATCCTGGCGAGGTCGAAGGTGCCGTGCCCGCCGCTGCCGATGCCCTGGTTGGCCGTCACCACGTACAGGCCCACCACCGCGGCCAGCATGACCAGGCCGCCGAGGAGGTTGTACAGCAGGAACTTCACGGCCGCGTAGGAGCGTTGCGGGCCGCCGAAGCCGCCGATGAGGAAGTACATCGGGATCAACATGGCTTCGAAGAAGACGTAGAACATGAACACGTCGGTGGCCGCGAAGGACACCACGACCATGGCCTCGACCATCAGCATGAGCGCGAAGAACGCGTGCGTGCTGCGCGGCGCGGGCCTGCCGCCGTTCGCCGGGCCGTCACCGTCGACCGGGACCCCGTCCGCGTCGTTCCACGACGCGAGGATCAGCAGCGGCATGAGCACCGCGGTGAGCAGGATCAGCACGAGGCCGATCCCGTCCACGCCGAGCGACCAGTGCACCCCGAAGGACGAGATCCAGCTGTAGCTCTCGGTGATCTGGAAGCGGCCGCCGTCGTTGTCGAACTTGGTCGCCACCACGATCGCGAGAGCGAGTGTGAGCAGCGAGAACAGCAACGCCACGTTCTTGGCGAGTTTGCGCTTGCCCGCCGGCACGGCGGCGACGCACAGGCCGCCGACGAACGGCAGCGCCGCGAGCGTCGTCAGCCAGGGAAAGTGGCCGTTCATCGAAGTCCCTCCGCCGATGCGCCTACGGGATGGGCGATCTGGGGTCGTGTCGGCATCGTCATCGTCACGCCATCCGAGCCATCAGCGTCGCGGCCACGACCAAGGCCGTGCCGCCGAACATGGACAGCGCGTACGAGCGGACGAACCCGGTCTGCACCTTGCGCACCCGCGCCGAGGTGCCACCGAAGAACGCCGCGAGCCCGCCCACGAATCCGTCGATGCCCCGGTTGTCGAACCACACGAGCAGGCGGGTCAGGTACTGGCCGGGTCGCATGACCAGGCCCTCGTTGATCGCGTCCTGGTACAGGTCCTTGCGCGCGGCCACGGTGACCACGCTCGCGGCCGGGGCCACGGCGGGCACGTCGCGGCGCGCGTACTGCACGTACGCCACCGCCGTGCCCAGCGCGACCATCGCCACCGCCGCGCCCGTGACCGCCCACTCGCTCATCGGCAGGTCGCCGTGCGAGAAGCCGGTGATCGGGGTGAGCCACTTCACGAACGAGTCGTTGAGCACGAACAGGCCGCCCGCGAACACCGAGCCGAAGGCCAGCAGGATCATCGGACCGGTCATCGTGATCGGCGACTCGTGCGGGTGCGGCTCCTGCCAGTCGGCCGCCGCGCCGACCGGGGCTTCCTTCCAGCGTTCCTTGCCGAAGAACGTCATCAGCATCACGCGCGTCATGTAGTACGCGGTGAGGGCGGCGGCGATCAGCGTCACCGTGCCCAGGATCCAACCGGACGTGCCGCCCTTGGCGAACGCGGCCTCGATGATCTTGTCCTTGGTGAAGAACCCGGACAGGAGCGGGAAGCCGATGATCGCGAGGTAACCCAGGCCGAAGGTGACGAACGTGATCGGCAGGTACTTTCGCAGGCCGCCGTAGCGGCGCATGTCGACCTCGTCGTTCATGCCGTGCATCACCGAACCGGCGCCCAGGAACAGACCGGCCTTGAAGAAGCCGTGCGTGACCAGGTGCATGATCGCGAACGCGTAGCCGATCGGACCCAGGCCCGCGGCCAGGATCATGTAGCCGATCTGGCTCATCGTCGAGGCCGCGAGGGCCTTCTTGATGTCGTCCTTGGCACACCCGACGATCGCCCCGAACAGCACGGTGATCGCGCCCACGATGGTGACCGCGAGCTGCGCGTCGGGGGAGGCGTTGAAGATCTCCGCCGACCGGGTGATCAGGTACACGCCGGCGGTGACCATGGTCGCCGCGTGGATCAGGGCCGAGACCGGGGTCGGGCCCTCCATCGCGTCGCCCAGCCACGCCTGCAGCGGGAACTGCGCCGACTTGCCGCACGCGGCCAACAGCAACATCAGGCCGATCGCGGTCATCGTGCCGTCGCTCGCGGCCGCGCTGCCGCCGAGCACGGCGTCGAAGTCGAACGTGCCGAACGTGGTGAACATCAGGAAGATCGCGACGGCCAGACCGAAGTCGCCGACGCGGTTCATGATGAACGCCTTCTTGGCGGCGGTCGCGGCGCTGGGCTTGTGCTGCCAGAAACCGATCAAAAGGTAGGAGGCAAGACCCACACCCTCCCAACCGACGTACAGCAGCAGGAAGTTGTTCGCCAGCACCAGCAACAGCATCGAGGCGACGAACAGGTTCAGGTAGGCGAAGAAGCGCCGACGGTTCTCGTCGTGCTCCATGTAGCCGATCGAGTAGATGTGGATCAGCGAGCCCACACCGGTGATCAGCAGCACGAACACCACGGACAACTGGTCCAGGTGCAGACCGATGTCGGCCTGGAACTCGTTGACCGGCGCCCAGGTCCACAGGTGCTGGTCGACCGAGCGGCCCGCGCCGTCCTTGTCGAGCATGGTCACGAACATGAGCACGCCGACCACGAACGACCCGAGGGCCGTCGCGGTGGCGAGGAGGTGGCCGAAGGCATTGGTGCGCTTGCCGCCGACGAGCAGCAGCGCCGCGCCGATCAACGGCAGGCCGATGACCAGCCACAGCGCCGAGAACGCGCCGTCGGCGGCGACCGAGTGCAGGCCGCCGCCGCCCTCGTTCGCGAGGACGACGCCGGAGGCCAGGGAGGACGTTTGAATCACCGGTTCCGACCTACCACTTCATGAGGCTGGCGTCGTCGACCGAGGCCGTACGGCGGCTGCGGAAGATGGCGATGATGATGGACAGTCCGACCACGACCTCGCACGCGGCGACGACCATCGTGAAGAACGCGATGATCTGGCCGTCGAGGTTGTCGTGCATCCGGCCGAACGTCACGAACGCCAGGTTGCAGGCGTTCAGCATCAGTTCGACGCACATGAACACGACGATCGCGTTGCGCCGGAGCAGGACCCCGCACGCGCCGATCGTGAACAGCAGTGCGGACAGGTACAGGTAGTTCACCGGGTTCACGGGCGCCCCTCCTTGGAGCCTGCGCCGGCGGCAACCTCGTTGCCACAACCGTCGCCTGACGCGTCGTCGGTGTTGCCGCGCTCCTGACGGGCGGTGGGAACGGGCGCCGCGGCCGGCGCGTCGCCTTCCACCGGCCACGCCTCGTCGTCGTCGTCGACCCCGGCCGACTCCAACGCCGCGACGCTGTGCACGACTTCCGCGCTGA
The DNA here is from genome assembly GCF_009865215.1 of Streptomyces sp. SID3343. Classification (GTDB taxonomy): domain Bacteria; phylum Actinomycetota; class Actinomycetes; order Streptomycetales; family Streptomycetaceae; genus Embleya. Next base: position 3,716 of record NZ_WWJX01001377.1, on the reverse strand, counting down.
CGTCGCGGATCTGACCGCGTGCGCGCAGCGTGCCGTTGACCGACAGTTCGGAGATGCTGCCGTCGGGCAGCAACGCGGGTACGTCCACGGCGTTGTGCCGGGCGTACACCCCGGGCGTGGGCAGCGGCGCGAGCTGCTTGTTGTCGCGCACCCGCGCCTGGGCCAACTCGCGCTGGGTCTTGCGCGGTTCGAGCCGCTCGCGGTGCGCGAGCACCATCGCGCCGACCGCCGCGGTGATCAGCAGCGCGCTGGTCATCTCGAACGCCCAGATGTACTTGGTGAAGATCTGGTGCGCCAAGCCCTGCACGTTGCCCGCGGCGGCCGCCTTGAGGGCGACGTCGTCGGTCTCGGCCGGGGCCACCGGGGGCGTGCCCGGGGTCTTGGTCGCGAGGGCGGTGAAGTGCGTGATCGACGCGTTGGCGATGCCCGCCACCAACAGGATGCCGAAGCCCAGGCCCAGGGCCGCCGCCGCGATCCGCTGACCGCGCAACTGCTCCTTGAGCGAGTCGACCGAGGAGACACCGACCAGCATCAGCACGAACAGGAAGAGCATCATGATCGCGCCGGTGTAGACGACGATCTGCACGATGCCCAGGAACACCGCGCCCTGGGCGAGGTAGAAGATCGCCAGGCACATCATCGTGGTCACCAGCGCAAGCGCGCTGTGCACCGCCTTCTTGAAGAAGACGGTGGCCACGGCGCCGATCAGCGCGACCGCGCCGAGCACGTAGAACTGGAACGCCTCGCCGGTGGAGGTCTTGGTGACCTCGGCCGCGAACTCGATACCGCCACTCATCGGCCGGCCTCCGTCCCCTGCGCCGCCGTCACTACCGAATCCCCGGGCTCGCCCTGGGTCTTCGTGCCGGGCGCGGCCTCTTTGACGTTGCCCAGGTAGTAGTCGGTGTCCGTGGTGTCCGGATACATCGCGTGCGGCGGGGCCACCATGCCCTCGTACAGCGGGGCGAGGAGCTGCTCCTTGGTGAAGATCAGGCTCGCCCGGCTGGTGTCGGCCAACTCGAACTCGTTGGTCATGGTGAGCGCCCGGGTCGGGCACGCCTCGATGCACAGGCCACAGAAGATGCAGCGCAGATAGTTGATCTGGTAGTTGCGGCCGTACCGCTCACCGGGCGAGAAGCGTTCCTCGTCGGTGTTGTCGGCACCCTCCACGAAGATCGCGTCGGCGGGACACGCCCACGCGCACAGTTCGCAGCCGATGCACTTCTCCAGGCCGTCGGCGTATCGGTTGAGCTGGTGCCGGCCGTGGAAACGCGGTGCGGTGACCTTCTTTTCGTACGGGTAGTACTCGGTGTTGGCCTTCTTGAACATCGTCGCGAAGGTGACACCGAACCCCGCGACCGGTCCGAGGAACTTGGGCACGGGTCTATGCCTCTCCTTCAGTGCGGTCGTCCGGGGCGTCCCCCGCGGCCGGCGCACCGACCGGCTCGGGCCTGCGCACGTTACGGCGGGGTACGGGCGCGAGTTGCTGTCCCGGCAGGGGCGGTACGGGGAACCCGCCCGCCATCGGGTCGAACGGCGGATCGGGGACCTTCGCCCGGTCGTCGTCCTTGGCGGGCATCACCGCGTCCCACAGGATCGACAGCAGGAGCAGGACGATCACACCGCCCGCAACCCACATGATGATCCGGGACTGCTCGTAGCCCTCGTTCTTGAGCGCGCGCACGGTGGCCACCAGCATCAGCCACACGAGCGAGAGCGGGATCAGTACCTTCCACCCGATCTTCATGAACTGGTCGTAGCGGAACCGGGGAAGCGTTCCGCGCAGCCAGATGAAGACGAAGATGAAGGCCTGCACCTTGAGGAAGTACCAAAGGAAGGGCCACCAGCCGGAGTTGGCGCCCTCCCACACCGCGGTGATCGGCCACGGCGCGAGGTAGCCGCCGAGGAAGAGCGTGGTGGCCAGCGAGCTGACGACCACCATGTTCACGTACTCGGCGAGGAAGAACAGCGCGAACTTCAGCGACGAGTATTCGGTGTGGAAGCCGCCGACCAGTTCGCCTTCGGCCTCGGGGAGGTCGAAGGGGGCGCGGTTGGTCTCCCCGATCATCGCGACCACGTAGATGATGAACGAGACGGGCAGCAGGATCGCGTACCACGTGTCCTGCTGCGCGGCGACGATCTCCGACGTGGACATCGAGCCCGAGTACAGGAAGACCGCCGCGAACGACAGGCCCATCGCGATCTCGTAGGAGATCATCTGGGCCGAGCTGCGCAGGCCGCCGAGCAGCGGATACGTCGAGCCGGAGGACCAGCCCGCGAGCACGATGCCGTAGATGCCCACGGAGGCGACCGCGAGGATGTAGAGGACCGCGACCGGCAGATCGGTCAGCTGGAGGTGGGTGCGGTGTCCGAACATCGACACCTCGGGCCCGAAGGGGATCACCGCGAACGCCATGAACGCCGGGACCATCGCCACGATCGGCGCGATGATGTAGACGGCCTTGTCGGCGCCCTTGACGGTGATGTCCTCCTTGAGCGCGAGCTTCACGCCGTCCGCGAGGGACTGGAGCAGGCCCTGCGGGCCGGTGTACTTGGGGCCGATGCGCATCTGCATCCAGGCCACCACCTTGCGTTCCCACCAGATCGCGAACAGCGTCATGACGACGCAGAACGCGAAGATGAGTACCGCCTTGACCAGGATCAGCCACCAGACGTCGGTGCCGAACCCGGCCGCGGCGAGCTCGATGCCGCTGTCCGTCACCGCTCCTCCTCGAAGACGTGGGCGGTCCGGCCGTTGCGGCCGGTCCCGTTGGGCGGGCCGTCCGCCTGCGCGAAGTCGGCGGGTCGGATCTTGACGACCTCGCCGGCCCCGACCCGCAGCGCGCGATGCACCGAGGAGCCGGGCGAGTTCGCGGGCAGGAACACCACGCGCTCGGTCATGTCGGTGATGCTCAGCGGCAGCGTGATCTCCCCGTGCGGGGAGGTCACGGTGACGCCGCCACCGTCGCGGGCGCCGATCTCGGCGGCCGTGGAGGCACACAGCCGCACCACCGGCGCGCGCCGGGTGCCGGCCAGGTGGGGTTCGCCGTCCTGCGCGCGCCCCTCGTCGAGCAGGAGGCGCCAGGTGGCGAGGACGGCCTCGCCGGGGCCGGGGCGCGGGAGTTCGCGGGCTCGACCCTCGGGGGCCGGGCCGCGCTCGCCGGTCCACCGGCCCAGCCGGCGGATCTCGCGGCGGGCCGCGGTCAGCGACGGCAGGTGGATCGCGTTGGCTTCGCGCTCGCCCGACATCGCCTCGGCGATCGCGTCGAGCACCCGCAGGTCGGTCAGCACGGCCGCGAGGTCGCCGGTGAGCTGGTCCTTCTTCAGGACGGTGGCGAACGGGCGTTCGCGGCCTTCCCAGTCGACGAAGGTGCCGGGCTTCTCGGCGGGTGCGGCGACGGGGAAGACCACGTCGGCGCGTTCGGTCACCGCGCTGTGGCGCAGTTCGAGGCTGACCACGAAGCGGGCCGCGTCCAGCGCGGCCAGCGCGCCGGCGGGATCGGGCAGGTCGTCGACGTCGACGCCGCCGATCACGACGGCGCCCAGGCGCTGTTCACGGGCCGCGGTCAGGATCGCCGCGGTGTCCAGGCCGTAGTCGCCGGGCAGGTCCGGGACGCCCCACAGGGCGGCCACCTCGGCGCGGGCGGCGCGGTCGGCCACCGGTCGACCGCCCGGGAGCAGGTTGTACAGCGCGCCGGAGTCGAGCGCGCCGCGCTCTC
>NZ_WWJX01001376.1 GCF_009865215.1 Streptomyces sp. SID3343 | reverse complement strand
GCGCGCCCGCGTCGGTCTCGGCCCGGGCGCGGCGCAATACGAGCGACTGCGATGCGGGGATACCGCCGACCGTCCCAGATCGCGCCCGCGCCCGCGTCGACCCGGGCACAGCACGGCGCGATACGAGCGACTCCGGTTCGGGGATGCCGCCCGCCGTCCCAGTTCGCGCCCGCGTCCGCCCCGGCCCGGGCGCGGCACGGCACAGCGCGGCGCGATACGGGCGACTCCGGTGCGGGGTACGGGTGATCGGTCGCGGTCGTCGGCGGGGGACATGGGCGAGGCGGTGCGCGGGTGCGCCGGGCCGGAGTGTCACTCGGTGAGGGTGGTGTCACCCGATTGCCCTATGCTCTGGCGCCATGGTGGCACGGCCGTTGGGCGAGATTGTCGAGGCAGGATGGGCGAAGGCCCTGGAACCGGTAGCGGGCAGAGTGGCCGCGATGGGGGACTTCCTGCGGGGTGAGATAGCGGCCGGGCGGCGCTACGTACCGGCCGGGGCGGACGTATTGCGCGCGTTCAGCCAACCGTTCGACGACGTACGGGTGTTGATCGTGGGGCAGGATCCCTACCCCACTCCCGGGCACGCGATCGGGTTGAGCTTCTCCGTCGCCCCGCACGTGCGACCACTGCCGAAATCGCTGATCAACATCTTCACCGAGATGGGTCACGACCTCGATCTCCCGATGCCCACCAACGGTGACCTGACCCCGTGGGCACAACAGGGCGTACTGCTGCTCAACCGCGCGCTGACCACCGCTCCCGGCAACTCCGCCGCGCATCGCGGCAAGGGCTGGGAGGAGGTCACCGAGCAGGCGATCAAGGCACTGGCCGCGCGCGGCAAGCCGATGGTGTCCATCCTGTGGGGTCGCGACGCGCGCAACGCGCGACCCTTGCTCGGCCCGGGGGCGGCCGTCGTGGAGTCGGCGCACCCGTCGCCATTGTCGGCTGCGGGTGGCTTCTTCGGCTCCCGCCCGTTCTCGCGGACGAACGAGCTTCTGGTGGGCTTGGGGGCCGAACCGGTCGACTGGCGACTGCCCTGAGCGGGTGGCGGCGAGCGGGCGGGACGGCGGGCGACCGGTCTGTGCCGGTACCGGTGAGCAGGAACCCGATACCGGTGAGCGGGGAGCCCGGTACCGGCGAGCGCGAAGCGAGCCTCGTACCGGCGAGCGCGATCTGACCTGCTGTGACGGGAGAGGCACACGGGGCCACGCGTCGGCGCGAGGGCCCGTGATCTCGATAGGGTGACACCCGGTACAACCGGTCATGGGCCACCGCCGGTCGGGGCCGTCCCTTGGAGGATCCTTCTTCGATGTCAGGCAATAGCGTTCCCGGCCAGGGTGGCCGCGGTGGAGCGCCCCAGCGTTCCGTCGAGTCCCTGCCGCCGCGGTCAAAACTGGCGATCACCGCGAGTCGGGTGACCGCGGCGATCTCGCGGCGTGCCGGCAAGGGCAGTGGTTCGGTGATCGGCGGCAAGCTCGCGCTGCGCCTCGCTCCGGACCTGCTCGCGCAGTTGTCCGTGGGCCTGCAGGTGGTGTTGGTCTCGGGTACCAACGGCAAGACCACCACGACCCGGCTGATCGCCGAGGCGATGCGCGCGGCCGGGCCGGTGGTGTCCAACGCGCTGGGCGCGAACATGCCCGCCGGCATCACCTCCGCCCTCGCGGGCGCCGGGGCCGAGGCCAAGTACGGCGTGATCGAGGTGGACGAGAAGTACCTCGCCGGCGTCGCCCGCGACTCCGACCCGGTGGCCATCGCGCTGCTCAACCTCTCCCGCGACCAGCTCGACCGGGCCGCGGAGACGCGCATGCTCGCCGAGAAGTGGCGCGAGGGCCTGCGCGGTCGCGAGGCGATCGTGGTCGCCAACGCCGACGACCCGCTCATCGTGTGGGCCGCGTCCTCCAGCAAGGACGTCCTGTGGGTGGCCGCCGGGCAGACCTGGCAGGAGGACTCCTGGTCGTGCCCGCAGTGCGGCGGCGTCATGCAGCGTCCGGGCGAGGACTGGTTCTGCTCGGAGTGCGACTTCCGGCGCCCCTCCCCCACGTGGTCGCTGGCCGGCGAACAGATGGTCGACCCCGACGGGCGCGTGTGGCCGCTGTACCTGCAGCTTCCGGGCCGCGCCAACCGCGCCAACGCGGTCACCGCCGCGGCGGTGGCATCGTTGTTCGGGGTACCGGTCGAGGCCGCGTTGGAGCGGATGAAGCACGTCACCGCAGTCGCGGGCCGCTACGACGTGGTCGACTACGCGGGCCGCAAGCTGCGTCTGCTGCTCGCGAAGAACCCCGCCGGCTGGGTCGAGACGTTCTCGCTGATCGATCCCCCGCCCACGCCGGTGATCCTGTCGGTGAACGCGCTGGACGCGGACGGCAAGGACACGTCCTGGATCTGGGACGTGGACTTCACCCAGCTCGCCGGCCGGCCGCTGTTCGTGCTCGGTCAGCGTCGCCTGGACCTCGCGGTGCGGCTCGAAGTCGCGGGCCTGCAGTTCCAGGTGTGCGAAACGCTCGGTCAGGCGGTGGCGGCGGCCCCGCCCGGCCAGATCGAGGTCATCGCCAACTACACGGCGTTCCAACAGCTGCGCAAGACGATCAAGGAAGCGGCACAGGCATGATCGGTGAGAGCAGGCTGAGGCTGGTCTGGATCTACCCGGACCTGCTCAGCACCTACGGCGACCAGGGCAACGCGCTGATCGTGGAACGGCGCGCGCTGATGCGCGGCATCGAGGTCGAGCGGGTGGACGTGCGCTCCGACCAGCCGGTGCCGACGTCGGGAGACATCTACCTGATCGGTGGCGGTGAGGACCGCCCGCAGCGCTTGGCGGCGGAGCGGCTTCGCCGCGATCCCGGTCTGGCCACGGCGGTGGGCGCCGGTGCGGCGCTGCTCGCGGTGTGCGCGGGCTACCAGATCATCGGCAACGAGTTCGTCGACGACCTCGACCAGGTCGAGGCCGGTTTGGGCCTGCTCGACGTACGCTCCGGGCGCGGTGCGCCGGGCAAGCGGTGCGTGGGCGAGGTGCTGGCCGAGGTGGACCCCGCGTTGGGGCTGCCGGTGCTGTCCGGGTTCGAGAACCACCAGGGCGTCACCCACGTGGGCTCCGGCGCGAGGCCGCTGGCTCGGGTCACCCACGGCAACGGCAACGGAACCGGCGACGGCACCGAAGGCGCGTACGCGGGGCGGGTGATCGGCACCTACCTGCACGGGCCCGTGATGTCGCGAAACCCGGCACTGGCCGACCTGCTGCTGACGTGGGCGACCGGCGTGCCGCTGACGCCGCTGGCCGACCAGTGGCACGAGCAACTGCGCTCGGAGCGACTGCGTACGGTCCGCGCGGCGGCGACGAACTAGCGGTAGCGGCAAAGGATTTGATGTACCCGGTCGGCTCGTTCGACCGGTGCGGCCGGGCCCGCGCGCCGAGGTGGCGTGCGGGCCCGGTGGCGTGTGCGGAGTTTTTTTGCGCGGGACCGGTCAGCGCGTGTGGGTCGCGCCGTGGGGGTCGGCGCAGTGGGCGGCCCGAACGGTACCGATCGCCAGGGTGGCGGGTTCGGCGTGGTCGACCTGGAGCGTGGTGTGGGTGATCTCGTAGCGCTCCTGTAGGTGCTCTTCCAGGCGGTCGCGAACGCGGTGGCAGTCGTCGCCGGGCTGGACGAGGACGTGCGCGGACAGCGCGAGGAAGCCGGACGTGATCGTCCAGATGTGCAGGTCGTGCACCTCGGTGACACCGTCGACGGCGGCCAGGTCGGCGCCGACCGCGTCGGGGTCGATGCCTTCGGGGGCTGCCTCCAGGAAGATCCGCCACGACTCGCGGACCAGCGTGACACCCGACTTGAGCATGAGCGCCGCGACCACCAGGGACGCGATCGCGTCGGCGCGGGCGAAGCCGGTGGACAGGACCACGACGCCGGAGACCAGGGTCGCGATGAAGGCCCAGAGGTCGTTGAGGATGTGCTGGTAGGCGCCCTCGACGTTCAGGCTGGAGCGGTTGGCGCGCGAGATCAGCCAGGCGGCGAGCACGTTGACCACGATGCCGACCGCGGCGGTCGCGATGACCAGTCCGCCTTCGACGTCGGGGGGATTGATCAGCCGGCGCACGGCCTCGTAGACGAACCAGACGGCCAGCACCAGGAAGGTGATGCCGTTGATCTGCGCGGACAGGATCTCGGCGCGCTTGAAGCCGTACGTCCAGCGGCCGCGGGCGGGGCGGGCCGCGAGTCGCATGGCCACGAGGGCCAGCCCGATCGCGAACGCGTCGGTGACCATGTGCCCGGCGTCGGTGATCAGGGCCAGCGAACCGGCCAGGATGCCGACGGTGACCTCGACCACGATGAACGCGCCGATGAGCACGAGCGCGGCGGTCAGATAGCGCCGATCCGCGTCGGCGGCAACGCCGTGCGAATGGCCGCCGTGGGAGCCGTGGTCGTGGGCGTGGGCCTTGTCGTGAGCGGTCTTCGTCCCGGGCCTCGGGTCGTGCTCGACGTGATCCTCGGGCTCGGCGTGCTCGTGGTGCCGGGGCGTCATGGGGTCCCTCCGGGAGGCGGCGTGGCGCAACCGGTGTGGTCGGTGGCGGGGGCGTGGCCGATGTGTGCGAGAGCCAGGTCCAGGAGCAGCCGGACGTGGGCGTCGGCGAGGCGGTAGTACGCCATGCGGCCGGCGCGGCGCACGGTCACCACCTGGTGCGCGCGAAGCAATCTGAGTTGGTGCGACACGGCGGATTCCCCCTGCCCGCACGCGGCGGCGAGGTCGCGCACACACAACTCGCCCTCCAGGAGAGCCACCAGGAGGGTGAGCCGACCCGGATCACCGAGCAGGGCGAAAACGTCGGCGGTCTCGGCCAGGTGATCGGTGTCGGGCAGGCGCCCGCGCACGGCGTCCACACGGTCCGCGTCCACGGGGTGGGCCACGGCGTCCTACCTCCCTCGGGGGCTGTCGATCATCGTAACGTCTGAAGAGGTCTTCATACGACGGACGATAGGGGCCGGGGGTATGACTTCGCAAGTGGTCGCCGGGCCGAGTGGACCGACCCGCGACCCGCGCGGGACGCGGAGCAGCGGCTGCCTCGTCGGGCCACCGTCCTGAGGACCCCGCCGAACGCACGCTCGGCCGGCCCGCAGGTGATCACCGCGACGAGGTTGACGCGAACACACCGTGACTGTTGAACTTGGCGCATGCCGCGCAACCCGGGTCTTGCCAAGCGCGCCCACATCGACTTCGGTCGCGTGTGGTCGTGTTCCTGTCGACGCCACGGATAGGCCTGGTTCGAATCCCGCGCCGCCCGACGCGCGCTCGGCGCGGCGCCGGCCCCCACCCCGTCGGGCAGTGGTCCCGCCTCGACCAGTGAGTGCCGGGTTCCCGGCAATTCCTCTCGCACGTAGAGGCGGCCGTGCGCGCTCATCCGCCGACCGATGTTTTCCCGGTGCCGCGTGCGCGACGGGAAAACATGGGTCGGCGCCGACCCGAAAGAGGGAACCCGTGGCCGAGGAGAACTCGCCGTACAGCCCCCGCCTGGAATCGATCCTGCGCCTGGCCCGCGCCACCGCACACAGCCACGGACTGGAAACGACAGGCGTCGAGCACGTCTTTTTGGCCATCCTCGCGGAGCCGCACGCCATCCCGACCCAGGTCCTCACCCGGACCGGGCGGATCAACGGCCTGCGTGACGATCTCCTGGAAGTGCTGAACTCGGATCTGTATCGCCAGGGAACCGAATAGCGCCGGAGGCCGATCGGGCCTGGGGGCACACATGCGCGGAGCACGACATCGGGCGGGACGTCGGGCGTTCCTCACGGGGGTGTCGGCGTGGGCGGCGGCGCCGTGGCCGCCGGGAGAGCGCATTCTCGTCGCGGTCGACGGCGTGCACGGATCGAGGGGTGCCCACCGGGTGCGGTCGTCGCGTATCCGGCGAACCAGGGCATCAAGGCCAACGTGACGCCCTGTCTCGCCAAGTACGTCCGGCTCGGCCCGAGCCTGGTCATCTCGCCCGAGGATGTCGCGTCGGCGCTGCTCGTCGTGGAGCGTTGCGCGTCGTCGTGATCGCGCGTGCGCCTCGCGGTCAGTGGTGTTCCGGGTCGGTCAAGGTGGTCCAGAAGCGGGTTGCCGGGGTGTGGCAGGTGTGCCAGGTGGTGAGGAAGAGGGTGGTGGCGGTCGGGCCGGGCCAGTCGGTGGGGAGCAGGGCCGCCGGGAGGCGGGGGTCGCGCTCGAAGGTGAGGCGCCACGCGTGGACCAGGCGGGTGCGCAGAACGAACGCCTCCTCGTCGGTGGCCGCGGTCGCGCCCGTGAAGCGGTCCACGAAGTCGGCGAGGACCGTGCGTACCGCCGCCAGGTCCCACGCCTGTTCGACCAACGCGCGTTCGCGCTCCGCGTCGCACACCGTCGAGGTCATCCACGTGGCGTGCTCGGTCAGGTCCCGCTCGGCGAGGAGCGCGCGCAGGGCGTCGACGCCGCCCGGGTCGGCCGCGATCCACACGCCGCGGCCCAGGTCGCCGAAGCCCTCGAAGGCGAGCTGCTCCTCGACCACGGAACGCGCCTCGCGCTCCCCCGTCGGCGGGCGCAGGAGCAGTTGTTGCCAGTGGCCCGACCACGGCGTGTCGTGGGTGGCCCGGGCCAGCCGGGCGGTCCAGCCGGTGAGCAGCCTGCGCAGCGGTCGGGTCATCGTCAGGCGGGTGTAGCGGCCTTCGGGGCGCGCGAGCAGCCAACCCTCCTGCGTCAGCCGGGTGATCGCCCGACGGGTCGCGGCCTCGGGCGTACCGAGCGCCCGCAGCGCGGCCACCGCCGACTGCGACCGCATGCCGTCGTGGCCGGGCCAGCGGACGTACTCCCCGAAGACGGTGAGCAGGAGCGTTCGGGCACTGGGGCCGCCGTCGGCGGTACGGCGGGTTCGCGGTGCGGACGTGGCGATGACGATCTCCGAGGACGTGTGGCGGCGAGTCGGGCACGAGCCGACCGGCCGGCCGAGTCGGGCGCGGCCGGACGATCGAACGGAAGGACGGACGAACGGAAGGACGGACGGACGGACGGGTCGAGGGTCCGGGATCAATGTAGGGCGGCTCTTGTTTCCTGGACAGCCTCGATGTAGGACATAACTTGTTTACTTCAGATCTTGTGTCCTATGAAAGGTCGCGGTTCGTGTACGCAGCCCCGCCGACGCGTTTCGGCGCGTTCATCGCCCCTTACCACGGCATCGACGGCAACCCCTCGTTGCAGATCCGCCGGGATCTGGAGCTCGTCGAGCACTTGGACGCGCTCGGTTTCGAGGAGGCGTGGATCGGCGAGCACCACTCGGCGGGCTACGAGACGATCGCCTCGCCCGAGGTGTTCATCGCCGCCGCGGCCGAGCGCACCTCCCGGATCCGGCTCGGCACCGGCGTGAACTCGCTGCCGTACCACCACCCGTTGGTCCTCGCCGACCGCATCGTGCAGCTCCACCTGCAGTCGCGCGGGCGGGTGATGTTCGGTGCGGGGCCGGGCCAGTTGGCCTCCGACGCGTTCATGATGGGCATCGACCCGATGCGCCAGCGCGCGATGATGGCCGAGGCGCTGGCCGCGATCGTCCCGCTGCTGCGCGGCGAGACGGTGACCATGAAGACCGACTGGTTCACCCTCGACCAGGCCCGTCTGCACCTGGGCCCCTACACGTCGGCCGGCATCGAGGCCGTGTGCGCGTCCACGGTCTCCCCCTCCGGATCGGTGCAGGCCGGCACGCACGGCATGGGTCTGCTCTCGCTCGCCGCGTCCGATCCGTCCGGCTTCGAGGCGCTGTCCGCGAACTGGGACGTGTACGACAAGACGTGCGCCGAGCACGGCCACACCGCCGACCGCGATCGGTGGCGCCTGGTGGTACCGATGCACCTCGCGGAGACCACCGAGGCTGCCCGGACCCAGGCCGAGTACGGCGTGCATCACCTCGTCGACTACATCCAGGGCCTGTCCGGGATGACCATGCCGTGGGGCGCGACCGCCGGCGAGGCGATCTCGCAGTGGACCGGGGACGGCTTCCCGACGTTCGGCGTGGCGATGATCGGCACGCCCGCGCAGGCGATCGAGCGGATCGAGGCGATGGCGGAGAAGTCCGGCGGCTTCGGGACGCTGCTGTTGCTGGACCTGCCGATCGCGCGGCCGGCCGACAAGCGGCGCAGCTACGAGTTGTTCGCCGAGTACGTCGTGCCGCATTTCACCGGCGCCAACCGGCCGCGGCAGGCGTCGATGGCGTGGGCGAACGACAACAGCGAGCGGTTCATCGGGGCGTTGCGGCAAGCGGTGGTGGCGGCGATGGCGCCGCCGGCGGCCGGCGGCTGAGCTGCGTCGGTCCCGCGTCCCTTTCCCTCTTTTCCTTGGAGAATCATCATGCGCGCAGCGGTACTTCGTGGCGGTACGTTCACGGTCGAGGACATCGCGGCCCCCGAACCGGGTGAGGGGCAGGTCCTCGTCGAGACGGTGGCCTGCGGGATCTGCGGCTCGGACCTGTCGGCGTACAAGCACACGGCCGAGTTCCTCCAGGCGTCGATCGACTCGGACACGCCCTCGTTCGTCTTCGACCCGGACGCCGATCTGGTGATGGGCCACGAGTTGTCCGCGCGGGTGGTGCGTACGGGTCCCGGCGTGACCGGGTTCGCCGAGGGCGAGGTCGTGGTGGGTTTGCCGTGGGCGCTCGACGGCGGCGGCGTACTGCGCACCATCGGCTACTCGAACACCTTCCCCGGCGGCTTCGGCGAGCGGATGGTCATGCAGGCCGCCGCGCTGGTCAAGGTGCCCTCGCACGTACCGGCGCACATCGCGGCGCTGACCGAACCGCTCGCGGTCGGCTTCGGCAACGTGGCCAGGTCGGGCGCCGAGAAGGGCGGCGCGGCGATCGTCATCGGCGCGGGTCCGATCGGCCTGGGCGCGGTGGCCGGGCTGATCGAACGCGGCGTCGCCCCGGTCGTGGTCTCCGAGCCCTCGCCGCGCCGGCGGGCCCTCGCCCGCGCGTTCGGCGCGCACGTGGTGGTGGACCCGGCCGAGACCGACCCGTTCACCGCGTGGCGCGAGATCGCCGAGCCGGGTCAGCCGTTGACCGTCTTCGAATGCTCGGGCAAGGCGGGCATGTTCGACCGGATCACGTACGCGGCGCCGCGCGGCGCGACGGTGCTGCTGATCGGCGTGTGCATGACCGAGGACACGTTCCGGCCCGTAGTGGGCATCTACAAGGACCTGACCGTCAAGATGTGCCTGACGTACCCGCCGGAGGAATACCCCAAGACGCTCGCCCGGATCGCCGCCGGCAGCGTCGACGCCGCGTCGCTGGTGACCGGGCAGGTCGGTTTCGCCGGGGTCGCCGCCGCGATCGACACCCTGGGTCGGCCCGACGAACACGTCAAGGTGCTGGTGCGTCCGCACCTGGAGGGGACGGGGGTGCACCCGGCCGACGCGTAGACGCGAGGCGGCCCGGGGCCGGTCGGGGGGGCGGCTCGGGGCCGGTCCGGGGCTGTTTCCGGGCGGGTCCGCTGCCCGCGCCTTCTCGGCGCGACGCGCGCAGGGAGGTGTCACGCGTACGAGTGGACCCCTTCCGGCCGCCCGTCGCGTGCCCTATGCACGGACGGCGCGCTTGCCAGGGCGTTTCACGCCGACGTGACCCCGAACGCCCCGCCGAGAGGCGCTCGGAAGTGCCGTAAGCGGGACGGGACGCGCATGGGAATCGGTACGCTCCGAGGGAAATCCCTGGAAGATCCGTACACCCGCCATCGGGGACATCATGAGCCACACCAGGCACCGTTGCCGTGCCGCCGCTTCCGTCCATCGCGCGACCGTAACGGGCTTGGGAGGCTCGGCATGACCGTGCTCAACGACGCCCACCCGGTGTGCCGATTCGATCTCCCGCCGCACGAGGCGGAAGTATCCGCGGCCCGCCGCAAAGTGGTCGCCGTCGCCGTCGAGTGGGGCCTGTCCGCCCACGGCGACCTCGTGGACACCCTGCGCCTGGTGGTGTCCGAGTTGGTCACCAACGCGATCCGGCACGCCGGCGTACTTACCCCGTCGATCGTGGTCACCGTACGACGCACCGACGACGGTGTACTGCACGTGGGCGTGCACGATCGTCATCCGTTCTGCCCCAAGGCGCTTTTGGAGACCGTGGACGACGACAGCGGGCGCGGCCTGCTGATCGTCCAGGCACTGGTCACCGAGGCGGGCGGGTGCGCGGGGATCGAACCGGACGGGTGCGGCGGCAAGACCGTGTGGGTCTCGGTGCCGATGAGGTAGGCGGCTCGACACGAACGATCCCGGAGTCGTCGACGTCGCCATCGACATGGACGCAGTCGTGGGCCACGGGCGCCGAGTTCGGGGCCGCGACTCCGAGATCGCTCGCGTTTCGCCGTCACGCCGTTTCGCCGCTCAGAACAGTTCGACCACACTGATCACCGCGAGCACGGCCATCACAATCCCCGCGATCCGCTTGACCAGGCGCATCGGTACGTACTTGAGCACCGTGCTGCCGGCGGCCACTCCGATCGCGGACACGCACAGCAAGGCCAGGCCCGCACCGATGCCGACCGAGATCGGGTCGTACTTGGCGGCCAGGTTCGCGGTGCCCAGTTGGGTGATGTCGCCCCACTCCGAGACGAAGATCAGCCCGAAGCCGGTCGCGAACGTGGCCGCGAAGCCCATCCGCTTGGCGTTGTCACGGGCCGTGTCGGCGTCCTCGTCGTCTTCGCCGCCGCCGAACAACAGTACGGCGGCGCCGATCGCGAAGATCGCCGCGACGATCGCCTTGACCACCTTCTCGGGAGCCAGGCTGAGCAGGCCGCCCGCGGTGACCGCGATGACCACGTGGACCAGGAACGCGGACGCCACGCCGAACCACACCCACAGCGGCTTCAGCCGGGTCCCCAGGAGCAGCGACGCGAGCATGGTCTTGTCGGGGAGTTCGGCCAGGAAGATGACCACGAACGCGGTGGCCGCGGCGGTGACGCTCATCGGATGGGAAGCCTTTCGATCCTTCGCCGCACGCGCGCGCGGATCGAGCAGGGCGAGGGCTTCCGGAGCACGTGGCCGGGGGTCCGCGTCGAGACTTCGATCCGGTGGGCGCACGCGACGAGATTCTGTGTCGGTGTACGACAAACCGGTCGAAGGTCTCGTCCACCCGGAGAACATGCGACTGTCTCTCGGGCCCGGTGACCGGGCATCCACCGCACGGTGGGCGCCAGTATGTCGATCGGCCGGCAAGGCGGGACTACTCCCCTTCAGGCGGAGAGTATAGCCACGGCCGAGGTCCGCGTGATCATCGCGTCGGGAAGGTCACGTCCATCCGCTGCTCGATCGCGTCGATGCCCCACGCGCGGGCCGGGTGTTCCTCGGTGAGGGTGAAGCCCGCCCGGTCGTAGAGGTGTCGGGACGCGGGCAGGCCGGCGATCGTCCACAGGTACACCCCGGCCGCACCGCGACGGCGGGCCTCGGTCATGGCGGTGGAGACCAGGGCGCGGCCCACTCCGCGACCCCTGGTGGCGGGGTCCAGGATCACCCAGCGCAGGCGCATGCGGCCCGCGTCCTCGCGGGTGAGGCCGACCGCGCCGACCACGCGCGTACCGTCGTCGGCAACCCACAGCCGGCCCGGACCGTCGCCGCCCTCGCTCGCGCGAGCCTGTACCAGGGCGGCCATGCCGGCGGCGACGCCCGCCTCCATGGTGGCGTCCATGCCGTACTCGCGGGTGTACAGGACGCCGTGCAGCGCGGCGATCGCGCCCAGGTCGCCGGGGCGGTCCGCGTCGCGGATGGTCACGGCGGCCGGATCCGTCGATCCGGGTGTGGCGGTCGACGACGGCGGCGAGGTGGCGGTCGACGACTGCGGCGCCGGGCCGGCGGCTGACGACAGGGGCGTGGAGGCCGACCGCACGTGGGTGGAGGCCGACGGCTGTGGCGTGGCGGTCGACGGCAGCGGGGTGGAGGACATGACCCGGAACCCTTCACTGAAACGACTGTTTCAGTGAGGATAGGCGGGTGATCGCCGCCGCGAAACCCCCCGCTTCCGCCCGCCGTGACGAACTCCTGGCCGCAAGCGTGGCCTACGTCGCCGCACACGGTCTGTCCGACCTGTCGCTGCGTCCGCTGGCCGTGGCGATCGGGTCCAGCCCGCGTGTGTTGCTCTACTTGTTCGGCTCGAAGGCGGGCCTGATCCGCGAGATCCTGGACGCCGGCCGCACCGAGCAGCTGGCCCTGATCAAGCGCGCCGACGGCCACCCGGGCACCGCCCGCGAGACCCTCGACCTGTTGTGGGATTGGCTCACCGAGCCCGAACACCGGGGCGCGCTGCGGCTGTTCTTCGACGGCTACGTACGCGCCTTCGAAGGCGAGGGTCCGTGGGCGGACTTCGCGACGGCGTCGCTGCGCGAATGGCTCCCGCCGCTGGAACGCGTCCTGGCCGGCCATCCGCTGCCGCCGACCCTGGTCCTGGCCGTGCTGCGCGGCCTGCTCCTGGACCACCTCGCCGCGGCCACGCCCGAACACGCGCAGCGCGTCGACGCGGCCTGGACGGCCTTCGCGGACCACGCCTTCGGCGCCGAGCAGCCACGTGCCGGCGGTCACGGGTAGCCGCCCGGGCCTCTTGTCGCCGGCCGGTCGACCGGTCGACCGGCCGGAGCGAACGCCCGTGACCGGCTCGGGTGGGGCGTCGCGCGCGTTCGCTCCGGGAGGGCCCGACTCAGCCCGCCAGGACCGCCGCCTCCTTCTCCGGGGGCAGGCCGGCCAAGGACCGACCGGAGACGGCCGGAACCAAGCGGCCGCCGCTCCGGAGCCAGTCCCACGTGTCGGCCACGGTCTCCTCGACCGGTCGCACCCGCAGTCCGGTGGCCAGCGCCCTGCGCACGTCGCGACGGTGGATGTGGTCGTAGTCCTCGCCGGCCGGGAGCCAGATCGGCATTTCCACCCACGGCTCGATGCCGGCCGCCAGGATCCTTTCGGGGTCGGTCCAGCGCAGTTCGGCGTCGGATCCGGTCACCCGCACGCACAGGTCGAGGATTTCGCCCAGGGTGGCGTGGCCGGTGGGGCCGATCACGTTGTACCCGCCGGTCAGGCCCGCCTCGGCGGCGTCGAGCGTCCAGGCGGCGAGGTCGCGGGCGTCGATGTACTGCACGGGCAGGTCGCGCGGACTCGGCGCGAGCACGGGGCCGCCGCGGGCGATCCGGTTGAGCCAGTAGGGCAGCCGGCCGATGTTCTCGCGCGGCCCGAGGATCAGGCCGGGGCGGGCGAGCACGTGGCGGTCACCGAACGCCTGCTCGACGGCGATCTCCGCGCCGCGCTTGGCCAGGGCGTATTCCACGCCACCGTCGTCCGGCGACGCGCCGGTGACCAGCGGCGCGTCCTCGCCCCCGTCGACCGGGGTGGGATACGCGTAGACCGAGCAGGTCGAGACATACGCGTAACGGCCGACCCGGTCGGCGAGCAGGCGGGTCGTGTCACGGACCGCGCGCGGCGCCGCGCTCCAGGTGTCCACGGCGATGTCCCATTCACCGTGCTCAAGGGCCGCCAGGCCGCCCTCGGCGGTGCGGTCGCCGTGCAGGGCCCGCACCCCGGTGGGAAGTTCGTTCTTGCCGCGATTGAACACCGTGACGTCCCAGCCCCTGGCCAGTGCGTCGTCGAGAATCGCCCGGCCGACGAAAGCGGTTCCGCCCAGAATCAGAAGTCTCATGATCGACACTGTGCCCCGAATCCGCGCCCCGGTGAACCGTCCACCGCTCTGGGCGGATTCGCTCTCGGCGTAAGCCGCCCGCCCGCGACGCGCCGAAGCGCTTCACGTGCGGACGGTCAACTTCCGGATCGGCGCGCGCACGAGTGGGCCTCGTCACCGTCCTTGGCCAACAGACTCAACAGGCGCAGGAGTTCGGCCCGATCGCGCTCACCGAGGCGGTCGAACACCTGGGCTCCCGCGCTCTGCCGGATAGCGCGGATGCGGCGGAACTCGGCCCGGCCGTGGTCCGTCAGCGCGACCAGGGTGGCCCGGCGGTCGCGATCGCACGTGCTGCGTTCGATCAGGCCGCGAGCGGCGAGGTCGTCGACGACGGTGGTGGCCGAGCGCGGCACGATCTCCAGGCGCGCGGCCAGCTCGGCCATCCGCAGCGGGCGCTCGGCGTGCGAGAGCACCTTCATCGCGTGTGCCTGGGCGGGGGTCAGGCCGAGCGGCGCCAGTTCGCGTCCCGCGCGGATGCGGATGCGCTTGGACAGGCGCATGAACAGCTCGCCGATCTGTGCCGAGGTGGTGTCCGGCGGGCTCACGCGTGTCACTTCTCCAGAGGTGGTGGATCCGATGCGCCCATTGTCTCGCCGGCCGCCGCGTCGCACGACGCGGGACGTGATCCGAGGAGACGAGCACGGTGCGCGTGACGCGGACGCGGGCGCGATAGCGGTACTCGATGCTGCGGGGAGGTGGCTCGACGCGGGAACGAAGCGGCAGCGACACTCGGTGACGCCGGCGCGGTATTCGGCGCTGCGGGCCCGGGGTTCGACGACACGGGACGGGGTTTGGTGACGCAGGTACGGGGCTCGGGCTCGGTGCCGCAGGTACGGACGCCGATACCGGGCTCGGGTTCGGTGACGCCGGACGTGGTTCGACGAAGGGGCACCCGGGGACAACGGCGCGTCGTGGCGGGTGTGTTCCCGGACCCGGGCGCGCGGGATGCGACGGCGCGTTCGGGAGGTGGTCGGTTCCGGTGTCGCGCGCGGTGCGTCAGCGGGCCCGAATGCGGCGGGGCGAGTGTTTTTCGGCGCGGGCGGCGTGGCATTGTTCGGGGATGCTTCCCCTGGTCCACGCCATTCGATACGTCACGCCCATGCGTGAGGGCGGTTCGCTCCCCGGTCTCGTGGAGGCCGACGATCTGGGCACCTACGTGGTCAAGTTCCGCAGCGCGGGACAGGGCCCCAAGGTGCTGGTCGCCGAGATCGTGGTGGGCGAACTGGCGCGCCGGCTCGGCCTGCCCGTGCCAGCGCTGGTCCGGGCCGAGGTGGATCCGGTGATCGCTCGCGGCGAGCCGGACCAGGAGGTACAGGAGCTCGTCAAGGCCAGTGCGGGGCTCAACCTGGGCATGGACTTCCTGCCGGGTTCGGCCGATTTCACTCCCGCGACCTGGGAGCCTGACCCGGAGCTGGCGGCGCGCGTGTTGTGGCTGGACGCGTTCACCTCCAACGTGGACCGCTCGTGGCGCAATCCGAACCTGCTGGTGTGGCACGGCCGGTTGTGGCTGATCGACCACGGTGCGGCGTTGTGGTTCCACCACGCGTGGAAGGCCGCCCAGGCGGCGGCGACGCGCGCGTACGACGCGACCGACCACGTGCTCGTGCACATAGGCGGCCCCGGGTTGGCGAAGGCCGACGCGGAACTCGCGCCGCGGGTCACTCGCGAACTGTTGACCGAGGTGCTGGCGCTGGTCCCGGACGAGTGGCTGATCTCGGGCGACGCCGAGATCGCACTCGGCCTGGACTCCCCCGACGCGCTGCGCGAGGCGTACCTCGGGCACCTGCTCGCCCGGGTGACCGCGCCGCGCACGTGGCTGCCGCGGATCCCCCCGGCGGCGGCCTCGCGGCAGGATGTCCCGAAGACGTCGAACCGACCGGATTGGCTCAAGTGATGGCGGCGCCGCGGGAGTTCTTCGAGTACTCGATCATCCGACTGGTCCCCCGCGTCGAGCGCGGCGAGTGCCTCAACGTGGGGGTCGCGCTGTACAGCCAGGCGTTCGACTTCCTGGGCGCGCGCACCCATGTGGAGCAGTCGCGGCTGTGCGCGTTGGATCCGGACGCGGACGTGACGCAGGCGCGCGCGGTGCTCGCGGCGTGGGAACTGGTGTGCGCGGGCAGCGAGGCCGCGGGGGCTCCGGGGGCGGAGCCGGTGGGACGCCGGTTTCGCTGGCTGACGGCGCCGCGGAGCACGATCGTGCAGCCCGGGCCCGTGCACGGCGGGCTCACCGCGAACCCGGCGGCAGACCTGGACCGGTTGTTCGATCTTTTGGTGCTGTGACCCTTCGGGCCGGTGCCGCCGCGCCCCCGCCGTCCGGTGCCTTTCCCTTCGGGCCGGTGTCGTGCCCTTTCGGTCCGGTGGTGGCGTGACGTTTCGGTCCGATGGTGCCGTGACTCCTCGGTCCGGTGCCGTGCCCCTTTCGTTTGTTCGTGCCGTGACCCCTCGATGCGTGGGCGCGCGATCTCGAATGCGGGGCTTCGATCGGCGTTGCCATCTGTCGACAACGGGTTGACCTGCGCTACCTTGCGGAACACCGGATCTTTCCGGACGTGGAGGCGACGATGGCGATCCGCACGTATGGTCCGCAGAGTCGGGGCATGGTGGTGTGCACGCTTGTGCTGCTCGGCGTGCTCGGTGTGTACAGCGCGGTGTACGACGCACCGGCGTGGACGTGGTTGGTGTGGTCGCTGCTGGCGATCGCCAGCGCGCTCCTGGTGGCCACCGACCGCGGGATATGAGTCCTGGGGGTGCACGTGACTCACCCGTTTCGCGCTCGGACGAGCGTGAAGCCGCGCACGGACGACGGCGAAACCGCGCTCACACGACGGTGAAACCGTGCTGGGCGCCGAGGCGACCGAGTGAGTCGCGGCCGGGGATGCCGTCGGCGTCGGCGCCCTGGTAGCCCAGCCGGCGCTGCCACTCGGCGTATGCCCGCACGGTCGCGGTGCCGTAGTGGCCGTCGGCCAGGTTCTGCGCGAGCAGGCCCTCGGCGACCAGTGCGTTCTCGACGGTGCGCGTGCCCTCGTAGGTGACGGGTGTGCCGGCGCGGGCCGGGTCGGATGTCGCGGCGGCGACCAGGTCGCCGAGGTCGACGGCCGGGCGCGGTGCGGGGATCGATGTCGAGGGTGAGCCGCCAGCCCCCGCGACGATGCCGGGGAATACACGGTCGTTGAACTGTGCGACGCGTGCGTCACCGGGGCACGCGGTGCCGCCGATGGACCATTTCGCGAAGAGCCGGTGGTAGCCGAAGCCGGGGTCGTCCCACGCGCGGCACACCCGCAGCGGGATGTCGTGCTGTTGGTGGAGCCAGACGCCGAGCCGGATCAGGCTGTCGATCTGGGCGTCGGTCCAGGGGTCGGTGTGTTCGAGGTTGGACGCGCTCTCGACGCTGACCGCGCCGGTTCCGTCGGAGCGTCGGTTCGCGGACGCGTTGGCGTCGGCGCGGGTCTGGGTGCCGATGAACTGGAACAGCGAGCCGTCGTAGGACAGTCCGAAGTGGCTTTCCAGGTTCGTCGAGTCGCGCCAGTACTCGTAGATCCGCTGCCCCGTCCACGGTGCCGCGATCGAGTGGCAGATCAGCTGGGTGGGGCGGATCGCGGGCTGGGCGTCCGATTCGGGTTGCAGCTCGCGCTTGGTCGCGCCGGGGTACCAGGCCATGGCGGCCTCCTTCGGGGTGGGAAGCGGGTCCGCTGATGCCCATGTTCGCGACGAATCGTCGGGTTTTGGGTAAATATCAGGAAGCTCGTACCAACCGGAAGGGCGGCCGCCATACTACGTCCCGTACATGTGCACATACTTGTTGTGACTGGATGTGGGGCGCCGACGCGGTGGGTTGCGGGCCGGGTCACGCCGTTGTCGTCGAGGCCCGCATCGCCCGATGGGCCGGCAGTACGCTCGCCGCCAACGCGAGCGCCAGGCACGCGCCCACCGCCGCGGTCACCGGCGCCCAGGGAAGCACGAGGTCGACCGGTACCCCGAGGCTGCCTTCGAGCCCGGCCCGGATCCCGAGCAGCGACGGCACCGCCACCAGGCCGCCCAGCACCGCCCCGAGCGCTACCGTGAACGTGGTTTCCCCCGCCACGCTCCACAGCACCTGGCGGCGCGTCGCCCCGGACCGGCGCAGCACACGGAAATCCGTGACGCGGCCGGCGCTCGCCATCAGGAGCGTGTTGGCGACGGCCAGGCCGGTGTAGCCGGCCGACATGGCGACCATGAGCAGGGTGAACACCGCGACGAGATGGTCCTCGTCGGCGTCGGCACGGCCGGCGTACGTCGTGACGGCGATCTCGACCGCGCCCAGCCCGGCCGGAAGGTTCGCGGGGGCGGCGCCGGTGCGGTAGACGACGTCGGTCAGTGCGCTCGGGTCGTGGGCACGCAGGGTGTCATGCGCGACCAACGCGCCGTACGGGACCGAGCGGTCGGTGAGCACGGCGGCGATGCGCAGGGTCGGGGTGCGGCCGTCCTCGAAGGTGAACTCGACGGTGTCGCCGGGCCGGCGGCCGAGCCCGGCGAGGGTGGTTTCGGTGAGCGCGACGGTGTCGGGGGTGCGCAGGTCGGCGAGGGAACCGGCGACGACGTCGAGGCGGTCGTGGGCCGCGGCGAACGTCGCGGGGTCGATGCCGACGATCGCCGTGGCGGTCGCGGCGGGGCCCGCGTAGCCGGTGCCGGTGAGCAGGGCGCTGCCGTCGACGGCGGTGACCGCGGCGTCGGACAGGCCGGGGGTGCCTTGCCCGACGACCGCGCCGTGCGCGCGAACGGTCGCCGTGGCGTGGTCGGTGAACGCGTTGGCCGTGGTCTGCGTGTTGCCGGTGATCAGCACGACGAAGCCGACCGTGGCGAGCACCGGGGCGACGGTGGACGCGGTACGGCGTACGGCGGTGCACGTGTTCTCGCGGACCAGGAGCGCGGTGGCGCCGGCCCGGTGGGCGAGCGGGCGGGTCACGGCCCGGGCGAGCGGGGCCACGAGGGCGGGCGTGAGCAGGGTGGCGCCGGTGATCAGCGTGGCCGCGGTGCCCAGGGCCCAGGTGACCATGTCGGCCGGCGCGGCGAACGCCGACGCCGCGGCGCACCCGATGCCGACGGCGATACACGCGATACCGACGCCGCCGCGGGCCCGGCTCATCGGCCGCTCGTCGACGGCGGCCTCGCGCAGCGCGTCGAGCGGGTTGATCCGGGCGGCGCGACGGGATGCGGACCACACCGCGGCGAGCGCGGTCAGCACGCCCGCGGCGAACGTCGCGGCGAGGATCCACGCGCGCACGTGCACGGTGAAGCCCGCCGGTTCGAACCCGGCGTCGACGAGGACCCGGGCCAGGGCGGACGCGGCGCTCGCGCCGATCGCCACTCCCGCGGCCGAACCGAGCGCGCCCAGGACCGATGCCTCCCGGTACAGGCTGCGGCGCACCTGGGTGGGGGTGGCGCCGATCGTGCGCAGGAGGGCGAGTTCGCGGTGGCGAGTGGTGACGCCGAACGCGAAGGTGGCCGCGACGACGAGGATCACCGCGAAGCCGGCGAGGGCCGCCATCGCGGTGATCACCTGGGCGCCGATCCACGCGGTGCGGGCGTCGGCGGCCGGTGCGAGTCGGTCGCGCGCGTCGCCGGTCAGGACCGAGGCGTCGGGGGCCAACGCCCGTGCGGCGGCGGCGATCTCGTGGGGCGCGGCGCCGGGGGCGAGGTGCACTCCGATGGTGCGGACGCCGCCGGCGAGGGCGCGGGCGGCGTCGTCGGTGACGTAGTAGCCGGGGCCGTCGACGGTGCCGCTGACCGTGTACGGGGCGGGGCCGAGCGCGGTCAGCAGGGTGACGGTGTCGCCGGGGTGTCGGCCGAGGGCTTCGTCGAGGACGACCTCGCCGGGGTCGTGCGGGGCGCGTCCGGCGGTGAGGCGGTAGGGCGCCAGGGTCGCGCTCGACCAACCGTGGCCCTGACGCTCGCCCTTGGCCTGATGTTCGGCGAGGAGGTCTTGGGCGTAGAAGGAGCGGTCGGCCACGGCGGTGCGGACGCCGGGGAGGGCGGCGAGGGCGCGGGTGAGTTCGGCGGTGCGCTCGGGCGACCAGGGCGCGGGCTCGGCGAACTCGCCGTCGGCGACGGCGCCTTGGCTGCTGTGCACGAGGACGGGGGTGCCGGCGTAGCGGGCGGGGACGCCGCTGCCGCCGGTGAGCAGGACCAGGACGCTCGCGGTGAGGATGGCCGCCCCCACGGACAGGGCGACGAGTGAGCCGGCGAGCGCGGTGCCGCGTTCGCGCAGTCCGGCCAGGGTGTTCACGCGGACACCTCGGCGGCGGCGGTACGGGCGGCGATGGTCTCGGCGGCGCAGCGGTAGGGGATGTCCTCGATCACGCGGCCGTCCGCGAGCATGACGACGCGGTCCGCCCAGGACGCGGCGGCCGGGTCGTGGGTGACCATCACCACGGTCTGCCCGTGGTCGTCGACGAGGCCGCGCAGGAGGGCGAGGACCACGCGCGAGGTGGTGGTGTCCAGGGCGCCGGTGGGCTCGTCGGCGAACAGCACGGCGGGGCCGGTGATCAGCGCGCGGGCGATCGCGACGCGTTGTTGTTGGCCGCCGGAGAGTCGGCTCGGGCGGTGGTGTGCGCGGTCGGACAGGCCGACGGCGCGCAGGGCCCGGTCCACGGCGGCGGGGTCGGGACGACGTCCGGCCAGGCGCAGCGGGAGGGCGATGTTTTGCGCGGCGGTGAGTGCGGAGACGAGGTTGAGCGCCTGGAAGACGAAACCGACGTGGTCGCGGCGCAGGTGGGTGAGCGCGCGCTCGTCGAGGTCGCGGGTGGGGGTGCCGGCGAGGGTGACGTCTCCCGTGGTGGGGCGGTCCAGGCCGGCGGCGCAGTGCAACAGCGTGGATTTGCCGGAGCCCGAGGGGCCCATGACGGCGGTCATGGTGCCGGCGGCGAAGTCGAGGGTGACGTGGTCGAGCGCGGTGACGGTTTCGCCGGCGCCGGTGCGGTGGAGGCGGGTGACGTCGTGGAGTCGGACGGGGGCGGGAGGTACGACGTGGGCGGGGTGCGCGGTGGTCGCGGGCCGCGTGTGTGTGGTGCCGTTCGGCGGGGTGTGGTCGGCGTGGGAGTCCGGCGGAGCGTGGTCGGCGGGGGCTCCCGGCGCGGTGAGGTCGGCGCCGTTGTTCGGTGCGGCTTGGCCGGGGCGGTCGTTGGACGGGCTCGGCGCCGCACTGTCGGCCCGGTCGGTCGACGGGCTCGGCGCGGTGGGGTCGGGGTGGTTGGTCGGCATGGGTCGAGTCAAGGGCCGGGGAGGTGGTCGGCGCACGGGTGCCTGGACTGGTTCGGATACTCCACCTGGCACTACTGTCCGCGGCGTCGGGGCCGGCTACGGTCGAGCGGTGATCCCTCGTGACGTGTTGGCGGCGCTGACCAGGCGCCCGTTCGGTTTTCTGGGTTCGGCCTGGCCGTGGCGGGCGGCGGCGTACCTGCTGTCGGGCGGTGTTCCGGGGGTCGCGGGCGGGTTGGCGGTGGCCGGAATCGCCGCGTCGTGGGAGCGGATGGGGTTGTTCGCGGCGATGGTGTGCGTGGGCCTGCTTCTGGTCGTGCTCGCCGTGGTCGCGGGGCCGTTGGAACGGCGGCGGTTGGCTCTGGTGGCCCTGGACGCGCGGCCGGTGCGGGGGTCGTTGCGGGAGAGCGCCGGGTGGCGCGGGCTGGGCTACGGCGCGGTGTCCGTGCTGACGTTGGGGTGGGTGGACCTCGCGGTGCTGTTCGTGTCGCTGGGCATTCCGGGGGTGTTGCTGAGCGCCCCGTGGCAGCCGGACGCGACGCGGTGGGCGTCGGTGGGCGGTGTCCTCGCGGGCGTGGTGTTGCTGCCGGTGGCGGCGTATCCGATCGCGGCGTGGGCGGGTGCCCGCGCGGCGATGGCGGTCGCGGTGTTGGGTTCGCGGGACGCGGAGCTGGGCGAGGTACGGCGCTCGCGGGCGCGGTTGGTGGACGCGTTCGAGGCCGAGCAACGGCGGATCGAACGGGATCTGCACGACGGCGCGCAGCAACGCCTGGTCGCGTTGACGATGAAGCTGGGCCTGCTCCAGTTGGATCTGGCGCCGGAGTCGCGGGCGGCGCGCGAGGCCGCGGACGCGCACCGGATGGCGAAGGAGGCGCTGACCGAACTGCGCGAGTTGATCCGCGGCGTGCATCCGCAGGTGCTGACCGAGCGGGGCCTGCCGGCTGCGATCCGCGATGTGGCGGGCCGCTCGCTCGTCCCGGTGGACAGCGACGTGCAGGTACCCAGGTTGGCGTCGTCGGTGGAGGTGGCGGCGTATTTCGCGGTGTGTGAGGCGCTCGCCAACGCGGCCCGGCACAGCCGCGCCGAGCGGTGTCGGGTGCGGGGCCGGGTGGTCCACGGCGTGTTGGTGCTGGAGGTGTCGGACGACGGGCGCGGGGGCGCGGATCCGGCGGCGGGTTCGGGTTTGACGGGGCTGGCCGATCGGGTCGCGGCGGTGGACGGCAGGATGCTCCTGTCGAGTCCGGTGGGCGGGCCGACCCTGGTGCGAGTGGAGATACCGTGCGGCGCTTGAGCGTGGTGATCGCGGAGGACGCGGTGCTGTTGCGCGAGGGCCTGGTGGGCTTGTTGGAGCGTTTCGGGCATGCCGTGCCGGCCGCCGTGGGGGACGGCCCGGCGTTGGTGGCGGCGGTGCTCGAACACGCTCCCGACGTGGTGATCGCGGACGTACGGATGCCGCCGGACTACACCGACGAGGGGTTGCGGGCGATACGCGAACTCCAGGCGGTGCGGCCGTCGTTGGCCGTGTTGGTGCTGAGCCAGTATGTCGAGCAGACGTTCGCCGACGAGCTCTTGGACGCGCGTGCGGGGGTCGGTACGGGTTACCTGCTCAAGGATCGGGTGGGGGACGTCGAGGAGTTCGTGGACGCGGTGGTCCGCGTCGCCGACGGGGGCCTGGTGGTCGATCCGGAGGTGGTGCGACAGTTGCTCGCGCGTCGGCGGGATCCGTTGGCACGGGTGACCGCGCGCGAGCGCGAGGTGCTCGCGCTGATGGCCGAGGGCCGTTCGAACGCGGCGGTCGCGCGGGCATTGGTGGTGACCGAAGCGGCGGTGTCCAAGCACATCGCGAGCATCCTGGCGAAGCTGGATCTGCCGCCCGCACCTGACGATCATCGACGGGTTTTGGCCGTTCTGGCGTATTTGCGGGGCTGAGCACCGCTTGATCCGATTGTAGGGTCTCCACAAGTAATCGGACGTCCTCCTATCGGCCGCAACACCGGGTCGAACATGTTTACCCTGGCAGCGTTGCGGTAGCGGTGATCGCTTCGCCGAAGGCGGACGGTGGCGGACGGTTTGCCGGTGTCGTGTTCCGACAACGCTCGACAGGCATTTCGACAGGCATGAGGTGGCTCGATGACGGTGCGCAGGACCGATGTGGTGGTTACGGGGCTGGGCGCGACCACGCCTCTCGGCGGTGACGTGCCCACCACGTGGGCGGGATTGCTCGCCGGCGAGTCCGGTATCGCCGTCCTCGACGAGGAGTGGGCGAACGCGTTGCCGGTGCGGATCGCGGCCCGCTTGCGGGTCGAGCCGGAGACCGTCCTGGGCCGGGTCCGGGCCCGACGTCTGGACCGATGCCAGCAGGTCGCGCTCGTCGCGGCGGCCGAGGCGTGGGCCGACGCGGGCACGCCGTCCGTCGAACCGGAGCGGCTCGCGGTGGTGGTCGGCACCGGGATGGGCGGCGGGCTGACCATGCTGACCCAGGCCGACGTACTGCGCGAGCGTGGCTGTCGCCAGGTGTCGCCGTTCACGGTGCCGATGTTGATGCCCAACGGGTCCGCGGCGCAGGTGGCGATGGAGTTGGGCGCGCGGGCGGGCGCGTACGCGCCGGTGAGCGCGTGTGCCTCGGGCACCGAGGCGATCGCGTACGGCCTGGACCTGATCCGGCTCGGCCGCGCCGACGTCGTGGTCTGCGGTGGTGCGGAGGCGACGATAGGCGCCCTGCCGTTGGCCGGGTTCGCACAGGCGCGGGCGCTGTCGACGTACGAGGGTGACCCGACGGTGGCGTCGCGGCCGTTCGACGTGGGGCGCGACGGGTTCGTGATGGGCGAGGGCGCGGCGCTGATCGTGCTGGAGCGCGCCGAGTTCGCGGCGGCGCGTGGCGCCCGGGTGTACGCGCACCTCGCGGGCGCGGGGGTCACCTCGGACGCGCACCACATCACGGCCGGCTACGGCCCGGGTCAGGCGCGGGCCCTGCGGATGGCGATGTCGGAGGCCGGCGTCACCGGCGCCGAGATCGAGCACGTCCAGGCGCACGCGACGTCGACGCCGGCGGGTGACCTGTTGGAGGCGTCGACGATCAACGACGCGATCGGTCCGCACGTCGCGGTGACCGCGATCAAGTCGATGCTGGGCCACCTGTGCGGCGCGGCCGGCTCGATCGGCGCGATCGCGGCGATTCTCGCGCTGCGCGACGGGATGATCCCGGCGACCCGCAACCTCGAATCGCAGGACCCGGACATCGACCTCGACGTCGTGGTCAAGGAGCCCCGCGAAGGCGCCTTGGACGTGGTGGCGGCCAACGCCTTCGGCTTCGGTGGCCACAACGCGGCCCTGGTCTTCACCGGCAGCTGAGCCGACCGGCCCGCCGCGAGAGGTCGACGCGCCCTCTCCCCCGGACCCTCACCCGCTCGCGTACGGATAGCCGATCTCGTGGAGGTCGGCTGTCAGTTCGGCGAGCGTGGCGTCGGGGTTGAGGGCGGCGGCGACGGCTTCGGTGAGCGGAAGGTTCGCGTACACGTGCCGGATCGCGGGGAGATCGACGGGAACCTCCCAGTACTCCTCGACGAACCGCGCGTAGGCGTGCGGGCTCGGGTCGGTAAGCAGCTCGAACAAACGATCCGCGCCGTCGGCGTCGCCGGTGTGCAGGCCGCTGCCCTCGGGGAAGGCGATGTCGCCGGCTCGCCAACGGTCGTCGGTGGGTTCGCGCCACAGGCACACGGTCGCGACGAGTTGCCCGGCTTCTTCGCAGAACGCGGGTTCCTCGACGCACGAGCGGAACGCCTCGGGCACGGTGTCGACGACGCCCGGCCACGGGGCGCCGTATCCCCGCCGGCCGAACGGGGTCATCGGCGACTCGTGATCGAAGCCGCGAATCCACACGCCCGCCGTCGAGAAGACGATCGAGTACTCGTCGCCGGATCCGTTACGCATCGACGCCATGTGCTCCCCGGGCGCCCAGGTGGAGTCGTACGAGTAATAGCGCTCCTCCCATCCGTCCGGGCTCAGCACCGCGTCCAGCATCGCCAGAGCGCGGCATACCTCGCGTAGGCGGGACGGTTCGGGCAGACTCTCGGCGATCTTGTACACGGTCATGGCCGGATCCCATCGGTTCGCGCCGACAACCGGGTGTTGCGGACATCCGGCACACCGGTAAACCAGGTGCGCGGGCGTCGGCTCACCGGCAAGCTTGACCGGTGCCGCAGCCGTCCCGCGCCGAGGGTCGGGTTGCCGCGAGAAGCCTTGAACAGCCTTGTCGGAGAGGGGTTTCGGCGCATCACCATGTCTTTACCGAGCAACACCCGCACATCACGTGAATCAGGAACGTTTCTGGCCTCATTCGTTCCTAGTCTCGAGGACATGAAGACCACGGGGAACACCACCGCAGACACCACGAAGACCGGCGCGATCACGGCCTTCGCGCGGTTCGTGGTGTTCGGCGGCGGCACCGGGATCGCGTCGGCCGCGGCGCTGGTCGCGCTGTCCGACTCGATGCCGATCGCACTCGCCAACGCGTTCGTGACCGTGGTCTCCACCGTGCTGGCCACCGAACTGCACAGCCGGTTCACCTTCCGCGGCAGTCGCGGCGGCCTGCGCGCGCACGCGCAGTCGGCGGCGAGCGCGCTGGCCGCGTACCTGTTCACCACCGCCGCGATGCTGGGCCTGCGCGCGGTCGCCCCGCACGCGGACGCGCTCGTCGAACAGGGCGTCTACCTGGGTGCGTCGGGGCTGGCGGGGATCGGCCGCTTCGTCGTGCTGCGCGTGTTCGTCTTCGCCCGCCCGAGCGGCGGCACCCGCGCGACGTCGCCCACCCGGGCGCTGGCCCGCGCGCACGTGGTCACCGCCGCGTAGCGCTGGCCCGCGCGATCGGTCAGCGCGCTTCGAGCGCCCACCACTGGGCGGGGTGGTCGGTGTCCTCCCACTGCCGCACGTTGCCACCGGGCTCGGTGTCGGCGTCGGCGACCTCCAGGAGGAGACCGCTGACGTAGTTGATCAGGGTGACTTGGCCCGGGGCGTCGGCGTGCTGTTCGAGGATCCACTCCTGCGCCCCGAAGTTGTTGGCCCGCCACAACTGCACATTGGCGCCGTTGTCCTCGGAGGCCCCGGTCACGTCCAGCCGCTTGCCGCTCACGACGTGCTCCAGGTGGTACACGGCCCCACCGTCGTGCACGGCGGTGATCCGCCAGTGCTGCCCGGCGGTGTCGTCGGCCTCGACCTGGACGACGTTGGCACCGCTGTGCGTGCGCCCCTCCTCGACCGCCAGGACCAGACCACTGTGCACGTTTCGCAGCACGTACAGGCCCTCGGTGATGCCGCCCACGGTTCGCCCTCGCCGATCCTCGTCGATCATGAACGTCCCACCCTGCCACGCGCGCCCACCCGACTCCCCACCGGGACACGACCGTTGCCGACCCACCCCCGGTCCCGGACCGAGCCGCCCCGTGCGGCTGCTTTCACCTCCTTCCCCGGGACTGCTCCGACGCTGCCGAGGACGGCCGCGAACCGTTGCCCGCGACGCAGGTCCGCGGGTTCGAATCGGCTGTGGCTTCCGACCCTGGGCAACGCCCCGCACGCTCACGGGTCCGCACACGTCGGATCCGACTCGACGTGCGGCCGTCGACACCTCGTCAGCCGCACTTCTCTTCCGTCTTGGCGGCGCCGAGCCGTACCGGCTGACCGCTGTACACCGCGCCCGCCGCCGGCTCCTGCGTACAGACCTTCCAGTTGCTTTCGACGATGACGATGCGGTCACGGCCGGAGACGTCCTTGACGGTCACAGCCGCACCTGCGGGCAGCGCACCGCGAGCAGCCTTGACCCCCTTGCCGACCAGATCGGGCATCGCCGTACCGGGGACGACCGCACCCGGCGACTCGGCCCCGGCGGTCCCGGGGCAGGTTTCTTCGAGCTTGACTGCGGCGAACGTGATGGTGGCGTCCGGGTCGATCAGCCCCGGCTGCGGGTTCTGGGAGCACACCTTCCAGTTGCGGTCCCAGACCTGGTAGCGGTTCTGCCCGAGAGCGTCCGTCGACTTCAGCCGGCTGAATCCGGCGGCCTGGGCCCCGTCCTGTGCGCTCTGTAAACCCTGGCCGACGAAGCTCGGCAGACTCCTGGGGATGGTCCCGCCCGGTGTCCCGGCCGGCATCGGCTCGGACCCGCTCCCGGCGCCGGCAGGAGTGGTGACCGGGCCCGGCGAGGCGGCGACCGGCGCGGTCGAGGTGCCGCCGGGCGCGGTCGT
>NZ_WWJX01001375.1 GCF_009865215.1 Streptomyces sp. SID3343 | reverse complement strand
CCCAGGATTTTCTTCAAAGGAACCACCAACACTCTCCACGACCCACCGAACAGTGGGTGTCTCGAGCGCCGGGGGTGTTTCTTTGGCGTTGACTTTTGGCACGCTGTTGAGTTCTCAAGGAACGGACGCTTCCTTCGGTGCGGAATCAACCGCGCCCTCCGGGCGTTTACTCGTTCATTTTTACTGCTTTTGTTTTTCTGTCCTACCGTGTTGCCGTCTTGCTGTGTTTCTTTTGTTTCGCTTTCGCGTCTCCAGCTTAGCACACCGTTTCGGCCGCTTCGCTTTCCTCGCTTTCGGCGTCCACCGCGTTTCCGCGTTTTCCGCCTCCCGGACTCTAGCAGATCTTCCGACCCGCTTCGCGTCCTTCGCTTTCCGCCTCGAAGCTTTCGCTTCTTCGGCTTCCGGCTCTTCGAGCTTAGCAGTCCTTGCGGCTTGCTTTGCCCTCCGCTTCGGGCGTCGTGAATTCACATTCACTAGGCTTTTGGGCGGTGCCCGCAGAATCTAGCGGAGCGCATTCCGAATCACCTAATCGGTGATCTTGGATTTGCGCGCCTGCCCGGCGGACTTCGCAACAGTACACGGCTGTGCCCGGAGCGCAAAATCGCGCTCCGGGCACAGCCGGCGGCCCCTCCGTGAGCCCCTCCGGGGGCCCTCCGGAAGCCCTCGCTCAGGTGGTCACCTGAGCTTCTTCGGGTTGGTGTCGGCCCCCGGTCCTGCTTCGGTCACCGGCGCCGTGGTCGCGACCTGGCCGTCGTGGGTGAAGCCGATCCCCTTCAGCGTCGGCAGCGCGGTGCCGTCACCGGTGAGTTCGACCCGGTATTGGATGAAGCGCGACGCGCCTCCCACCGTGTCTCCCGGCTTGGCGAGTTCCCTCCACTGAGTCCAGCTCGCGTCCGGTGTGGCGGTCGTGCCCGTGCGTACCCACACACGCAGCGCCGTCCCTCTGGGAACCTCCGCCTGCCAGTCGGCCTTGAGCCACGTCACCATCTGCCCCGCATCCAAGGGCTTGGACTCGTACCTACCGCTGCGCCCGGCCGCGGCGGCCGGGTCCAACGTCAACGCGTCCGGCTGGGTCTTGCGGATCGCGCCGCCCGATACGTTGCCGTTGGTGAAGCCGAAGGCTCCCACCTCCGCGACGCCCGGCTTGGGCATCGCCAGGCGGGCCGGGTTGCTCTTGCGGCCGGGGTCGCCCTGCCACGTGCCCTCGTTGCCGGCCGCGTCCACGCCCACGAGCCGGAAGGCATAGGTCTTGCCGGCGCCGAGGTGACCGAGCTTGGCGTGGTGGTCGGTGGTGAGTTGCTTGGCATCCGTGTACGCCGGGCGCACCGATGTCGGGTTGTCGCCCACGAGTACCGACGTCGTCGCGGGCTTGTCGGTCTTCCAGGTGATGTCGGCGCTGCCGTCCGGCCAGGTCTTGACCGAGACGCCGCTGACCACCGGAGGCTTGCGGTCGGCCTTGGGGGTGCGGAATTCGGCGGGCTTGGCGTTCGGGGCGGGCCACGTGGCGCGCTCGCCCTTCGCGTTCACCGAGGTGAGTCGGTAGTAGTAGGTGGTGTCGGGCTTGAGCGCGCCCAGGCTCACCTTGTGGTCGCCGGCGGTCTCGACGCTCTTCTGGGTGATCGGGAGCTGGTCGGCCTTGGTGCCCAGTTCCATCTCGGTCGTCGACGGGACGTCGGTCTTCCAGGTCAGCGTGCCCGAGCCGTCGGGGGCCGGGGCGGCCTTGGCCTCGGTGATCGCGGGGGCGAGCGGTGCGGCGTAGGTCGCCGTGTACGCGCCGGAGGTCCCGTCGAAGACGGCGTACTCGATGCCCTTGATCGTCTGCTTCGCGAAGGTGACCGTACTGCCGCCGCGGGAGAGCGCGGTGAGCGTGGTGCCGCCGGAGCCCGTGGTCGGGAGCATTGTCATCAGGTTGGCCGCGTTCGCGTTCTGGTTGACCGTGAACGTGACGCTGTTGCCGACCCGGTTGAGGCCGGTGATGGTCGACGCGTTGCGGGCGTCGGTCCAGTCGAGCAGTTGCTTGGCCGAGACGACGGGGACGTTCTTGGCCTTGGCCGAGTCGATGAGGGCCTGTTCGATGTCGAGCTGGCCGACGTTGCCGATGCCGCCGTTGGCGTTGCTGGAGTCCGTGTGGTTGTTCATCACGAACGCGCCGTAGAAGCCGTCGACGTTCGCTCGCGTGACGAGTTGGTCGAACGTGTCGGGATAGACCTGTTGGAACTCGTCGTTGATCTGCGTCGTGCCCTGGTAGATATCGATCATCTGTCCGGAGGAATCCGCGAATCGCATCGGGAATCCGGAACCGGTGAAGAATCCGGGCGCCGCCTTCATGAGCGGGCCGCCCCACGTGTTCTTCCAGTAGTCCGGCATGTAGTAGTAGTTCGTGTCGAGCCGGATTCCCTTTGCTCGGGCGATCGAGGCGTTGGAGCTCCAGTCCGGCCAGGTCAGGCAGTGGGTCCGGTTGGTGGTCGCCTTGAGCGGGGCGTAGCGGTCGAAGTCGTCGAGGCTGTTCTCGTACACCGAGCCGAGCGCGGCGTTGATGTCCGTCTGCGACGCGCCGGCGCGCAGTTGCGGGCAGTTGCCGTTCTCGTCGACGTGGCGGGCGATCTCGAAGCCCTGCGCGGTCCAGTTCTGGACGTTGGCGACCGATGGCGCCTGGGTGCCTTGGGGGCCGGGGCCCCATACGTAGATCGTGCCGCGCATGCACTTCCAGTTCCTGACCGCGGCGTCGCGCAGTGCGGCGATGGGACTGGAGCAGGCCGGGTCGGAGCTGTTGTTGTTGTAGCGGGTGACGCGGCCCTGCATGTCGCTGAGGCTTTGGCCGTGGTTGTCGCCGGTGGAGACCAGGACGACCTTGTTCAGGTCGGGCGCGGGTGTCGAGGCGTTGCCGGGGAGGTACCACGTGCGCGGGATCGGGGCCTTGGCGCGGTTGCCGATCTCGATCAGGTTGGCGAACAGGCGCTGCTGTTCGTCGGCCTGGGGGACCTGGACGCGGCTGAGGTCGACCCAGTCGGGATAGAACATGTCGTCGGCGCGCATGAGCGGGCCGCCGCTGTCGGAGAAGTTGTCGCTCTCGACGCCGGCCTGGGCGGGGTTGCCCTGGCGGGTCTGCACGATCGAGCGGGCGAGGTCGTAGGTGAACGCGGACGCGGTGCCGCTGCCCACGGTGCGGGTGGTGACGGCCGGGCCGAGGGTGGTGGTGCCGGTGCGCGTGTACAGGTCGGCGACGCGGACCGTGCCGGTGCCGCCGGGGATGGTCCATACGTCGGCGGGGCCGTGGTACTGCATGCTCGTCTGGCTGTAGATGCCCGCGCCGGGCGCGGTGCCGGAGTCGACCTTGAGGTATTGGTTGGCCTGGAAGCCGCCGGACGTGCCCAGGCCGAGCAGGCCGGCGAGGGCCGCGCGCGGGTGCATCGCGATCAGGTTGCCGCCGCCGTTGACCCACGTGGTGAGGTCGGTGACCAGTTGCGCGGAGGGGGCGAAGTCGCCCAGGACGACGGTGGTGTAGCCGCCGAGGACGGTGGGATTGACCGCGCTCGCGTCCTTGACCGCGAAGGAGTTGAGGCCCTCGGCGCGCAGGATCTCGGTGTAGTAGCAGCTGTACGGATTGGAGTCGGCCTTGATCACCAGGATCGGGCCGGTGTTGGGCGCGTCGCAGGGTGGGGTCGGCGGGGCCTGGCCGGTGGTGAAGGTCCAGGTGGCGTCGGCCATCGGGTTGCCGGAGGTGTCCTTTATCCCGGTCAGGCTGAGCGTGTAGGGCGTGCCGTAGGCGAGTTCGGCGTCGGGTTTGAGGGTGAGTTGGGTGGGGCTCGTCGGGTTGTCGAGTTCGAGTTCGCCCGGGACCACGACGCCGTTGCGCTTGAGTGTGAAGCCGATGCCGGTGGGCTTGAGCGGTTCGCTGAAGGTCGCCGAGGGTTGGATGCCGGACAGTACGCCGTTGGCGCCCGGCATCGGCGTCTGGTTGGTGACGGCGGGGGCGACGGTGTCCTCGGCGTTGGTGCTGAAGACGACGTCGACCCAGTAGTTGCTGCCGTTCCAACTGTCGGTGGGGTAGGCGCTGCCGGCGTTGTACTTGTACACGCCGTTGCCGCCGTCGACGCCGTCGGCGAGGGCGGTGATCAGGGTGTTGCCGACGGCGCTGGAGAACGAGCCGGAGTTGGACGCGTAGTCGCCGTTGGGTGCGAAGTAGGAGGCGACGTAGGTGACGCCGGCGTGCACGGTGATCGGGGTGGCCAGGTCGACGGTCTGCCAACCGCTGCCGGTGCGGGTCACGTTGGCGACGGTGGCGAGGCGGGTCTGGGTGTTCTTGTCCCACAGGCTCACCGCGTAGGGGCCGGTGCTGCCCGCGAGCTTCCAGAACTTGATCGACTCGATCCGGCCGTCGGTGGTGGTGCGGAACTTGACGCCGACCTCGACGCTGTTGGTGTCGGTCTGGCCGGGGGTGTCCGGGCTGACCGGGCCGGTCCAGATGCTGGTCTCGACCGATGTCGTGGTGCCCGTGCCGGTGGTGAAGGACCACGATTTGGTGGTCATCGTGTTGCCGGCGCCGTCCTTGGCGCCGGTGACGGTGACGGTGTAGCCGGTGGAGACGGCGAGCGGGGTGGTGGGTTGGAAGGTCGCGGTGTTGCCGCTGTAGGCGGTGGTGCCGGTGACGGCGGGGCCGCCGGTCTTGGTGACGCTCCATTGCACGGTGGCCGGTTGGACGGGTTCGTTGAAGGTGGCGGACAGTACGGCCGCGGTCGCGACGCCGGTGGCCTGGTTGGCCGGGACGGTCGTCACCACGCTGGGCGGCACGGTGTCGGCGCCGGGGACGAAGGACACGTCGACCCAGTAGTTGCCGGCCTGGTAGGAGTCGGTGGGCATGCCGCCGCCGGGGTTGTACGAGTAGACGCCGTTGCCCTGGGTGCCGTTGGTGGCCGGCGCGACGAGTTGCTCGACGGTGTAGTCGTTGGCGAAGAAGTTCTCGGTGACGGTGTATCGGCCGCCGGGCGCGATGTAGGACGCGATGTAGGTGGTGCCCGCGGTGACCGCGATCGGGGTCGCGAAGTTCGCGGTCTGCCAGCCGGAGGCGCTCTCGCTCTGGAAATTGATCGAGGTCGAACTGCCGGTGGTGGTGTCCCAGATGGTCCCGGTGTGGGTGCCGGTGTTGGCGGCGTCCTTCCAGAACTTGATCTGGGTGATGGTGCCGTTGGTGTCGGGCTTGAAGCGCACACCCACCTCGACGGGGACCGCGTCGGTGTCGGTGACGGCACCGCTCGGGGTGGCGCCGCCGAACAGCGAGCACGGGTTGCACGGCACGGCCCGGGCGGGCGTGATCGGTGCGAACAGCGTGATCAGGAGTGCGCCGATCGCGGCGAACGCGATGCTCACCCAGGCCCCTCGGTGTGGTCCGGGGGCCGTTCGTCTCGGCGTGTGGGCAGCCTTCATCGACTCGTTGCTCCTCAAGGGCGGGACGCGCTTCGTGCGTGTGCCGTGGTGTGGGGGCTCGGTTGGTCCGTCGGTCGGGGGTGCGGCGGTCGGGGGTGCGGCGGCCCGTGGTGCGGTGGGCTTGTGGCGTCGTGCGTCGGGGCGTTGTGGGGTCGGGGCGTGTGCGTCGGGGCGTTGTGGGGTCGTGATGCGGCTGGGCCGTGGTGCGATCCGGCGCGTGGTGTGGTCAGTTCGCGGCGAAGACCACGTCCACCCAGTAGTTGCTGTCGTTCCACGTGCTGGTGGGATAGCCGCTCGCGCCGTACGTGTACACGCCGTTGCCGCCGGCGGGTCCCGAGGCCAGGGCCTTGATCGGGCCGGTGCCGGCTTGGGCGGTCAGGCCGCCTTCGGTGTACGAGTAGTGCCCGGCGGGGGCGTAGTACGAGGCCGTGTAGGTGGTGCCGGCGGTGATCGGCAGTGGGTTGACGAGGGTCGCGGTCTGCCAGCCGGACGCGGTTTCGGCGCCGAAGTTGGCGGTGGCGATCGGTGCGCCGACGGAGTTCCAGATGGTGCCGGTGTGCGCGCCGGTGTTGCCCGGTCCCTTGTAGAAGCGGATGGCGCTGATGCTGCCCGGGACCGTGCTGGTGAACTTGACGCCGAGTTCGACGCCGCCGTTGTCGGTGTCGGCGGGCACCGCCGGGGTTGCGGTCGCGGGCCAGATGGTGCAGTTCGGGCTGCACGCGGGCGGTGGTGTGCCGCCCGCGGTGGTGAAGGACCACGTCTTGGGCGCCATCGGGGTGCCTTCGGTGTCCTTGGCGCCGGTGACGGTGACCGTGTGGAGCGTGCCTGCGGCCAGGTCGGTGGTCGGGTCGAAGGTGGCGACCTTGGTGGTCGCGTTGTAGGTCGCGGTGCCGGCGACCGGGCCGGTGCCGGGTGCGGTGACCGACCACGCGATGGTCGCGGGTTGGACGGGCTCGTTGAAGGTCGCGGTGAGGTTGGCGCCGACCGCGACGTTCGTGGCGTCGAATCCGGGCTGCATCGAGGTGACCACGGGCGGGGTCCCGGTCGGGGTGCCGCCGGTGGTGGTGAAGACGGCGTCGACCCAGAAGTTGGAGTCGTTCCAGGACTGGTCGGGGAAGCCGGTGCCGTAGCGGTAGACGCCGTTGCCGCCGGCGGGGCCACTGGCGAGCGCGGTGAGCGGGCCGCGGATGTGAGCGGTCGTCAGGCCGCCCTGGTCGGCGGGGTATCGACCGTTCGGCGCCTGGTAGGACGCGACGTAGGTGGTGCCGGCGGTGACCGGCACGGGCTGACCGAACGTCACCTCCTGCCATCCGGACGCGGTTTCGTTGCCGAAGGTGGCGGTGGCGAGTGCCTGTCCGCCGGACGAGGACCACAAAGTCCCGGTGTGCGTACCGGTGTTGCTCGCGTCCTTCCAGAACCGGATGCCGGTGACGAACCCGGCACGGTCGGCCTGGAACTTGACGCCCAGTTCGGTGGAGACGGTGTCGGGGTCGGGCCCTGCGGACGGCTGGTCGGTCGGGGTCCACAGCGTGCACGGGCACACGACCGGCTGCGGCGGGCCGCCGATGGTCACGGTGACCCCGGCGGACGGGGTCTCGGTACGGGCGCTGTCGTCGGTGGCGCGGGTCTTGATGGTGGTCGAGCCGCCGGCGCCGGTGGTGAAGACGTAGGTCCAGCTTTCCCGGCCGGTGGTGGCGGGGTGCCAGGTCGCGCCGTTGTCGACGGAGACCTCGACACCGCCGACCTTGCCGCCGGTGTCGGTCGCGGTGCCGGTCACCGTGACGTTGGCGTTCGCGGGCAGGCTGCCGCCGTTGGTGGGCGCGGTGATCGTCGACGCGGGCGCGGTGGTGTCGGTGCTCTGGACCGGCGCGACCATGCCGCTCATCAGCGTCGCGGGCTGCACCCCCATGTCGGCGAACAGGTTGATCGTCGCCTGCTGCATCGCGGTGTCGACGGTGCCGTTGGCGCCGACTCGGTATACGTCCAGGCCCCAGGCCCACTGCACGGTGCCGGCGCCGAAGACGAGTGCGCCGCTGGGCGCTCGGTACAGGGTCAGGCTGTGGTTGGCGGTGCCGGTGGCGTAGGTCGATCCGTAGTCCTGGATCACCGACATCCCGGATTTGACCGTGGTGGACATCCGGATGAGCCCGGCGGGCCGGGCCCCGTTGTCGAGGTCGGAGTCCCATTCGTAGCCGAGGGTTCCGCTTCCGAGAGTCGTCTGGGCGGTGAGGCCCAGCGTGGCCAGGCGGGTGTTGCGCCACAGTCGCAGCCGGCCGTCCGCGCCGTTGGCGGTCATGTCGGTGACGCAGCAGTTGACCGTGAAGATCGTTCCGGTGAGCGCGTTTTCGGGTCGGCCGCCGTCACCGGGCGGCGAGAAGCGCGGGTCGCGCCAGGTGCCGGTCCATGTCGAGGGGCCGAGCGGGTCGATCGAGGAGTTGGCGTGGGTGTCCTTGTAGGCGACGAGATTGCGGTGGTCGGGGCCGTTGCCGTTGATCCCGCCGTTCTCCCAGCGGGTCTTCCAGAAGACCTCGTTGCCGGAGAAGAACGCGAGGTTGACGCCGGCGTCGCGGGCGGCCTCGACGTTGGCGCGTTGGCCCGCGGACCAGTACTCGTCGTGGCCGACGGAGACGAAAGCCTTGTGATTCTTGATGAGTTGGCCTCGACGGTCGCTGTCCACGCCGGTGGTGTAGCTGACGTCGTAGCCGTTGCGTTCCAGGAAGCGCAGCATTGCGAACTCGGCGTTGAACAGCGAGTCCTCGGGGTTGTCGCCGCGCGTGGTGAAAGGCCGGTTGTAGCTGACCTTGTACGCCCGACCGACCGGTTGACCCTCGTAGAGACTGTTACCGCCGTACTCGTTGTACGCCTGCCACGTGGTGTCGGACGCCTGCACGAACAAGGCCGAGTGCGACGCGTCGTTGCGGACCACGAACGGGATCTGGCTCGCTCCCGACGTCCCGTCGGTGCGGGTGGGTTTGGCGATGTAGTAGCCCGACACCGCGTCCGAAGGCACCGACCACGTCGCGGAGTTCGTCCAGTTCGAGCAGTCGATCAGCCCGGTGGTGAGGTTGTCGGTGTCGCAGTTCGATTGCTGCCGAGCGGTCGTGGCCGAGGCCGGGATCGTGTACACCTTGCGCGCGCCGCTGTTGTTGTACCAACCGAGTCGGTAGATGTCGATCCGGTACGCGCTCGCGGTGGTGTCGATCCTGAACGTGATCGGCGAGCCCGCGTTGACGCTGATGTCGGTGGAGAAGCCCTGGATCGAGCTGCTGCCGGCGCCGCTCACGTCCCATTCGCTGCGCGGATTCCCGGCTTTGCTGTTCTCGCACGTGATCGCGTTCGCGACGGGCGCGTCACACGGACCGGCCGAGGCTCTCGGCGCGTTCGGTGCCGCGATCGTCAGTGCGAGCAGCAACCCCAGCAGCGTCGGTATCGTTGCTCTGCGCAGCCGCAACCTGGGCATGATCATGAGTGTCCCCCACCCCAACTCCGGTGCCCTGAGCGATATCCCGGGCCCGAGATAGGGGAAAGTGTGGCGCATGTGCCGGTCTGTTGTCCGGGTTTTGCCCTCTCGTTAGGCGGCCCGTGGGTACAGTGCGGGAGCCGGGCGTGGGTTGGCCTCGGTCGG
This sequence comes from Streptomyces sp. SID3343, assembly GCF_009865215.1. Classification (GTDB taxonomy): domain Bacteria; phylum Actinomycetota; class Actinomycetes; order Streptomycetales; family Streptomycetaceae; genus Embleya. Next base: position 4,056 of record NZ_WWJX01001375.1, on the reverse strand, counting down.
GGCTTGGGGGAGCTCGGATCGACCGTCCGGTCTCGAACACGCGACGTTGCGGGGGGACTTGTGAAGATTGTGATCACCGGCGGCGCCGGTTTCATCGGGTCGAATCTGGCCGCGGCACTTCGGGACCACGACGTGGTGCGCGACGTGCACGTGGTGGACGACCTGTCCACGGGCTCGCTCGCGAGTCTCGACGGCCTCAAGGTGACGTTCCATCAGGGGTCCATCCTGGAACCCGAGTTGCTCGACGAGGCGTTCGCGGGCGCGGAGGCGGTCGTACACCTGGCCGCGCTGCCGTCGGTGCCGCGCTCGGTGGAGGCGCCGCTGGCCAGCCACCACGCGAACGCGACGGGGACCCTGGAGGTACTGGAGGCGGCGCGCCGGGCCGGCGGCATCCACGTCGTGGCGGCGTCCTCGTCGTCGGTGTACGGCGCCAACCGCGAGCTGCCCAAGCGTGAGGACATGCGTACGGCGCCGCTGAGCCCTTATGCGGTTGCCAAGTTGGCGACCGAGTCCTATCTGATCGCGTACGGCAACTGCTACGGGCTGCCGGTGTTGCCGTTTCGGTTCTTCAACGTGTTCGGGCCGGGACAGCCGGCCGATCACGCGTATGCCGCGGTGATCCCGCGGTTCGTGGACGCCGCGTTGGCCGGGCGCCCGTTGTCGGTTCAGGGCGACGGCGAGCAGACCCGCGACTTCACCAACATCGGCAGCGTGTGCGCGGTGCTCACCGACGCGGTCCTGCGGCGGGTGGTCTCGGACATCCCGATCAACCTGGCGTTCGGTTCGCGTACGTCGCTCAACGCGCTGATCGAGTTGCTCGCGGACGTGCTCGGGCACCCGGTGGAGGTCGAGCACGTGCAGCCGCGCGCAGGCGACGTGCGCGACTCGCAGGCTGACGGGTCGCGGCTGCGGGCGCTGTTCCCGACGGCGGAGCCGGTCGAGTTGCGCGACGGGCTCGCGCAGACCGTGGCATGGTTCCGCTCGCGCGTCGCGGCGGGCGGCTGAGCGGTGCAGCACGCCTTGGCGGGGTGCGGGTTGGTGGTACGGGGGTTGGCGGTACGCGACTTGGTCGTGCGGGGGTCGGCGGTGCGCGGCGTGGCTGCGCCCGGCCGGGCGATGCGGGGCACGGTCGTGCGGGGCTCGGTGGTGCGGGGCCGGGCGTTGCATGGCCTGGTCGTGCGCGGCTCGGCGGTACGAGGCACGGTCGTACGGTGCCTGGTCGTGCGCGGCTCGGCGGTGCGTGGCACGGTCGTGCGGGGGTCGGCGGTGCGGGGCTCCGTCGTGCGTGGCTCCGTCGTGAAGGGCTCCGTGCTGCGTGGCTGGGCGGTTCGGGTTCGGGGCGGGTTCAGTCGCGGCGCAGTGGGCGGGCGGGCGATCCCACCACTGTGGTGTCCGCGGGTACGTCGCGCGTGACCACGGCCCCCGCGCCCACGAACGCGCCCGGGCCGACGGTCAGTCCCTGGAGGACGATCGCGCCGCTGCCGACGGTGGCGTCCGCGCACAGGTGGACGTTGCCGGAGACGTTGGCGCCCGGGTACACGCTCACCCGGGCGTCCAGGCGGGTGTCGTGTCCGATGGTGGCGTTGTAGTGGACCTGGACGTGTGGGCCGACGGTGACGCTGCTGGACACGTGCGCGTTGGCCTGGATCAGGCTGCCTTCGGCGAGCGTGGTCTCGGGCGAGATCACCGCGCGCGGGTGGACGAGGGTGACGGCCCGCAGGCCGAGGTCGTCGAGGATGCGTGACAGGCGGGCGCGGGCGGTGGGGGCGGCGATGCCGACGAGGTAGTCGCCCGCGTGCACGTCGGCGGGGCGCAACACGGGCAGGCCGCGCACCTTCTCGCCCGCGCGGGCGTCGTCGAGGAACGCGGTGACGTCGAGGGCGGCGGCGAGCGCGGCGTCGAGGGCTTCGCGGCCGACGCCGCCGGCCCCGCAGATGTAGAGCGGCATGCGAACAATCTTGGCAGCGCCCGCGGCCTCGGCGGCGGACGATACGGCTCGGGATCGGATTTTCGGGTGAGTGGTGACCGAGAAGGGGAGCACCGGGTTCGCGGTTCCGCGCGACACCTGTCCCGACTTGACCTGTTGGGTACGGCGCTGGTGGCGGCCGCGGCGATGTGGGGGTTGGTCGCGGGGGCGAACCGACCGGGGGAACCGGAGGTGTATCTGCTCGCGCTGTTGACGGTGGCGGGTGCGTACGTCGTGGGACGGGTGGTCGGCGCGAAGTCGGGCGTCGCGGTGCCCGCGGTGGTCACCGGCGGGGTGGTGGCGGCACTCGTGTCGTGGCCGGGGGCGTTGAACGGATCGGCCGCGGGTCCGCCGTTGGACTACGGGAACGCGAACGGTGCCTTGGTGGCGTTGGCGGTGGGCGGGGCGTGTCTGGCCGCGCTGCTCGTGGCGTCCGATCGGCGTCGGGGTGAAGTGTTGGTGTTGGCGGGCCTGTTGGTGCTCGCGGCGTTCGCGACGCGGTCGGTCGCGGCGGCGGTGGGCGCGTTGGTGGTGTTGTCGACGGCGCTCATGTCGGCCGGGGTGTACCGCAGGGGCAGCGTGGTGGTGGTGTCGGCGGTGTGTCTCGCGGGCGTGGTGCTCGGGACGGTGGTACTCGGGACGTTGGGGCCCCGCGCCGAAGGTGGCCTGGGCGGGTCCGCGCAGGCGGGTCTGACCGAGCGTCGAGTCCGACTGTGGTCGGACGCGGTGCATCTGACGGAGCGTTTCCCCGTGCGCGGCACGGGTCCGGGAACGTTCACGACGCACAGCGCGACCGCGCGCTCGGACGCGGACGTGCGGTCCGCGCATTCGATGTGGCTGCGGCAGGGCGCCGAGCAGGGTGTTCCCGGGGCGCTGTGTCTGGTCGCGGTGGTGGGGTGGGTGTATCTGCGGTTGTGGCGCTCGCCGCAGCCGGCGCCGGTGGTCGCGGTGGGCGCGGTGACGTTCACGGCGTTCATGGTGCAGGCGTCGATGGACTACGTCGCGGAGTTCCCGGTGGTGCTGGTGGCGGTCGGCTTGTTGCTGGGGTCGGCGACGGCGATGCCGGACGCGGACCTGCGGGCGCGGATCGAGCGCGGGGTGCTGTAGGGCTGGGGCAGCGTCCGCTGGGCGGCTTGCGGTGGGGAACGAAGGCAGTCCGGCGGCGGTCGCGGGTGTGGCCCCGAGCGGCGGTCGATGTCGCTCTTGCCCGCTGGCGGGGCTTTTCCGCAGGCCACGGCTTTTGTCCGGGGTCTGGGCCGGAAACCTCAGATGATGCTCAGATTCGCACCGTCGGGCCGACGCGCCCTCTACTTTGTGGAATCGCCACCACACGGGCGCACATATTTCCCGGGCAAGGGGAATGTCACGCCGATTCACAGGTTTGTCGATTCGCGTGCAGGATTGCCGGAATCCCGTTTCGAGTTCGTTGCGGGATTTTCCAGAGAGCGGAAACGAAAGGCCGGGGCGGACCCGGGGGTCGTTGCGGCGCAGGTGGGTGCTGACCCTCGCCGAGTGTTTATTCTTGCAGGTCACCGGCTCACGGGGGCGGGTCGACCGGACGATTCGGCATGCCCGCGGTGGTAGGCGTACGGCCGGACCGGGGTCGTCGCTTTTCTCGGCATGCCGTGTTCGGGCCACGAACACGGCGCTCGGCCGGGTGTATCGAGATTTTATGCACACCCTCTTTTCCCGCCGCTTGTGTGACTGCTTGAATGCACCTCGATCTCCGACGACCCGGGTATCGCCTGTTCTGCGCGGGAGGCACGATCACCATCACAACCGCAGCGAATCCCTTGAGCGGGGACTTCTGGAGCGGCACCCGGGGCGTGGCGTGGATCGCGCTGCTCGAACTCGTCGTGATCGTCGTGGTGGTCCTGCGCGTGCTCGCCCGGCGCAGCGGCTCTCGTGGCCTCTTCCGTGGGCTGTGGCGCCAGGTGACGATGACCGCGTGGGCGTTTGCCGCGCCGTTCGCCACGTGGTGGCGGGATCGGCGGGGTGTTGCGCTGTTGGCGCGGCGGATCGGTGAGCCGCGCACGTACGACGTCGCGGCGCGGGCGTGGGCGGCGGCGCGGTCGGTGGGCGCCCGGCCG
>NZ_WWJX01001374.1 GCF_009865215.1 Streptomyces sp. SID3343 | reverse complement strand
CAGGGCGCCCGGCAGGCGCGCTGGGCGGGATCGGCCTCGTCGGCTCGCCCACGTGCCGCCGCCCCTCGACCGCGAGCAGTTCGGTCAGCCGGGCCTCGACCTCGGTCGCGTCGGGGCGCGCGCCCGGGTCGCGCCGAAACAGCGCGTGCACCAGCGGGCTCAGCGGTCCGATTTCCTCCGGCACCTCGGGCTCGGCGATCACGATCGCGTGCATCGTGGCGACCGGCGTCGAGCGTCGGAACGGCGACGCCCCGGTGACCGCGGCGCACAGGGTGACCCCGAGCGACCACAGGTCCGACGCGGGGCCCGGGTGCTCGCTCTCGATCCGTTCGGGAGCCATGAACTCCGGTGAGCCCAGGATCGCGCCGGTGCCGGTGAGGCCGCTGACGCCTTCGAGCGCGGCAATCCCGAAGTCGGTCAGCACGGCGTGCCCGTCGCGCTCGATCAGCACGTTGCCCGGCTTGACGTCGCGGTGGATCACGCCGCGCGCGTGTACGACCCCCAGCGCCCGGACGATCTGTACCGCCATCGCGGCGGCGGCGTGCGGCGAGAGCGGTCCGTCCTCTTCGAGGATCGTGTCCAGGGAGCGGGCGTCGAGGAGTTCCATGACGATCCACAACCGGTCGTCGTCCTCGACGTAGTCGTACACCCGCACGACGTTGGGATGGTTGATCCGCGCGGTCGCCTGTGCCTCGCGCAGGCTGCGCTCCCGGAAGGTGCGTTGCGACGCGCTGCGGCCCCACCCGGTGGTGACGACCTTCGCGGCCACCGGCCGGTCGAGCAGTTGGTCTCGGGCCCGCCAGACGGTGCCCATGCCGCCGCTGCCCAGCACACTTTCCAGTTCGTAGCGGGCTCCGACCACGAAGCCCGCCCAACCGTCTCCAGGCCCGCCCGGCATCGGCTTTCCCCCATGTCCGGCCACTTTTCAAGATCAGACCATTCCCTTTCGTGGGATTACCCCGGAAAGGCCCTGCGAAAGCTTGCGACGGGCATGGTAGAACGAATCGTCACACATAGCGGGAGGGGGATACCGCATGTTCAATCCGAAGTTCGATCCGAAAAGGTTCCGATCAGAACGCGCCAAGCGAGCGGCATTGATCATTTCCGTTCCGGTCGGAATAGGAATGGTTTTGAACGCCGGCCTCGCGGTCGCCGATACCGAAGGCCACGCGACGTCCGGGCGCCCCGGTGGCGGACACCCCACACACAGCCACACCCACAGCCCCACGGGTGAGGTCACCACCCCACCGGTGACCACCAAGCCGCCGACCGGCAAACCGTCGACCACCCCGCCGCCGACGACGCAGCGTCCCACCACGCGGCCACCGACGACGCAACCGCCCACCACGCAGCCACCCACCAGCCGGCCACCGACGAGCCAGCCGCCGACCACGCAGCCGCCGTCCACCCCGCCGCCGACGACCCGGCCGCCCACGACGGCCCCACCCACCACCGCCCCGCCCACCACGCGACCACCGACCAGCCGGCTGTTCACCGTCGCCGTGGACCGGCAGATAACCTTCTCCGCCGACGGCCGGGCCACGATCCGGTTCACCATCGCGAACGACACCGACGAGGCCCAACCGGCCCGCGACGTGTACGTGTTCAGCACCCGGGAGCTCAAGATCCTGTCGGTCGGCGGTTGTGGCGGCGCCGCGCCGCTGAGGCAGACCGAGCCGGGACCCCCGTGGGCCACCACGTTCAAGTGCGCGCTCGGCCCGATAAGGCCGCACGAGAGTCGGTCGTGGACCGCGACGGTGGAATACCTGCCGGCCGTGCGCCAGGCCGCAGGATCCCCGCGCGCCGATCGGGCACAGGTACGACTTCCGCTCGCGGCCGAGGCCGACATCTCCACGTTCGGCGTCCTGGTGGTGCCCGAGGGCGCGACGGACACGTCCGTGATCCTGGGCCGCGCCGGTCCACTGACGCTGATCGGGCGGGACAACAACAACGACCCGTCGTTCATCGGCTACACCGTCAACACCCCGATCCCCGGCGGCACGACGGGAAACAGCACGACCGGAAACGGCACGGCAGGAAACGGCACAGCAGGAACCGGCACGACCGGAAACGGCACCACAGGAAGCGTCACGACGGGAGGCGGCACCACCAGCGGCAGCGGCACGACCGGCGAACCCACCGCCCGGTCCACCTCGGCCGCCCCCACGGCGTCGACCACCCCCACGCCCCCGACCGCCCCCACCACCCTGCCCAAGACCGGCCCCGACGACGACGCCCTGCCGCTCGCCGGCGGCGCCGTCGGCCTGATGCTCGTGGGCAACGCGCTGTTCCAAGGCGCCCGCCTGCGCCGGATCCGCTCCGCCGAGGCCGCCGAGGCCGCCGAGGAGTGACCTGCGGCAACCGACGGCCGCCCGCGAGCCCGCAGCACACCGCTCATGCCCGCAAACCCCGGCGAACAACGAACGACCCCGAACCCGCGCAGCGCACGGCGGGGCTCGGGGTCGCTCGGCCGCGACAAGCGGCGACTACTTGCCGGTCAGCTCCATCACCCGCCGCGCCGCCGGACGCTCCAGCAGGTCGGCGAACGTGGTCCGCCCCTGTACGACCTTGCGGAACACCCGCCAGCCCTGCGGCAGGTTGGCCACCGCGCTGTGCAGCATCGCCGGGTGCCGCTCGAAGACACCGAGCAGGATGCGACCCGCGCGCATCTCCCGGCCCAGGGTCGCGTCGATGTCGGTGTGATAGTCGGCGCCGATCTTGTCGACCTCGCCGTCGCCGGCCACGCCCGCCACCCGTGCGGCATGCTCCCCCGCGAGCCGGCCCGAGCGCAGCGCGTACGAGATGCCCTCGCGCGTCCACGGCTCCAGGAGCCCCGCTGCGTCGCCCGCGACCAGTACCCGGCCGCGCGAGAGCGGCGCGCTCTCCTTGCGACAGCGGGTCAGGTGGCCCGACTCGATCGACGGCCGGAAGCCAGCCAGGCCGAGCCGACCGATCAGGTCGCGCAGGTACGCGCGGGTGGCCTCGCCCTGGCCGCGCGCGCAGATCACGCCCACCGTGAGGGTGTCGCCCTTGGGAAACACCCAGCCGTACGAGCCGGGCAGCGGACCCCAGTCGATCAGCACCCGACCACGCCAATGCGCCGCGACCTCGGGCGGAACCGGTATCTCGGCCTCCAGCCCGAGGTCGACCTGGTCGAAGGTCACCCCGACGTAGGCCGACGTGCGGCCCGCGCTGCCGTCGGCCCCGACCACCGCGAGCGCGCGTACGACCTCGCCGTCGCCGAGCGTCAGCGTCACGCCGCCGTCCTGCTCGGCGATGCGCGACACCGCGACGCCCTCGCACAAGGCCGCGCCCGCGTCGACGGCCGCACGGGTCAACGCCTCGTCGAAGCGGGCCCGGTCGACGAGCCCGATCAGCGTCGTCCGCGACGAGCGCACCCGCCGGCGACGGCCGCGCAGGGTGAACTCGACCTCGCGGACCAGGTCCTCCACGGGCGGTTCGAACCCGGGCGGCAGCGCGCCCTTGGCCGGCCCGATGATGCCGCCGCCACACGTCTTGTAACGCGGCAGTTCGGCCCGGTCCACGACCAGTACACGCCGCCCCGCACGCGCGGCGGCCAGCGCCGCGGACGCGCCGGCGGGGCCGGCTCCGATCACCACTACGTCCCAGGTCACGGGCTCGTTATCGGTGTTTTCGGGCAGTTCGACGGCGGGCTTCGAGCCGGCCTCGGGGGAGCTGCTTGTCATGGATATCGACCCTAGTGCGTCCGGTCGGCCCCCTTGATCACGACCGTCCGCAGGGCGCCGGCGCGTCTGCCCCGATACCGGACGTATGCCACCTATGCTCCGCGAGTGCCCCACGACAGCGCGCCCTTCCTGATCGTCCTGGCCCTGGCTTTCCTCGCCCCGCTCCTCGCCGACCGGATGCGGCGTCTGGTCCCGGTACCGACCGTCGTGCTCGAAGTGCTGCTCGGCGTGACGGCCGGGCCGTCGCTGCTCGACTGGGTGCACGAGACGAGCGTGCTGACGTTCGTCTCCGACTTCGGGCTCGGCATGCTGATGTTCCTGGCCGGCTTCGAGATCGACATGGCCGGGCTCAGCGGTCGACCGTTGCGCCGGGCCGCGGTCGGCTGGTGCGTCTCGCTCGTGGTCGGCCTGGGCGTGGGCCTGCTGCTCGTGTGGTCCGGCTCGACCATGTCCCGCCTGGTGGTCGGGCTCGCGCTCACCACGACCGCGCTCGGCACGCTGTTGCCGATCCTGCGCGACGCGGGCGCTCTGTCGACCCGCTTCGGCGCGCAGGTGACCGCGATCGGCACGCTCGGCGAGTTCGGCCCGATCGTGGCGATCTCGTTGTTGCTCGGCGACCGCAATCCCGGGGCCTCGGCGATCGCCCTGGTGTGTTTCGCCGTGGTGACGGCCCTGGTCCTGGTGTTCGCGCGCAGGCCGTTGCCCGAGCGGCTCGACCGGGTGGTCCGGGCGACGCTGCACTCCAGTGGTCAGCTCGCGATCCGGTTGTCGGTCCTGGTGCTCGCGCTGCTGGTGTGGGCCGCGGACGAACTCGGCCTCGACGTGCTGCTCGGCGCGTTCGCGGCCGGCATGGTCGTCCGGCTGCTGCTGTGCGACATGCCCGCCGACTCGCGCGAGACGGTCGCGGGCAAGCTCGACGCGGTCGGCTTCGGCCTGTTCGTCCCGGTGTTCTTCGTGACCAGCGGCGTGCGCTTCGACGGCAAGGCGCTGTTCGCCGACGCCGGCACCACGGCGCTGCTGCCGCTGTTCCTGGTCCTGTTCCTGGTGGTGCGGGGCCTGCCGACCTACCTGATCGAACGCGACGAGCCCCGGGCGGTGCGCGCGGGGCTCGCGGTGTTCGCGTCGGCGGGTCTGCCGCTGATCGTGGTGATCACCGGCATCGGGGTCTCCGCCGGCGAACTGCGCCCGGGGCCGGCGGCCGCGATGGTGGGCGCCGGAATGCTGTCCGTGCTGCTGTTTCCGTTGCTCGGCCTGCGGGCCTACCGCGCGTCGACGACCGACTCCCACGCGTCGACCCTCACAGACCGATGATCTTGCCCCACGTCTTCTCCCAGCGCCGTTCCTCGTCCTCGGTGGTCTCGCGCATGCCGTGCAGCTTCGCGGTCATCTCGGCGTCCGGGAAGATCAGCGGGTTGGTCGCCGACTCGCGCATCCCCGCGTCCTGGGACTCGGCCATGACCTGCTGCGCCGCGGGGACCGGGCACACGTACTCCACGTAGTTCGCGAGCTCGGCCGCGACCTCGGGGTCGTAGTAGAAGTCCATCAGGGCCTCGGCGTTGGTCTTGTGCGCGGCCTTGTCCGGGACCATGAGGTTCTCCGACCACAGCTCGCCGCCCTCCTCGGGCACCACGAACTCGATGTCGGGGTTGTCGAGTTGCAGCTGACCGACGTCGCCGGAGTACGCCTGACAGGCCATGATGTCGCCGTTGGCCAGGCCCGACGTGTAGTCGCCGCCGGTGAAGCTGCGGATGTGGTTCTTGTCGACGAGCTTTTGCATGCGCTCCATGACCACGTCCACGTCGGCGTCCTTGAAGGTGCGGATGTCCGCGCCCTCGCCGAGCATGAGCAGCGCGGCGGCCTCCATGAAGCCCGCGAAGACGGTGACCCGGCCCTTGAGGTCGGGGTGCCACAGGTCGTTCACCGACTTGAGTTCGCGCCCCACCAACTTCTTGTTGTACGCGATGCCGGTGATCCCGCTCTGCCACGGCACGGTGTATTCGCGGTGCGGGTCGTAGCCGGGGCTGCGCAGCGACTCGGCGAGGTTCGCCTGCACCTGCGGCAGGTTGGCCTTGTTCAGCTTCTGCACCCACCCGAGCCGGACGAAGCGGGTGCACATCCAGTCGGAGATGACGATCGCGTCGCGCCCCGGCTCCTTGCCCGCCTGGATGGCCGGGTGGATCTTGCCGAAGAACTCGTCGTTGTCGTTGATCTCCTCCGAGTAGCGGACCTTGATCCCGGTCTTGTCGGTGAACGCTTCGAGCGTGGGGTGCTTTTGCTCGTCGTCCTCGTCGATGTCGATGTAGAGCGCCCAGTTGGAGAACCGGACGATCTTCTCCTTCGCCGACTTGTCGGTCCCGCCGCGCTTGCTCTCCTGCACGTAGGCGGACGGCACCCCGCACGCGGCGAGCGTGCCGACGGCGGCGGTGGCGCCGGCGCCGCGCAGGAACATCCGGCGATCGACCGCGTGCCCGGCGATCCGCATCGTGGACTGGGCGCGATTGCGGGCGCGGGTCATCGGCGACTCCTTGGCGACTTCGGGGGTTCGACGGGCCGAGGAAGGCCCACCGCATCGTGGCGGTGGGGCGCCCCCGACGGCAACAAGCACCCTGTCAGCCCTCGGGTCGAGGAGTTGACAGGGTGCTTGTCGGGGTCGCCACGCTCGGCCGGACCGAGCCCACTCACCCCGGCGCGCCGGGGTCGGATCAGGCGTCGTGGATCAGGCGTCGTAGTTCGTCATGACGTGCTTGATCCGCGTGTAGTCCTCGAAGCCGTAGCCCGACAGGTCCTTGCCGTAGCCGGAGTGCTTGAAGCCGCCGTGCGGCATCTCGGCGATCAGCGGGATGTGCGTGTTGATCCACACGCACCCGAAGTCGAGCCGCTTGGCCATCCGCATCGCGCGGCCGTGGTCCTTGGTCCACACCGAGGACGCGAGCGCGAACTCGACGCCGTTGGCGTTGGCGAGCGCCTCGGCCTCGTCCGCGAAGGACTGGACGGTGATGACCGGGCCGAAGACCTCGTTCTGGATGATCTCGTCGTCCTGCTTCAGCCCGGAGACGACGGTCGGGGCGTAGAAGAAGCCCTGGTTGCCGACCTGGTGACCGCCGGCCTCGATCTTCGCGTGCGCCGGGAGGCGGTCGATGAAGCCGCCGACCTGCGCGAGCTGGTTCACGTTGTTGACCGGACCGTAGTCCGCGTCGTCCTGCGGGCCGGTCGTGGTGGCGTTCGCCGCGGCGGCCAGGGCCCGTACGAAAGCGTCGTGCACGTCGGCGTGCACGAGCACGCGCGTCGCGGCGGTGCAGTCCTGGCCGGCGTTGAAGAAGCCCGCGCCGGCGATGCCCTCGGCGGCGGCGTCGATGTCGGCGTCCTCGAAGACCACGACGGGCGCCTTGCCGCCGAGTTCGAGGTGGACCCTCTTGAGGTCCTTGGACGCGCTCTCGGCGACGGCCATGCCGGCCCGTACCGAGCCGGTGATCGAGGCCATCGCGGGGGTCTTGTGCTCGACCATCAGGCGGCCGGTGTCGCGGTCGCCGCAGATCACGTTGAACACGCCGGCGGGCAGGATCTCGCCCATGATCTCGGCGAGCAGCACGGTGGACGCGGGGGTGGTGTCCGAGGGCTTGAGGACCACGGTGTTGCCCGCGGCGATCGCCGGGGCGAACTTCCACACGGCCATCATCATCGGGTAGTTCCACGGCGCCACCTGGGCGCACACGCCGACCGGCTCACGCCGCACCATGGAGGTGTGCCCCGCCATGTACTCGCCGGCCGACTTGCCCTCGAGCATGCGCGCCGCGCCCGCGAAGAAGCGGATCTGGTCCACCATCGGCGGGATTTCCTCGGACGCGGTCAGCGCGCGGGGCTTGCCGGTGTTGAGACACTCGGCGTCGATCAGCTCATCCGCGCGCTTTTCCACCGCGTCGGCGATCTTCAGCAGGGCGAGCTGGCGCTCGGCCGGCGTGGTCTCGCTCCAGCTCTCGAAAGCCGTGGCCGCCGCGCGCATCGCCGCGTCGACGTCCCGCTCCCGAGACAGGGGGGACGTCGCGTAGACCTCGCCGGTGGCGGGGTCGACGATGTCGAGCGTGCCGCCGTCCGCGGCGTCGGTGAACGTGCCGTCGATGTAGTTGCGCAGAGTACGCAGGTCGCTCATGTCCCAAGTCTCCTTCGAAAACGGGTCGGCGGCGGCGGGGCGGCGAGGGGACCGGTCCCGATATGGGCCGCACTCCCAGCCTAACCGGGATGCTGTCGGTATCCGCATACGCAACGCGCACGAACAACTGAATCAGTTGTCTTCCAACCCCAAGTCAACGGATTCCCTTGCGAAAGGCTCATCTGATGAGGCAGAGTGACCCCGTGGCCGGTCGAGACAGAAACACGAACGCTCCGGCCGACGCAGTGTCGAAGGCGATCATCGAGCAGCTCCAGGAAGACGGACGCCGCTCGTATGCCGCGATCGGCAAGGCGGTCGGCCTCTCGGAAGCGGCCGTGCGCCAGCGCGTCCAGCGCCTGCTCGACCAAGGCGTGATGCAGATCGTCGCGGTGACCGATCCGCTGACCGTCGGCTTCCATCGCCAGGCCATGGTCGGAGTTCGCGTCGAAGGGGACATCGATCCCGTCGCGGACATGCTGGCCACGATGAAGGAAGTGGACTACGTCGTGATCACGGCGGGTTCGTTCGATCTCATCGTGGAACTCGTATGTGAGAACGACGACCACTTGCTCGACATCATCAACAAGAGGATTCGAGCGATTCCGGGCGTACGGAGCACCGAGAGCTTCGTCTACCTGAAGCTTCGGAAGCAGACCTACCAGTGGGGTACTCGATGACAGAGCAGTACGACAACGCCGCCCTCTCCAAGAGCGCCTACGACCACCTGTGGATGCACTTCACCCGCATGTCGTCGTACGAGAACGCGCCCGTGCCGACGATCGTGCGCGGCGAAGGCAGCTACATCTGGGACACCAACGGCCGCAAGTACATCGACGGCCTCGCCGGCCTGTTCGTCGTACAGGCCGGTCACGGCCGCACGGAGCTCGCCGAGGTCGCGCGCAAGCAGGCCGAGCAGCTCGCGTTCTTCCCGGTGTGGAGCTACGCCCACCCCAAGGCGATCGAGCTGGCCGAGCGCCTGGCGAACTACGCCCCCGGCGACCTGAACAAGGTCTTCTTCACCACCGGTGGCGGCGAGGCCGTCGAGTCCGCCTGGAAGCTGGCCAAGCACTACTTCAAGCTCACCGGCAAGCCGACCAAGCACAAGGTCATCTCGCGGGCCATCGCCTACCACGGCACCCCGCAGGGCGCGCTGTCGATCACCGGCCTGCCGGACTACAAGGCGCCGTACGAGCCGCTGGTGCCCAGCACCTTCCGGGTGCCCAACACCAACCAGTACCGCATGCCGGAGTTCCTGGCCGACAACTCGCCCGAGGCCTTCGGCCGCTGGGCCGCCGACCAGATCGAGGTGGCGATCCTCAACGAGGGCCCCGACACCGTGGCCGCGGTCTTCCTGGAGCCGGTGCAAAACGCCGGTGGCTGTTTCCCGCCGCCGCCCGGCTACTTCCAGCGCGTGCGCGAGATCTGCGACCAGTACGACGTGCTGCTCGTCTCGGACGAGGTCATCTGCGCGTTCGGCCGCCTGGGCACGATGTTCGCGTGTGACAAGTTCGACTACGTCCCCGACATCATCACCTGCGCCAAGGGCATGACCTCGGGCTACTCCCCGATCGGCGCGATGATCGTGTCGGACCGCCTCGCCGAGCCGTTCTACAACGGCAGCGACAACGTCTTCATGCACGGCTACACGTTCGGCGGGCACCCGGTGTCGTCCGCCGTGGCGCTGGCCAACCTCGACATCTTCGAGCGCGAGGGCCTCAACCAGCACGTCCTGGACAACGAGTCCAAGTTCCTGGCCACGCTGCAAAAGCTCCAGGACCTGCCGATCGTCGGCGACGTGCGCGGCAACGGGTACTTCTACGGCATCGAGATGGTCAAGGACAAGGGCACCAAGGAGACGTTCAACGACGACGAGGCCGAGCGTCTGCTGCGCGGCTTCCTCTCGACGGCTCTGTACGACAACGGCCTGTACTGCCGCGCCGACGACCGCGGCGACCCGGTCATCCAGCTGTCGCCGCCGCTGACCGCGGACCAGGGCGTGTTCGACGAGATCGAGCAGATCCTGCGCGGAGTGCTCTCCGAGGCCTGGACCAAGCTGTAGAGAACGCTGTCGCACCAGGCTTTTCGACGAACCCTCAGTGAGTCTGCCGCCGTCCCGCACCCCGTGCGCGACGGCGGCAGACTCGTCTTCGATTCCGAATCACTCGATATCCGGATCGTCGCGACGGATCACCCCTCGACAGACTCGTACGACAGACCCCTTGAAGAGGTCCGATGAGCCACCCCAATCCCGGCTCCACCCCCCGCACCCGCGTCCGGCGCCTGCCCGAGAAAGCCGCCCAGGACCGGGCCGCCCTGCACGCCGTCCTCGACGCCGGCCTCGTCGCACACGTCGCGATCACCACCGAGGACGGCCGCCCGTTCGTCCTGCCGGTCGCCTACGCGCGCGACGGCGAGCGGGTGCTGATCCACGGCTCGACCGGCAGCCGGCTCTTCCGCGGCCTCGCGGCGGGCGCGCCGACCTGCCTGACCGTCACGCTGCTCGACGGCGTCGTGGTCGCCCGCTCGGCCTTCGAATCCTCGATGCACTACCGCAGCGCGATGGTGCTCGGCGCGTGCACGGTCGTCCCCGAGCAGGACAAGGCCACCGCCCTGGACCTGATCACCGACCGCCTGCTGCCGGGCCGCCGCGACGAACTACGGCCGCACCGGCCCAAGGAGCTCGCCGCGACCCTGGTGCTCGCGCTGACCCTCGACGAGACCTCGGTCAAGATCTCCGACAGCCCTCCCGACGACGAGGACGACGACCTCGACACCCCGATCTGGGCCGGCGTCGTACCGATCACCGAGCACTTCGGCGAGCCCGTGTCCGCCCCCGACCTGCGCTTCGACATCGCCCCGCCGCACTACCTGAGGACGTGGACCCGATGACCACCGGCTACCGCGAACTGTCGCTGTGGTTCGACACGCTCGGCGAGGAGATCACCGCCCGCCCGGCACTCGCGGGCGACCTCGACGTCGACGTCGCGATCGTCGGCGCCGGCTACACCGGCCTGTGGACCGCGTACTACCTGGCCAAGGCCGACCCGTCGCTGCGCATCGCGGTCCTGGAGCGGGAGATCGCCGGCTTCGGCGCGTCGGGCCGCAACGGCGGCTGGTGCTCGGCGCTCTTCCCCGCGTCCTTGGCCAAGGTGGCCCGCGACAGCACCCGCGAGCGGGCGATCGCCCAGCAGCGCGCGATGAACGCGACCGTGGACGAGGTCGGCCGGGTCGTCGCCGAGGAGGGCATCGACTGCGACTTCACCAAGGGCGGCACCGTCGTGCTCGCCCGCACCCCGGTACAGCTCGCGCGCGCCCGCGAGGCCGTCGCCGGCGAACACGCGTGGGGCTTCGACGACACCGACACGCGCCTGCTCGACGCCGACGAGGCACGCTCGATGGTCGGCGCCACCGACGTGCTGGGCGGCACCTACACCCCGCACTGCGCGGTCATCCACCCCGCGAAGCTCGCCCGCGGCCTCGCCGCCGCGGTGGCGGGCCTGGGCGTGAGCATCTACGAGAACACCCCCGTCACCGCGATCGCGGACGGCGTCGCGACCACTGCCCACGGGCGCGTGCGCGCCGACGTGGTGGTGCGCGCGACCGAGGGCTACACCCCCGAACTGGCCGGCTTCCACCGCGACCTGGCTCCGGTGTACTCGCTGATGATCGCCACCGAGCCGCTGCCGTCGTCCTTTTGGGCACAGGCCGGGCTCGCGCGTCGCGAGAGCTTCAGCGACATGCGGCACCTGATCATCTACGGGCAGCGCACCGCCGACGACCGGCTCGCGTTCGGCGGCCGAGGTGCGCCCTATCACTTCGGGTCCAGGGTCAAGCCCGAGTTCGACCGCGACGAGAAGGTCTTCGCCGAGCTGCGGCGGGTGATCACCGAACTGTTCCCCGCCGTCGCCGACGCACGGGTCACCCACACGTGGGGCGGGCCGCTGGGCGTCGCCCGCGACTGGTACGCGAGTTGCGGCGTGGACCGCGCCCGCCGTCTCGCGTGGGCCGGCGGCTACGTCGGCGACGGCGTGGGCACCGCGAACCTCGCGGGCCGCACGCTCGCCGACCTGATCCGCGACGAGTACACCGACCTGACCCGGCTGCCGTGGGTACGCCACCGCTCGCCCAAGTGGGAACCCGAGCCGTTGCGCTGGATCGGCACCAACGTCGGCCTGCGCGTGATGTCCGGAGCCGACGTCGAGGAACAGCGCACCGGCAAGGAATCCCGCCTCGCGCAGGCGTTCGGTCGCTTCGTGGGTCACTGACCCCTGATCGTGCGGCGCCAGGTCTCCAGATGATCCGGCGCCGCACCGGCCTTGAGCAGGAAATCCGCCGCCGAGCCGTGGCGCTCCGCGAGCACCGACAAGAACGTGTCGATCGACTCCCGCGCCGCGCCGCGCATCGCGGGCGCGACCGGATGCGCCGGGTCGATCCGCGGCTGCCGGGGCAGACGGTCGATCCGCTCGAACATCTCCACGAGATGCTCCTCGGTCCGGGTGTAGTCCTCGATGATCGCCTCGCGCTCGACCCCGGCGACCGACAGCAACAGCGCCACCAGGATGCCGGTCCGGTCCTTGCCGGCCGTACAGTGCACGAGCGCCGGAACCCCGCCGTCGCCGGCCAGGATCTCCAGCGAGCGCACGTAGGAATCCCGCCCGCGCTCGGCCATGCGCATGTAGAGCAGGCCCGCGCCGTGCACGTCGACGTTGCCCAGGTCGATGTCGTCGTCCAGGTCGAGCCCCTCGGTCTGCCCGGCCGAGACGTCGCCCACCGCCGCCCGGTCGGCGGCCAGCGCGGACCGGCGACCCAGCAGCGGCAACCGATGCCGGGTGATCCCCTCCCACTCGACGAGCGGCAGACCCTCGCGATCCGAGCGCAGGTCCAGCACGTGCCGAACCCCGTACGTGCCCGACAACCGGCGGATCCCCTCAGGGGTCAACAGATCCGGTGTCTCGCACCGCATCAGTACGCCCACGCGAGTGACTCCCCCGTCGATCAGCGGTAGGCCGCCGACATCGCGGGCATTGAGCAGATCGGGAAGATCGAGTCTGTGGTTCATGTCCACCCCGGTTCGCATCGCGTGCAAGACACCTGTTCGGCTCATCATGGTGGGCGTGCGCCCCAGGCGCCGGCACGGGCTTCGGGCACGGGGCGATTGCCGGGTCTTCCCGCAACCACGTGCCCGAACACTCGTTGACAAGACGGGTGGCAACGAACGTTTCTCTGCGGGAGGAGTGCCGTGACCCTGTCGTCCCGCGCGGCAAGACCACCTGCCCGGCGCGCCGTCGCCGAGGCCCCGACGACCCCGCCCGACAACGACGTCCTGCGCGCCGGTCGGCTCACCCTCACCCGGGGATCGGTCACCCTCCTTCGAGACGTCTCCGCCGCCGTTCGCGCGCAGGAGACGCTGGCGATCACCGGGCCCAGCGGCTCCGGCAAGTCGGCCCTGCTCGCGTGCCTGTCCGGAATGGTCGCCGCCGACTCGGGCGAAGTCTGGTTCAACAGCAGCCCCATGCACGTGCTCGACGAGAAGGGCCGCACCGCGCTGCGCCGCCGATACTTCGGCCTCGTCGACGGCCGTACCCGGCTGCTGCCCGAACTGACCGTCGCCGAGAACGTCGCCCTGCCGCTGCTGCTCGGCCGAGTACGCCGGTCCGACGCGTTCGCGATCGCCCGGCACTGGATGAAGCGGCTCGACGTGACCGAGCACGCCGAGGCCCGGCCGCTGGGCCTTGGTCCGTCGCTGCTTCGCCGCGCGGCGGTGGCCCGGGCCCTGGTCACCCGGCCCGACGTGGTCTTCGCCGACGAGCCCGCGTACGCGCTGGCCGGTACCGAAACGGACCACCTGATGCGCATCCTGGTCACCGCGATCCGCTCGCACGGCATGACCCTCGTCCTCGCGACCGCCGACCCGCGCGTCGCGGCGCACGCGGATCGGTGTCTGTCCCTGCGGGGTGGGCGCTCGAATCCGCACGGCGAGGTGTAAGCCCGTGTCCGGCGCAAAATCGAACCGGCCGCGCGGCACGGTGCGCGTGGATGTCGTGCGGGTCCTGATCTGTGCGTCGGTCGCGGGGGCGGCCGCCGCCGTCCTGGTGTGCCTGCTCGCCTGGGTGCGACCCGTCGGCGCCTCCGACCACTCGTGGGTCGCGCCGCTGCTCGTCGCGGTGCCGGTGCTGGCCACCGTCGCCGTGCTCACCGCGGTGGCCACCCGCCTCGTGGCCCCGTACCGCATCGACCGCACCGCGACGTGGTCTCCGGCCGGCCCGCCCGCCTCCCGGGTCCTGGGCCCCGGCCCCGCCGAGGCCGCCACCGTCGCCCTGGCCGGCGCGTTCGCCGGCGTGCAGGCGCACCTGGTGCTGGGCGCGCTCCTTGGCTCGGCGCCCGCGACCGTACGGCACCTGCTCGCGGTGGACGTCGGCGTGCCGTGG
>NZ_WWJX01000140.1 GCF_009865215.1 Streptomyces sp. SID3343 | reverse complement strand
GCCCGGCGCGGGCCGGTACAGGACATGGTGATCCTGTTCCTGTCGATGCGCCGCGACGGCAAGAGCCTGGGCCAGATGGCCCGGGAGGAGATCGGCCGGGTCGGCGGCATCGCGGCACTCGTCGCCGTGTTCGCCATCATGATCATTCTGTTGGCGGTGCTCGCCCTCGTGGTCGTCAACGCGCTGGCGGACTCCCCGTGGGGGACGTTCTCGGTGACGATGACGATTCCCATCGCCCTGTTCATGGGGGTGTATCTGCGCTTCCTGCGCCCGGGCCGGGTGTTGGAGGCCAGCGTCATCGGGGTCGGACTGCTGCTGGCGGCGATCGTCTCCGGCGGGTGGATCGAGAACTCGGCCCTGGCGGACGCGTTCACGTGGAGCCCCGAGACGCTGGTCTTTTGTCTGGTCGGATACGGCTTCGTCGCGTCGGTGCTGCCGGTGTGGCTGTTGCTGGCGCCGCGCGACTACCTGTCCACCTTCATGAAGGTCGGCACGATCGCGTTGTTGGCGATCGGGGTGGTCGTGGCCGCGCCGACGCTCAAGACGGACGCGGTGAGTTCGTTCGCGAGTTCCGGCAGCGGGCCGGTGTTCGCCGGATCGATGTTCCCGTTCCTGTTCATCACCATCGCGTGTGGCGCGTTGTCGGGCTTCCACGCGCTGGTCGCCTCCGGGACGACGCCGAAGCTGATCCAAAAGGAGTCGCAGGTCCGGCTGATCGGCTACGGCGCGATGCTGGTCGAGTCGTTCGTGGCGATCATGGCGCTGATCGCGGCGTGCGTGATCGACCCGGGTCTGTACTACGCGATGAACGCCCCCTCGGGTGTCCTCGGCGCCACCGCCGAGAGCGCGTCGCACGCGGTGGCGGGCCTGGGCTTCACCATCTCCCCCGAGGATCTGCGGTCGGCCGCGTCGGCGGTCGAGGAACAGACGCTGATCGCCCGCTCCGGTGGGGCGCCCACGCTCGCGGTCGGCATGTCGGAGATCTTCGCCGACGTGTTCGGCGGCTCGGGGATGAAGGCGTTCTGGTACCACTTCGCCATCATGTTCGAGGCGCTGTTCATTCTGACCACGGTGGACGCGGGTACCCGGGTGGGCCGGTTCATGCTCCAGGACATGCTCGGCAACGTGTGGAAACCGATCGGCCGGGTCGACTGGAAGCCGGGCATCTGGCTGACCAGCGCCGTCGTGGTCGGACTGTGGGGCTACTTCCTCTACGTCGGGGCCACCGATCCGCTCGGCGGGATCAACCAGCTCTTCCCACTGTTCGGCATCGCCAACCAGCTGCTCGCGGCGGTCGCGCTGACCGTGGCCACCACGATATTGGTCACGTCCGGTCGACTGCGGTGGGCGTGGGTCACCGGCGTACCACTGGTGTGGGACGTCGCGGTGACGTTCACCGCGGGGTGGCAGAAGATCTTCTCCGACGACCCGCGCGTGGGATTCTTC
Source organism: Streptomyces sp. SID3343 (assembly GCF_009865215.1). Classification (GTDB taxonomy): domain Bacteria; phylum Actinomycetota; class Actinomycetes; order Streptomycetales; family Streptomycetaceae; genus Embleya. The sequence goes on along the minus strand of NZ_WWJX01000140.1, from coordinate 5,981 downwards.
GCGCAGCGCGACCGCTACGCGGACGCCATCGACGCGGGCAAGGTGCTCGGTCCGGCCAAGAACCTCGACGACATGCACACGGTCGTGGTCAATTCCACCGTCGACGGCGTGCTGATCGCGGTGTTCCTGGTCCTGATCACGCTGGTGATCGGCAATGCCGCCGTGGTGTGCGTGGCCGCGGTGCGCTCCCCCGGGTCGCTACCGACGACCGAGACGCCGTACGTCGAGTCCACGCTCGACCTCACCGCCGCCGACCGGCCGCCACGCGCCGAGGAACTCGCGGGAGTCGGCGGGGGCGGCACGGGCGACGACGACGAGGCGGCGCGGCCGTGATCGACCCCGAAGCCGGCCCGGGCCCACGCCCAGGCACCGGCACCAGCACCGGCACTCGCGCCCGCTTCGCGGCGATGCGGCTGGTGCGTGGGATCCGGTGGTATCTGCGCGAGCTCTCCGGCGACGCGGACTACGACCGGCACTGCGCGCGCCATGCGCGCGAGCACCCGGACGCGCCCGTGCCGACGCGACGGGCGTACGAGTCGTGGCGGGCGAAGGAGAAGGAGGGGCACCCATCGGCCCGGTGCTGTTAGACGGTCCGCGACCCGGCCGACCCCGGGCGGTCGACGGGTTCGGTGGAGAAGCGGGCCGTGCGGGGGTCGCGCTCGTCGCCGAAGCGGTGGGTCAGGATGTCGTACAGTTCCGGCCGGCGGCCCTTGAGCCAGCGCCGCCCCGTGGCCATCGGCAGCAGGGCGAGATCCGCGTCAGCGACGACCATCGCGTCGTCGGCCACCCAGGTCTCGGTCAGGATGCGGCCGTACGGGTCGAGGATCATCGCGTTGCCGGTGCGCACCTCGTCGTCGTCGCGGCCGACACCGTTGGCGAACACGACGAACAGGCCGTTGTCGTGGGCCCGGGCGGGCAGCCAGCGCAGCAGCCATTCCCGCCCGCTCGGGCCGCGGAAGGCGGCCTCGATCGCCGCCGGGTCGCGGTGTCGGCGCTCCCACGTGTCGAGCGGGACGGGCTTCATGCCGTGCGGACTGCGCGACGCGGTACCGCCGGTCTGATGCGGCGCGAGCAGTACCTCGGCGCCGAGGAGCGCGGTGGCGCGGACGTTCTCCACGAGGTTGTTGTCCCAGCAGATCAGCACGCCCACCCGCACCCCCCACGGGGTGTCGAAGACGGTGAACCGGTCGCCGCTGTCGATCGCCTCGTGTTCGAAGGCGTGGAGCTTGCGGTGCACGTGCACCGTGTCGTCGGGCAAACACACCGCGTAGGAGTTGAACAGGCGCCCGTGGTCGTCGCGTTCGAGGAAACCGACGCCGATCGCCAGGTCGTGCGCGACCGCGAGATCGCGGACGACGCGCACCGACGGGCCCTCGGCGGACTCGGCCAGTTCGTGCAGTCGGCTGGTCGGCTGCTTGGTCAGGTGCCAATAACCGAGCAGGCACATTTCCGGAAAGACGAGGACCTGTACCGCGTCGGCGGCCGCACGGCGGACGAAGTGTTCGATCCGGCCGAGGTTGAACGCCTTGTCGTCGGGGCGCGGCTCGAACTGCACCGCCGCGCAGCGCAGGGCGACGGTCTCGGGCTGCTGCATGGCTGCTCCAAAGGTCGGAAGGTGGTACATCCGGTGCTGGGTGCCACCAGTACAGCGCCGGCTGTTCGATGCGTCCAATGAATCCTTGCGACGTATCGACAACCCGTTGGCGGATCGGGGTGGCGTGGGACCCCGCCCCCTGCCCCGCACGTCGTGGACTTCCCGGCGGTCGCCTCGGCCGACGCGCGGGCGAGCGTCGATACCGCCGGGTTCGGGCCGGGGCCGATCCGCCGACGCTCGGTGACGCGGGCTGCCGGCCGGGCGTCAGGGCGAGGTTTCGGCGTCCGGCTCATCGGGCGGCAGCGGGATGGTCGCGGCCACCCGGAAGCCGCCGTCGCCGCAGTGCCCGGCCTCGAACGTACCGCCGTGCACGGCGACGCGTTCGCGCATGCCCAGGAGGCCGTAACCCCCGCTCGCCACGGGTGCCTTGCCGTCGCCGGTGCCGTCGTCCGACACGTCGATCGTGACCCGGTCGGGCAGGTATGCGAGCCGAACGTGGGCGTTGGCCCGCCTGCCCGCGTGTTTGCGCGTGTTGGTCAACGCCTCCTGGGTGATCCGGTAGATGGCGAGGCCGGTGGCCAGGGGCATCGCGCGTCGGTCGCCGAGGACCTCGAATCCGGTCGGCAGGCCGGCCGCGCACGACTCGGCGACGAGGTTGTCGATGTCGTCCACACCTGGTTGTGGCTTCGACGGGGCGACCTCCGCCTCCCCCGTGCTGCGCAGGACGCCCAGGAGTTGCCGCATCTCCTGGAGGGCGGTGCGGCCCGACGACTCCAGCGTCACGAGTGCGGCTCGAGCGGTGTCCGGATCGCGGTCCATCATCGAGCGGGCTCCACCGGACATCAGATACATCGTGGTGACGTGGTGGGCGACGATGTCGTGGAGTTCGCGCGCGATCCGGCGGCGTTCCTCGGCGACCGCGCGGTCGGCGAGCAGGGTCCGGTTGAGGGCGACCTCGTCCTTCCAGCGGCGCACCCCGAGCGCGACGAGGATGACCACGACGGTACCGCCGAGGCCGGCGACGGCGGCCGGGAGGACGGCCCCCGAGGCCTTGGCGTCCCGAACGAATTGGACGATCGAGACCCCGATCGCGGAGATCCACATCGTCCGCCGGCTGCCGTGGCGGGCCACCTCGTAGAGCGCGAAGAGGATGCTCACGGAGTAGTTGTGCGAGGTCTGCGACGTGTTCAGATAGGCGATCACCTGCAGGACCAGGACCGCCGCGAGCACCTGTACGGGGTAGCGGCGGCGGAAGAGCAGCGTCGAAGCGGCCGCGGCCAGCAGCACGGCGCCCGTCTTGTTCCACGTGGCCGTGCTCTCGGCGGGCGCGAGATAGCCGATCAGCTCGGACGCCGCGGCCAGGACGACCACCAGGACGTCGGTGATCCGCCACGGGAACGCGGCCGTCCCGTGCTCGGTCCGCATCAGTCGCCCGAACATCGTCCACGACAGGCGCTCGCGCGCGCGGGCGCGTCGCCTCGGGGCGACGCCGACCGCCTGGAACCCGGCAACGCCGTTCTCGGCCGCGGCGGGATGGTGGCGGCCCATCCGGGGCCTCCTTCTACTCGTACTTCGTGTGCTTCACCCGGGCGGACGGCGCAAGTGTCGTCTTCATTGAATCCTGGGTGGTCACGCTTTCGGTCCGCAGCGAACATGATCTTTCACCCAGGACCCAAGTACCAAAAGAGGCCGAATCCAGGACTTCCGTCCGGGATGAGCGGGCGGGCGGGGACAGGCCACCCGGCCCGCCCGAGTCGAGCCGGTCCCACCGGCCCCTACGAGGCCACCTTGGCGGCGCGCGGCGCGGCCGGGACCTCGGGAAGGCCGAGGTGGTCGCGCAGGGTGGAGCCCTCGTACTCGGTGCGGAAGACGCCGCGTTCCTGGAGCAGTGGGACAACCGTGTCGGCGAAGGCGTCCAGGCCGCCGGGGGTGATGTGTGGGACCAGGATGAATCCGTCCGAGGCGTCGGCTTGGACGAGGTCGTTGATGCTCGTCGCCACGGTCTCCGGCGCGCCGACGAACGTCTGCCTGCCGGTCACCTCGATGATCAACTCGCGGCTGGAGAGTTGCTTGGCCTCGGCGAGTTCGCGCCATTGGCGGGCGGTGGCGATCGGGTCGCGGTACATCCGCACGCTCGCACGGCCCCGGGCGACCGTGTTCTCGCCCGGGTCGGGATCGATCGCCGGTAGCGGGCCGTCCGGGTCGTGGGCGGACAGGTCGCGGTTCCACAGTTGTTCGAGGAACTTGATCGCGCTCTGCCCGCTGACCTGCTTCAGTCGGATCTCGTGCGCGAGTTCGTGCGCCTCGGCGTCGGTGTCGCCGAGCACGAACGTTGCGGCGGGGAGGATGACCAGGTGGTCCCGACTGCGGCCGTGGCGCGCGAGTCGGCCTTTGACGTCGGCGTAGAAGGCCTGCCCCTCGGCGAGGGTGCCGTACCGGCTGAAGATCGCGTCGGCGCCGGCGGCGGCGAACTCGCGGCCCTCGTCGGAGTCGCCCGCCTGGAAGATGACGGGCCGGCCCTGGGGACTGCGGGGGACGTTGAACCGCCCGGAGATGTCGAAGTGCGCGTCGTGATGCTCGAACGCGCCCGCCTCCGGATCGCCCAGGAAGACCCCGCTCTCTCGGTCGGCGACGATCTCGTCCCCGTGCCAGGAGTCGAAGAGTTCCCACGCGGTCTCCAGGAACGTGCGGGCGCGCTCGTAGCGCTGATCCGGCGTCAGGAATCCGCCGCGCCGGAAGTTCTCGCCGGTGAAGGCGTCCCACGAGGTGACCACGTTCCACGCCGCTCGGCCGGCGGACAGGTGGTCGAGACTGGCGAACTGACGGGCCACTTCGTACGGTTCGTTGAAGGTGGAGTTGATCGTGCCGGCCAGCCCGAGCCGATCGGTGACCGCCGCCAAGGCGGCGAGCACGGCAAACGTGTCGGGGCGCCCCACGACGTCCAAGTCGTAGATCAGGCCGTTCTGTTCGCGCAGGCGCAGCCCTTCGGCGAGGAAGAGGAAGTCGAACTTGGCCCGCTCGGCGGTGCGGGCCAGGTGCGCGAAGGACGCGAACTCGACGTGGCTGCCGGCCTGGGGGTCGCTCCAGACGGTGGTGTTGTTGACGCCGGGAAAGTGGGCGGCGAGGTGGATCTGCTTGAGGGGCTTGCTCATGACGGAGGGTCCTTCCGCGTCTGACGGGGTGGGGTGGCGTGCGCTGGGGTGAGATGGGTGGGGTGGGGAAGTGACCGCTCGGGCGGCGGGGGTTCGCGCTCCGACGGGCTCGGCCACCGGACGCTTACGACACCGCACCGCACGGCATGACGGATCGAGCCCGCATCGGACGAAGTCGCCGATGACGGACGGCGGCAGAGTGCGTCGCTGTTGTCGGTCGCCGCGGGTGGCGCGATGTCTCGCCGCAGCCGCGCAGACCGACAAACAGGGCGTGGACCGGTCGGGTCGACAGGGCGCGGTGGGCACCCGCTGCGCGGATCTCGGGCCGGCCGCGAGGAGGCAACCGCTCACCCGCCGAAGCGGTCGGTGCCTTGTGTCTTGTGTGGCGGCTGCTCAAGAACGCGCCGACTCCCCTCGGAGCCGACCCCTCGGAGCCGACTCCTCGGCCCGAGCCGACCCCTAGCCGGAGCCAACCCCCTCAGTCGGAGGCAAAAGGGACAGGTCGACACGCGGCACTGGTCACCCGAAGCAGGTCGATGTGCCTGCGGGTGGCGAACCGGGTCTGAGCCTGCATGTCTCGCAGGCTACGAGGTGGATCGCGCGTCGTCAAAGGGCATCCGCAGGTCGGTCGATCGGCTCGCGCGCCGCCGCCGTCGGATCGACATCGGCTTCCGTACCGCGCTCGCCGGTCGCGCAGACGGACACCGATACCCCTGATCCGAACCGGAGTTGCGATACCTTCGAGCGCTGCGCGAGGTGCCGGGCACGGTGATGGACAAGACCCGGTGGGCTGGGTTAACGTCGCGGCGTCGGCCGCTCCGGTCGTCGATGCGCAGCAAGGGGACGATGTCATGCGCAGGGTTGTGACTCCGGCAGGCAGCCGTGTCGCCGCCACGCCCGCGCCCCGAACCCGGCTGACCCGGCGCCTGTTCATCGATCTGCGCCGCTCCGCCGGCTGCCTGTGTCTTTGATCCACTAGCACCCCGCCACCCGGGCGAACCACGGCCGCTTCACGGCGGCGTGCGCCTGCGGTCGCGTCGTCGTGCCGCTTCCGTCCGTCGGGCTCCCGCGATCCGCGCCGATCCGCGCTCACCCGCGGCGGTCACTCGCGCCCTGCCGCCGAGGCCGAACTCCGCGCGGAGTCGGTCGAGTTCGGCACGACCGACACTCCCGACTCCCGGGCCCTGCCACCACCTTGCGCTGCGCTGCGTTGCGTCGCCTTGCGTTGCCTGTCT
>NZ_WWJX01001373.1 GCF_009865215.1 Streptomyces sp. SID3343 | reverse complement strand
CCCACCCCAAAACACAGCCCCCCGACACCCCGCGGCCACCTGGCGCTCACCCCGAGATGGCACGATTGTTTCGTGTCAACCACAAGGGCGCGCCCGCTGCGCGCCAACGTGCAGGTAGTCGCCCACCGAGGCGCGTCCGACACCGTCCCCGAGCACACGCTCGCGGCCTACCTCCAGGCCATCGAGGACGGCGCCGACGCACTCGAATGCGACGTCCGCCTCACCGCCGACGGCCATCTGGTCTGTGTCCACGACCGCAAGGTCGACCGCACCTCCAACGGGCGCGGCATCGTGTCGACGCTCGAACTCGCCGAGTTGTCCGCGCTCGACTTCGGGTCCTGGAAGGAATCCGGCGTCGAACGCGAGCGCCCGGAGGAGCCCGAGGCCCCCGACTGGGACCGCAAGTCCGTGCTGACCCTGGAGCGACTGCTCGAACTGGTCGTCGACTCCCCGCGCACCGTACGGCTGGCGATCGAGACCAAACACCCCACGCGCTACGCGGGCCTGGTGGAGCGACGGCTCGTCGACCTGCTCGACCGCTTCGGCCTGTCCCGCCCCGACGGCGACGACCCGTCGCTGATCCGGGTGATGAGCTTTTCCCAGCTCTCGCTGCGCCGGATGCGCCTGATGGCCCCGGAGCTGCCCACCGTGTTCCTGATGGAGCACGTCCCGTTGCTGTTTCGCGACGGCACCCTCCCCCGCGACGTACGGATCGCCGGCCCCAGCATCGACATCGTCCGCGCCCATCCGCGCTACGTGGCCCGGCTGCACCGGGCCGGCCACCGGGTACACGTGTGGACCGTGGACGCCCCCGAGGACGTCGAGTTGTGTCTGCGCCTCGGCGTCGACGCGATCATCACGAATCGGCCACGACAGGTAATGGCCCAACTGTCCGATTAGCCCCCATTAGGGGGCGTACGCTGGTGGCCTTTCGGGGCGTTATATCCGACTTGGTGTGATCGCATACCCCTATACGCCCCTGGGTGGGTCGGAGCACAACGCGCAGCGCCGTTTCCCGTCGGTCGGCATCGGGCATCTCATGCCCGACGCGCGAGACGTGCGCGCGAAGCGAAAGTGTGCAATAAGGAGGCCGGGGGTGGCAATGGTCGTGGCCCGTGGGATGCCCGATTCCGCGGCGGTACTGGTACCGCACGCCCCGGTCGGCGTGTCTGCGGCTCGACACCGCCTGTCCGCCGATCTCGATGCCTGGGGCATCTCCCTCGACGTCGTGGACGACGCCGTACTGATCCTGTCCGAACTGCTGAGCAACGCCCTGCGGCACGCCCGCGCGCTGCCGTCGGGCAATGTCCGTGCCGCGTGGTGGGTGCGGCCCGACGGGTTGCTCGCGATCGAGGTCACCGACGGAGGCAGTTCGACCCGTCCGCGTCAGGCCAGTCCCTCGCTCAGCGCGCACGGTGGGCGGGGCCTGTCGATCATCGGCACGCTGGCGGCCGATTGGGGGGTGCGCGGTTCGCACGAGGAAGTCACCGTGTGGGCCCTCGTGCCGGTCACCCGGCGCTCCGGCGACGGGCTGTGGGACGAGTTCGACCTCGACGCCGTTGAGCCGTTGGACTGACTCCGCCCCACGCCCGCGTCCCGCGGGCGACGCGTACGAGGCCCACGGACGACACCCACACCCGATCCGCTCGCGGTCGAGTGCGCGTTCGAGCGGTCAATCCTCGCTCGCGGACTCAGTACTCTCGGGTCTGGTGAGTCGTCGACCACCATCCCCCCGACACCGAGGCGGAGAGACCGCAGCATGGGCAAGAAGGCCGCGCTGAAGGGCCACACCGGCAAGACCCAGACCGCAGCCGCAACGGGATCCGTCCCGGTCGTCGGCGGTCGTGAACCGTGCCCGTGCAAGTCGGGCCGCCGGTACAAGGCATGCCATGGGCGCGAAGCGGCCACCGCCGCCGAGACGCTCGTCCTCCGTCCCTTCCAGGGGCTTCCCAACGAATGCGACTGGATCGCCCTGCGCGAGCTGGTGCCGGCCGCCACCGCGCAGCTGACCCTGACCGGTGAGCACGCCGGCCAGAAGGTCACGCTGGCCACCGTCCTGCCGATGGCCTGGCCGGCGCTGCGGCGCGCGGACGGCTCGATCCTGGTCGGTCTGCAGACCCACACCAGCTCGGGCGACGTCAGCCGCGACCTCGCGCACGCCCTCGAGCGTGCGCTGGCGCAGGAGGACGGCTCGTCGGTCGCTCCCGGCCCGCTGCCCGAGTCCGGCGACCGTCTCCAGGACCTGATCGACGTCACGCTGCCTCTGGAGATCACGGTCCACGAGGGCTTCGACTTCTGGGTGGACGACCCGACCGCGATGAACGCCGAGGTGAGCGCCTCGCTGGAGCGCGCGAACGCGGCCGCGATGCCGACGGTTCGGCTCTCGTCGGTGGATGCCGCGTACTGGTGTGGCACGACCGAGAAGAACCACCTGCGCTGGGTCATGCCGCACGCGGAGGAGGAACTGCTCGACGCGATCGCGCGCCTGCACGCGGCCGGCGAGTCGAGCCTGGGCGAGGGCACCCGCTTCGTGGGCTCGTTCCGCGCGCACGGTCTGCTCGTCCCAGTGTGGGACCTGCCGACCGCGATGACCGCGGACGACGTCGAGAAGCCGGCCCGCGAATTCGGTGAGCGCCTCGCCACCGCCATGGCCGACACCAGCCCCTTGACCCCGCGCCAGCGCAGCGCGCGCAACGGACTGCTGAACCGGCAGATCACCCTGAACTAGCGGACGAACAACGCCCGCACGCCCGTCAACGGGCGTGCGGGATCGGTCATGCGTGGTCGATACCGGCCCCCGGATTGGAGATCCGGCGGCTTGTTGTTACCGTTGATCCAGCTCGGCCGCTGATGCATCCCCCGTCTTCAGCGGCCGGGCCTTCACCTTTTTCGGGGCTTTTTCCCGGTGCATTCCCGGTCGAATTGCCACCTCGCGTTTTTGGCGGACACGTCGTGCCGCAGAGTGGTCGCGCCGTCCACCGGTAGTAAGCACGCCGGCCGTAAGCGCACCCGTCGTAACGCACATCGGTCGTAGCGCACGCGAGCCGAGTCGTAGACGGGCCGTGCTCTCGCCGAACGAGCCGCCGTCGAGCCGTGCCCCTGTCGAGCCGAGTCCCTGTCGGCCCTGTCACCGTCGCATCGCCGAACGCAGACCGGTGGACCACCGAACACAAGCCCGCCGAACCACCCCGAACCGCCCGAGCCGACCGGCCGCCCGGTCCACCCAGCCGCTCGGGAGTCAGCGTTGGGCCGTGGTCGAGCCCGAGCGCAGCAGCTTGGTCGCGCCGTCCTTCGAGGCCAGTTCGGCCAGTGCCGACCAGCCGTCGGTGCCCTTGGGGGCGCGCACGCGCGGGCTGTCGCAGCGGCCCTCGGTTTCCTTCGGCTCCACCGAGCAGGTCACCCGCAGGGCGTTGCCGCCGGGCTGGAGAACGCTCATCGCGAGCAGCAGCGGGTCGGGCGTGGGATTGCGGTAGTACACCCGGCCCCAGACCTCGGAGCCGTCGCGCTCGACGCACGTCTGGGCGCGGATGCCCTTGGGGCCGTCTATCGGCCTGCCGCACACGCTGTCCGTACTCGGAGCGGATGTCACGGGAGTGGCCGGACGGGTGGTGGCACCGGACGAAGTGGCCGCGCCGGACGAAGTGGTGGGCGCCGTGGTCGACTTGCCGCCGATCAGCTCCAGGAGGCCGGCCGTACCGGACTTGTCCCGGTCGCCGACACCGTTGCCGAATTCGGCGCTCTTGTCGGTGCCCGGCCGAGTGGACGCGGTGGCGTCGGCCAAGGGCCGCTTCTTGCCGGGGTCCGACGAGCCGGCAGAGTCCGCGGACGCGGCGGCGAGCGGGACGACGAGGCACAGGCCCACGACCGCGCTCAGAGCCACCGTGCGGATGTGACCCGTGCGTGGCCGCTGCATGGTGTCTCCTAGCGCGCGAAGGCCCTCCCGCTCTCCCCGAGGCCGGGTCGGAGCTGGGAACGAGGCCGAAATGATCGGCGCGCAGAGCCTATCGCGCCGTCATGACGTGCAACGATCACCTGATGTTGCGGTTACGCCACAACGATCACTTCATTGTGTGACAGCGAGGATCGCTTCGAATCGGGCCTGCCCGAAAAGCGCATGAAACGCGCAGTGGACCCGATGCCCACTCGGGGTCGAATCGCCACACACAGCCCGGACAGCCCTGACAACCCTGACAACCCTGCGGGCGGACAGCGGATGTACGACAGGCTCGCAGCCGACACGAAAAAGGGGCCCGAGCCGGACTTCGAGGCCGGATTCCGACGTCGTGTCGACGTGGGATCCGGCATCGAAATCCGGGCTCAGGCCCTCGGTTCGGCGTGTTGGCAAGTGTCGACGAGGGTGCGCACCAGATCGGCCACCTCGGGCAACCACGGCCCACCGGCCGTGGGGTCTCCCGAAGGTGCCGGTGGCCGCGCCCAGCGCAACGTTCCGCCCTGTACCCGCGACGGTGGCAGCGCCAGAAAACCGCCGTCGCCGTGGAAGCGCAGGGTCGAGGGCACCGTTCCATAGCGGTCCAGGCCGTATCGGTCCAGCAGTTCGCCGAGTTCGTCCAATCGATACGGCTCGACCAGGAACGCGTAGCGCCCCGGTGCGGCGACGACCGGTCCGGTGCGGACACCGAGTCGGGCGAGTTGGTCGAGCGAGCGCGCTCCGGCCTCGGACGGCACGCTCAGCGCCGCTACCCGACCACCGGTGGCCAGGATCACCGATGCGTCCGGTGACTGTTGCCACCACCAGCGCACCATACGTTCGTCACACGAGGCCGCGAGCAGGGGAGGTTCACCCGGATGGGCTCCCGGCACGCGGCAATCCGCCGCACCACACCGACACACTCCCGACCAGCGGTCGTATCCGACGCCGGGAACCACGGGCCAGCGCCATCTCGCGCACGTCAGCACGGCAGACAGCAGTGCGGTGCGTTCCCTCCGTCGTCTTCCGAGGATCTCGCGCAGCATGGCGCTCGTTCCTTTCCGTGAACGTGGAAGCACTATGCGTGATACTCAGGTACTTTTTCCCGCAGCCGACCACGAAGGGGCCACATGGCGGCACATGGCGCGAGGTGGCGCAGGGGTGGCGAATAAGAAGCGCCCCGTACAGGTGGTGCACTCGCGAACCGGACCGTCGGCGGGATGGCGAACTCCCGAGCGGACCGTCGTGCCGTCCATGTGCTGCGGTTTGCGCTGCGGTTGGGTCTGGTTGGGTCTCTGCCTGGTCCAGCACTTCTCACCGGGAACGACGAACGGTCGGCCCTCGGAGGTTCCGCAGATGTCGCGAGACCGCTGTCACAGGAGTTCGGGGGCGTTCCTGCGATGTGGCTCCCCTCCGTTGTACCCCCATCCGTGCAGACCTTGCACGCCGCCGCGCCGTTGCTTGGGCAGTACGGGTGGCACGCCCGTGACCGACGGAGAGGATCCGGCGCGCGCAACGGCTCGTAGGATCACGCCATGGCGGAGCACACGACCGGCACACCGACCGGCGACACAACCGGCGCACCGACCGGCGATACGGCCGTGGTGATCCCGGCACACGACGAGGCGCAGCGCATTTCGGCCACCGTCGAGGCGGCGCGGTCCGTCGCCGGGGTCGACCTGGTGGTGGTGGTCGACGACGGGTCCACCGACGACACCGTCGCGCTGGCCCGGGCGGCCGGGGCCGTGGTCGCGCGGCACGGGCGCAACCGCGGCAAGGCTGCCGCGATGGAGACGGGGGCCGCGGTGGTCGGCGCGCTGGACACCACCGAGGGCCGGGTCCACCCGCGTTTCCTGCTCTTTCTCGACGCCGACCTGGAGGGCACAGCCGCGGCGACCGGGCCGCTGATCGAGCCGGTGCGGTCCGGCCACGCCGCGATGACGATCGCGGTACTGCCACCGCAGAGGCGGGCCGGTGGGGGGCACGGGTTCGTGGTGCGAGCCGCACGGGACGGGATCGAGCGGGCGTCCGGGTTCACCGCGACGCAGCCGCTTTCCGGGCAACGCTGCCTCACTCGCGAGGCGTTCGAGACCGCGCTGCCGCTGGCCGCCGGGTTCGGTGTGGAGACGGGGTTGACGATCGACCTGGTGCGCACGGGATTCGTGGTCGAGGAGGTCGAGGTGGACCTGCACCACCGGGTGACCGGCAAGGATTTCGCCGCGCAGCGGCATCGGGCGCGCCAATACGCGCATGTGGCAAGGGCCTTGGCCGAGCGTGGTGCGGCCGGCGCGTTGCCCGGGGCCGTTCGCGGTCGTGGCTGAGGCGGCGCGGGGTCGGTCCGGGAGTAGTCGGGCGGGGGCTGGTACCGGGGCGACGCCGACTCGGACCGGAGGTCGGGCCGGGGCGGCGGCGGGCCCGGACAAGCCCGCAGTGACCCGGGCCGGAGAGACCGCGGCCGGGTCTCGGACCGGCATGTTTCACGTGGAACACTCGCTCGGCCCGGTGGCGATCGGGCTGCTTACGGTCTCGATCGGATTGGTGGTACTCACCGGGCTGTTGGGCCCGTCGGCCGCGCAGCCGCCGGTGCCGGGAGGCCCTGGGTGGCTGCCGCCGTATCGGTTCGACGCGCATCCGCCGGCGTGGCTGGTCACCGGATTGTTGCTCGCGCCCGCGCTCGTGGGTGCCGGCGGACTAGTGCTCGCGCTGCGGCAGTTGGCGCGTGGATGGGCGCCGGAGCCGCGGCGGCTGACGGTCGGCGGGGTCGTGGCGGCGCTCGCGGTGGTGTGTGTGCCGCCGATGGGTTCGGCGGACCACCTCGTGTACGCGGCCTACGGCCGGCTCGCGACGACCGGCGGCAGTCCGTACACCGACACCGCCGCGACCCTGGTGCGTGACGGCGATCCGGTCGGGCGCGCGGTCGAGGCGCCGTGGACCGATACGCCGTCCGTGTACGGGCCGGTCGCCACCGCCGAGCAGTGGTTCGCGGCGCGACTGGGCGGGACGTCGGTACACACGATCGTGCTCGTGCTGACGCTGCTCGGTGCCGCGGCGTTCGTGCTGAGCGGACTGCTGTTGCAGCGGGCGGCCGGGCCCGATCCGCGGGCCCGGGCGCGGGTGGCGATCCTGTGGTCGCTGAATCCGCTGCTGTTGTTCGTGGCAGTCAACGCCGGGCATCTGGACGCGTTCGCGGTGGTGTTCGCGGTGGGCGCGCTGGTCGCGGTGCGACGCTCGGCCGTGCTCGCGGGGGTACTGGTCGGGCTGGCGTGCGCGGCGAAGGTGTCGCTCGGGTTGTACGTCCTCGCGCTTGCGTGGGGGTTGCGGGGTCGGCCGCGGGCAATGGGCGCGATGGTCGGGTCGGGGCTCGCGGTGGGGATCCTGACGTATCTGCCGGTGGGGTTCGGCGCGTTCGACCAACTGCGCGAGAACGCCAAGCTGGTGTCGCTGGCGGTGCCGCTGCGGCTCGTGCTGGGGCCGATGGAGTCGGCGCTCGGACACGACACCGCGCGGTCGTCGATCGGACTGGTCGGCTGGCTACTCGGAGCCTTGGTGGTGTGGTTGTTGGCGCGGACCGCGCTGCGGGCCCGGCCGGCCGCCGATGTGGCGGGCGACAGCGCCGCGGTGGCCGCGCTGCTGACGGTCGCGTGGTTGCTGACGACGCCCTACAGCCTGCCCTGGTACGACGTCGCCGCGTGGGCGCCGCTGGTCCTGCTCGGTCCTTCGGCGCTCGACCACCTGCTGCTCGCGCGCACGACGCTGCTCGTGTGCGCGTACGTCCCGGGCCGGGACACCCCGCTGCCCGACACCGTGGACACCCTCCAGCGCACGCTGCGCGGCACGGTCGGGCCGTGGGTGGGGGCGGCGATCCTGGTCGCCGTCGTGCTGGTCAGTCGACGCGCGGGCGGGCCTCCGTTGCCGCGATCACGGCGATCGACAACGGCGCCACGATCGTGAGCGCGACGGCCGGGATCTGGATGCCGGAGTCGTTCACCGCGTAGCCCACCACTGCGGTGAGCCAGCACGCGATCAGGGTCGAGCGCAGCCACGGCACCGCCTCGAACGACCGGGTCAGGGCCGGCGAACGCCACTTGTCCGGATTGAGCACGGCGAAGATGAGCACCACGAACACCACCGGGATGATCAGCGTGAACGGTCCCGTGAACGAGTGCAGGTTGCCCATGATCTTGCGGTGGATCGTGTCGCCGGCGTTGCCGTCGACGATCTCCTGGACGAAGCGGCCCAGGTGCGAGCGACTTCCCGCCGGGCGCAGCCAGTCGAGTACGGCGATCGTGCCGATCACCACGACCGCGCCGAGCGCGACAAGGCCGACCTTGACCCACGAGATGCGCGTTCCGGTGAGCAGCAGGCCCAGGATCGCGAGGCCGGGGATGAGCGCGAGTACGCCGCCGAAGTCGCTGCCGAAGGCCGGCCAGCCGTCGGCCACCACCGCGATCGCGCCGACCACGGAGAGCACGACGAGCGCGGCGCGGCGGCGATTCGCCAGTATCAGTCGGGCCGTCGGCCATGCGACGGCGAGCAGGACGGCCATCGCGAAGATCGTCCACGCGACGTTGCCGAAGCCGTAGAACCGGCCCGCGACCAGCGGGGACAGCCCGAACAGCGTGTTCAACTGCAGCGGCGAGCCGACCATGACGTCGCCCGCCAGGATCACCGCGGTGGCCGCCGCGACCACGCCGGCCGGCCCGTACGGGTGGCTGCGCCACGGGCCGAGCAGCGCGATCACCGCGAGCAGGGCGGAGAACGCGGCGGTCAGGCCGAGCAGTGTCCACGCGGGGTCGCCGGCCTTTTCCCACGGCACGAGCGCGACCAGGAACGAGCCGCCGGGGACGGCCCCGAACAGCACCCCGATCCACTCGGCCGTCTTTGTCACCCTGCGGCGCGCGGCCGTCTTGCCGCTGCGGCCGAGACGGATCGCGAACCACAGCGCGACGCCGGCGCCCGCGATCGGCAAGAGAGTGAGCCACGTGAAGAACATCCAACTCTCGCGCACCGTGCGCGACGCCTGTGCGCCGACGTCGAACAGGCGCAGGTGCTCGACCGCGGTGGAGCCCGAGGCGCTGCCCACGCGGGTGTAGACCGCGCCGACCAACTCGCCGGGCGCGTCGATGCCGAGCGGGGCGAGCAGGCTCGGGGCGAGGTCGGTGAGTTGGACGAGACCGTCGTTACGGGTCGAGGTCGCGGTGAGGTAGCCGTTGTCGAAGGTGTCCGAGGGGGCGGGCTCGGTGCCGGGCGCGCGGTGGGCCTTGGTGCCGGGGCCGGACACGAGCAGGGCGCGTAGGTGCGGGGTCCCGGTGTCGTCGGCCAGGCCCGCGACCACGAGTTGGGTGCGCGGGGGGAGCGCGGCGGCGATCCGGGCGACTTGGGCGTCGATCTCGGTGAGGCGGTGGCCGCGATCGAAATCGCGGGACGGCGCGCTCGCTGTACCGCCCTGGGTGTCGGTGGGCGGGCTGTACGGGCCGCCGAGGTCGACCAGGGTCAGCGCCGAGCGCTCGATCAGCGCGGTGTCCACGGCGGCGGGGTCGGGCAGATAGGTCGCCTGGACCCGGCCGGTGGGGTCGGCGGCGGCATAGGCCGCGCCCGGGCCGACTGCGGTCACCGTGCGGCCGGTCGCGGTGACCGAGGCGGCGAGTTGGCCGAAGCGCGGGTTGTAGCCGTAGGTGTCGTTGTGCTCGACGATCCGCGGCAGGTCGGGGACGGTCGCCGCGCCGTCGGGGGCCAGGGTCGGCGGGACGGGCGCCGGACAGGGCTTGGCCGTGGCCGCGTCGGTGCGAAAGTCGGTCGAGCGCGCGCCCGCGCCCGTCGTGAGCCAACCGTCGACGGGGCAGGCGCGCGGGTGCACGGTACGGACCGACATCGCGGCGGTGGCGGCGTGCCCGGTGAGCGCGGCCAAGGCCGGGGTGCGCTGCGGGGTGATGTCGTCCCAGGTCAGACCGGGGATCCCGAGCAGCACGACGTGGTCGGCGGCCGGGGCCGAGGCGGTCGCGGCCGAGGCGGTCGAGGGCAGCGCGGAGAGCGCGAGCGCCGTCGCGAGGACGGCGAGCAGCAACCGGAGGGGACGTGCGATCACGGGTGCCTGCTCCTCGACATACGCGGCATACGGTGGCCTACCAGTGGAACGGAATCCGCCCCAGGCTATGCGCCGGCACCCGCTGCCACGCTCAAGGTGCCATCCCGGCCGCGTATGCCGCCGCCGCTGCGGCTCCCATCACCACCTTCACCGGGCGACCCAGCGACTCGGCCGCGGCGGCCACATCCTCGTACTCCGGCTGGGCGTTCACCACCTTTCCCTCGAACGTCGCGGTCTTGACCCGTATCGGCAGGCCCTCGACGGACACGGTCGCGAAATCCCGGTCGAGCGCCCGCTTGGCGACCGCGACCATCCGCGCACCTATCGTCGACGTCTCGCGGAACACGGTGTCCAGCGCGTCGTCGAGTCGGTCCGCCGAGACGAGTACGCACAGGGTGTGCGCGGGGCGGCCCTTCTTCATCAGGATCGGGACGAGCCACGCGTCGGCCGCGCCGCCCGCGAGCAGTTTGCCCAGTACCGCAGGCCACAGACGCGGGTCGAGGTCGTCCACGTTGGTCTCGATCAGGACGTCGCCGCACAGGGTCGACTGCGCGGCGTGCGCGACGTAGGGCTCCCCGAGCACGACGCGCAGGATGTTGGGCACCTCGTCGACGCGGCGACTGCCGGCCCCGGTCCCGTCGGCGGTGATCCGCAGGGCCGGCATCGGCCCCCAACTCCCGCACACCGAGGTGAGCAGGGCCGCCCCGGTCGGGGTGCACATCTCGTACGGCGCGGGGCCCGAGTACACCGGCGCGGCGGCGACGCGCATGAGTTCGAGAACGGCCGGTGCCGGTACGGGCAGTCTCCCGTGCGCGGCCTCGACACTGCCGTTGCCGAGGGCGACCGGCGAGCCGATCGCGTCCTGGACGCCGAGCGCGTGCAGCGCGGTACACGTACCCACGACGTCGGCGATCGCGTCGAGCGCGCCGACCTCGTGAAAGTGCACCTCTTCCGGCAGGCATCGGTGCGCGCGAGCCTCGGCGTGTGCGAGTCGGCCGAAGACGTCGTGCGCGCGGGCGTGTACGGGTTCGGGCAGGTCGGCCCGATCGAGCAGGTCACGAACGTCGTTCCACGTGCGGTGCATGTGGCTCTCCACGGTCTTGACCTTGGCGTACGTCGCGGCGATCCCGTGTCTCTCGGTTCGCTCGGCGGAAATCATGATCGGTTCGACGCCAACCGCGTCGACGGCTTCCTGGACGGCCTCCAGGGGGGCGCCGGCATCGAGCAGGGCACCGAGCAGCATGTCGCCGCTCGCACCGGCCTGGCATTGGAACCACGCGGTAGCCAAGCGGATACCTCCCGTCACGGCCACTGTCCCAGCCCACACGTCAGATCTCCGGCAAACCCCCGAACCGACCAAAACCGACCGATTCCTTGCGCTTGGTTGCGCTTGGTTGCGCTTGGAGGTGGAGTTGGTCGGGTCGCGTGCGTGGTGGGCCTGCGGCCGGCGGCGGTCGTCCTTCCCGGGCGAGCCGTCCGTGCGGCCGGTCGCTCTGGTCACACGCGGCTGGGGGTGTGGGTCGTTGTGCTTGGTGGGCGCGCGGTCGTTTCGTTCCCCGCGAGGCGGGTGGGGTCGCCGCGTCGCGTAGACGGCGACGGACGACAGGGTGAGGACGGCCTGCGGCGGTCCACCACGCGGCGGCCGAACCGAGCCAGGCCCGCGAGGCCGGACCACGCCGCCCGGGTCGCATCGAAGACCGCAGCCCTCGCCACCCAGCGCAACGGGTGGTGCGGATGGAACACATCCCAAGCCAACCAAGACCCAACCACAGCCATACGCATCCGCGCAGGGCAAGGCAGGGCAGGGCGCCTGCGGCGGTGCGCCACGCGGCTGGGCGTCCCAACGGGGCGTTCGGCTCGCTGGGTTCCGTTCGAAGCCGGCCATCGGCGCTGTCGGAAAGCGCCCGGAGGGCCCACTCGCAGCGCCGGAAAGTCCGTCCGCCATCGCTTGGTTCGTCCGGGCGCTACGTTCTCGCGGCAGCGAATCCTCGACCCCACCCGAAAGTCGGCCCGCTCACCGACTCGCCGGCCCAATCGAGTGCGCCGTCCCGCCAAGCGCGCCCTTACCCGACCTGCGGCACGTACCAACCCGACCCACACGCACCGACGGGGCCCGCACCTACAGACGCGACCCGCACATCCGCGCGTTGCGATTCAATCCGGCGTCTCAATGCGGTGTCCGCGTGGGTCGTTCGCGGGCGGCCCGCGCCACCCGGGCGGCGAACACCCCGGCCCCAAATCCGTTGTCGATGTTGCACACCGCGACCCCGGGCGCACACGAGTTGAGCATCGCGAGCAACGCCGACAACCCGCCGAAGGACGCCCCGTAGCCCACGCTCGTAGGCACCGCCAACACCGGCACGGACACGAGCCCGGCCACCACACTCGGCAGCGCGCCCTCCATACCCGCGACCACGACCAGGCAGTCGGCCGAGTCGAGTTCCGCGTGCACGGCAAGCAACCGGTGGAGCCCGGCCACGCCCACGTCGTCGATCCGCTCGACCTCGGCCCCGAACAACCGTGCCGTGAAGGCAGCTTCGCCCGCCACAGCGGCATCCGACGTGCCGGCCGCCACCACCCGCACCAGACCGCGCGTCGCCGGCGGTTCGCCGACCGCGACACACGTGCCACTCTCGTCGGTGTAGGCCGCACCGGGAAAAGCCGCGCGCACGGCCTCGACCACATCGGCGGAAGCACGCGTGGCAAAGGCCGGGCGATTGCCGGAGGCACGAAGCCGGTGAAACAACGCAACGGTCTGCGCAGGCGTCTTGCCGGCCGCGAACACCACCTCGGGATCACCGGTCCGCAACCCCCGATGGGTGTCCACCCGAGCAAACCCCAGATCCGCATACCCAGCCGCCGGCCCGCGCACGAGCGCGTCCAACGCCTCGTCCACGCCTGCCTCCCCGGCAGCAACGCGGGCGAGCAACTCCCTTACCTCATCACGGTCCACTGGCCCGATCGTAACCTTCCACCACCCCACCCAGACCAAAACCCATCCCACAACCCCACAAACCAGCCAACCAACCCAATTCCCAAGCCCCTTCCCCACACACCCACCCACCAGAGCCCCACAACAACATCCGAGGCCGCCCCCAGCCGTGATGTCCACGCGTCCATCCCCGCGTGCGCGGGGAGCAGGAATCTCGGAATCACCGAGATGGCCCGGCACAAGATGCACATCCGTGACCTGGGACCATCCCCGCGTGCGCGGGGAGCAGTGGCGCGTGTCCTCGGAGTGGGACGGCCGGCCGGGACCATCCCCGCGTGCGCGGGGAGCAGCTCGTCGACGGCTCCACCGACAAGGTCTCGCTGGGACCATCCCCGCGTGCGCGGGGAGCAGTTGAACACCACAACGCCGCGTTCGGCGTCGGCGGGACCATCCCCGCGTGCGCGGGGAGCAGGGCGTCCTGGACGAGCTCGTCAGGCATGAGTTGGGACCATCCCCGCGTGCGCGGGGAGCAGACCGGCGAGACACCCGGCGGTGTCGTCGAGGAGGGACCATCCCCGCGTGCGCGGGGAGCAGCGCGCCGAAGACGAATTGTCCGATGACGCCTGGGGACCATCCCCGCGTGCGCGGGGAGCAGCCGACAAGCCCAGGGAGCAACGTGACCGACTCGGGGACCATCCCCGCGTGCGCGGGGAGCAGGCTTTCCGTCGTCTTGCCGACGGAACCGGCCCGGGGACCATCCCCGCGTGCGCGGGGAGCAGGCTCGATGACCTGCGGGTTTAGTTTGCGGTGAGTGCGTTGGCGAGCAGTTTCATTGAATCGCCCATATGCACTTCTCTCTGACGTTTAGTAAGAAATGGCGCGAGCGTGAACGTGACTCACGGACAGGACCGACGACCCAGGTTCACGGACCGCGAACTTCGCCATCCCGCCTGCGGTCATAGTCTCGCGGTGACGTCGCTCGTCCAACTCGCCGGCCGTGCTCGTGGTAGGTATGCGATCGGCTTGAGCCTGCGTCCTCCGCCGCCTCGCGCCGGGATTGAGTCAATCGGTACGACGAGGCGATGGTTCCAAGACGCGGTATCTGTTCGCAGCGTGTGGCTGGAGCCGCGCCCATCTCGGGCGTCTTGGAGACGACATGGGGCGATTGAGAGCGCAGAGGGCACCTCATCCGGAGCACGCACGACGATGCCTTCGGCGCTGTTCGGCGGCTCCAGCGCCACCAAACTCGTTGGTACCCAGCACACCTGGCCGCCCTTGGAAGCGCCGTACCGGACCGGTTCAACTCAACAAGGCGGTGGGCCGGTTCGGATGCGCCTTGGTCCCTTGAGGTGAGGGGTCCTCCCGCTCACACGCATCCGACTTCACCCGCGTTCGACCTCATCGAATCGCTGTGACCCAGTTCCGACAAGTTGAGATCGGACGCGCCCGGGCCACCGGCCACCGGCGCCGTCGGCCTGCGTTTCGGGTCCGCCTGGGTCTTACCGTCTCTGTCCGGGCGCCGGACGTCTACCAGGACACGACTCCGTGCAGGGGCCTGCGGGGATGTGTCCGGCCGCCGGCTACGGTGAGGTGGCGGAAGGTAGTTCGCCGTCTTCCAGGTAGACGGCGAAACCCGCCTTTCGCGCGACCAGCGCGTGTTCGACCCTGCGGGCCCGGATCGGTGGCATGTAGTCCTGGATCTCGGCCGCCGCGACGAAACGGAACGAGCGCAACTCGTCCGGTGGCAACCGAATCGCGTCGATCCGGCCTCGACTCAACACCCCGCCGTCGAACACCCAGCGCATCCCGCCGGGGCCTTTCGGGCCAGGTGAAATCCATTCGACCAACAGCAGGGCGAGCACGTCCGGCGGAGCCAGTCCGAGCTCTTCGACGAGTTCACGTCGGCAACCACCCAAGGGCGACTCGCCAGGCTCGACCATCCCGCCAGGGATCTCCCAACCCGGCTTGTATGTCGGCTCGACCAAGAGGACTCGATCCGCCTCATCGAGAAATACGGCCCCCGCTGCTGCCATAGACGTTCGATGCTCCACGGACTCACCCTGGCACGGCCGACACGTGGACGCCCGTTGACGATCGCCCCTCCGCGATTCGCCAAACAGCTGATCAGTCTCTTCCTGCTGAACTCGGAGCCCCGCAGGCACGGGAGGAAGTCACCGAAAAGTCGGCCCGTCCGCCGAGGCCGGCACACGGACGACTTCGACGTGTCCCTTTCCGCCGCGTGGCTCGCCGCCGCCGTGATCGGACTCCAGCACCCCGTCGCAGCACAGGTCGCAGCCGACCGCCTCACCATCGAGGAGGCAGAGACGCCGTGCTTGCAAAGCACACTGCGGCTCTGCAGCGGGGACGCACGTCGCTGGTCACGGGGCATCGCGGGGTCCGCGTCGACGAGCGCGCAAGCTCGTCGCCGGCGGCGGCGGAATCGAGCGGGACGGCAGCAATTCCGCGTGTGCGGGGAGCAGCCGCGGACCCCGGTCACGGATTTGGCGTCACCGGGACCATCCCCGCGCATGCGAGGAGCAGGTCAAAACCCACAGGTGGGTGGAGATCCCGGTGGGACCATCCCCGCGCGTGCCGGGAGCAGACGGACTGACACAGGCCCCGGCCCAGGTCAGGGGACCGTCCCCGCGCGTGCCGGGAGCAGGCTCGGTGACCTGCGGGTTTGGGTGGCGGTGGGGGTGGTTGCGGGCGGTTTCATTGGGTCGGTCGTGAGCGCTTGTTTTTGGCTTTTGGTGCGAATGCTTCGTGTGGTCTTGGCTGCCTCGCAAGTAGTAGTGACGAGCAAGGTTCTTCGCGGGCCGTGGGTCGGGCGTCGCTGCTTCGGTTGCGGCCTTGATCTCTCGGGGAGGTCGCTCGTCCGGCTCGCCGGCCGGCCTTCGTGGTGGGTGTCCGGTCAGCGGGCGTCCTCCGACGCCTCGCGTTGTTCGAGGCCGGTTGGTGCGGCGCTGATTCCGTTCGGCTCCGTTTTCGTGGGCCGAGATGTATCGGGGTGCCGGGGCGGCGGCCGCGTACGGCGCGGCGGCGTGGGGGCCGCGTCGTACGGTGCGTCATCTCGGTGCGTGGCCGTGGCTCTTCGTGGGGTGGGGCGTTCTCGGCCTCTGCGGAGTGTGGTCGGCTATGACACCTGGACCAGAGCGTCCTTGCGCCAGCGGAGGGTTTTTTCGAAGCGTAGGACCGCGCCGCGGCGTGGGTGGTTGCTTAGTTGTACGTGGTCGGTCATCGCCCGGATGAGCATCAGGCCGCGGCCGTTTTCGGCGGCCGGGCCGGCCACGTGGGTGATGCCGTGCAGGCGGTCGCTGGGGAAGCCGGGGCCGCCGTCGATGATCTCGACGCGGCAGCAGTTGCCGGTGATGCCGGCCCTGATCTGGTACTCGGCCCGGGAGCCGCTGCGGGCGTGTTCGACGACGTTCGCGCAGGCTTCGGACAGGGCGAGTCCGATTTCCATGGCGATCTCGCGGTCCACCCCCGCCGTCTCCATCGCTCCGACCAGAAGTCTGCGTGCCATCGGCACGCTCGCCGATTCCCGTGGTAGGTGGACAGTCCACCTCATGTCCATGAGCGGCCTTTCGACGTCACTCGGAACCGGCTGAATCCGGCGGATCACACACCTGGTTTTATTGCCGCCGGGCGGGTCACGTATGCGCGCATCACTTGATCGGTCGGCAATAGTGCGTAAAGACGATTCATTCGGCCGCATCGACTCGCGGCCACGGGCCGACGCGAGCCGACATGGGCCGACTTGCCGTTTGTTGCCTCTTGTCGGCCCCGGGAACCGTCCCGGTTTGCGCGATGAGACCATGGTTCGTCATGTCGGCCGTGTCCGTACCATTCCGCGCTGTGCGCGCCGCCGTGTTCGCGGCGGTCTGCGCCGCGCTCGCGGCATGCGCTCACGCGTGGATGTCGCCGGATCCGCTGCCCACATGGGCGCCCGCCGTCGGATTCGGCGCGGTGTTCGTCGCGGCCTTCGCGGGAGCCGGGCGCCAGCGCTCGCTCGCCTCGATCACCGCGTTGCTCGCCGTGGCCCAGGTCGCCCTGCACACCCTGTTCACGTGGGCCTCCGCAGTCGCCGCGCCGGCTCTGCCCGGGCCGACGGGATCGGGCAGCCTGCTCGACCGACTTTTGTGCGGCCCGCGTGACTCCGACGGGCACATTCTGCTGCCGAGCGGCTGGTCGCCCGAGGAGATCGTGCGCAACGCGCGCGTCGACCCGGCTCTGTTGCCCGGGCCCGACGCGTCCGCCGGGCAGCACCACATGCACGGCTCCGGGCCGATGCTCTTCGACGGTGGTACGGGGATGCTCCTCGCGCACGTCGTGGCGGCCCTGCTCACCGGGTGGTGGCTGCGGCGCGGCGAGGCCGCGTTGTTCACGGTGCTCGCCTTGGCCGCAGCGCCGCTTCGGGTCGTTTTCGCGGTGCTGTGCGCTCTGGTCGTCCCTGCGGTCGAGGCCGCGGACGGGGCCCGACGTACCGGCGCCGAACCGGACGTGGCGACGCATCAGACGTATCTGCGACACGCGGTTACCCGGCGTGGGCCGCCGACGGAGTACGCGCTCGCCTGCTGAGCCCCCGGTCCTAGTCGTGGTCGTGGTCGTGGTCGTGGTCGTGGTCGTGTCGAAGGACGCGAATGACACGAATGACACGAACGACACGAACACTACGAACGGCGTGAACGATCCGAGCGTACGAACCTCGTGAACTGCGTGGTTTGTACGGTTCGTGGCCGGACGGGGGCACCAGGCGCGCATCCGCCGTCGTGCCGTCCCCGTTTCGTGCCGAGTGGCGCGCCCATGTGCGCGCACCCGGCCGTATCACCCGTGGAGTAGACACCCATGACCATGACCACCACGCGCCGCCGCCTCACCGTGATCGCCGCCGCCACCGGCGCCGGCATCCTCGCCTTCGCGGGCTCCGCGTCGGCGCACGTGAGCGTGCAGCCGGGCAGCGCCGTCCAGGACTCCTACGCCAAGGTCGCGTTCCGGGTCCCGAACGAGCGCGACGACGCGGGCACCACCAAGCTCGAGGTCACCCTGCCCGCCGACAAGCCGCTCACGTCGGTCCAGACCCGCGCGATGCCGGGCTGGAAGTCGGAGGTCGAGAAGACCAAGCTGACGACGCCGATCGACAACCACGGCAAGCAGCTCACCGAGGTCGTCTCCAAGATCACCTGGACCGCGGACGCCGGCGTACGGGTGAACCCGGGCACGTTCGAGGAGTTCGAGGTGTCGATGGGCAAGCTGCCCGCAGACGTCGACAAGCTCGTCTTCAAGGCGATCCAGACCTACGACAACGGCGAGATCGTGCGCTGGATCGACATGCCGGGCCCGGACGGCAAGGAGCCGCAGTACCCCGCCCCGGTCCTCAAGCTGACCCCGAAGGCCGCCGCCGACGCTCCCGCCGCGAGCAAGCCCACGGATGCCAAGGCGACCGACACCAAGGCGGCCGACACCAAGGCCACGGTCGCCGCGACGTCCGACGACAAGGGCAGCGACTCGACCGCGCGCACGCTCGGCGTGGTCGGCATCGTCGTGGGCGTACTGGGCCTGGGCGCCGGTGTGTTCGGCGTCCTGCGCGCGTCGCGCCGGGGTACGTCCGCCGCGTCCTAGACACCGCGCTCCTGTATCGCCGCGGCTGTCCCGCTTCGGGTCGCCTCGGACCCACCGGTCCGAGGCGGGCCGGGCCTTCGGAAGCCGTTCGTTCGACAGCCGTTCGATCGGCAGCCGTCCGTCCGGAAGCCGCTCGCTCGGCGACCGTTCGCTCGACGGCCGTTCGTTCGGAAATGAAAAAGAGCTGGAGAACGATGAGCAACGCAACGCAGTCCCCAGACCGGTCCGGGCCGCGGGGGACGGGTCGCCTTCGGGCGGCCGTTCTCCCTCCGCGCGGGAAGGGTCGCCGAGTCGGTCTGCGCCTGGCGGCGTTGGCCGCGGCCGGGCTGCTCCTGGCCACCGGCTGCAACGACTCGGGTGGTTCCGGGGATTCGCCGGTCAAGGTGCGCGAGGCCAAGTCCATCTACAAGGGCATCGCGGTCGACCCGCCGTGGACCAAGCCGGAGTTGACGCTCACGGACACCTCGGGGCAGCCGTACGACTTCAGGGCCAAGACGGCCGGTCGCACGACGCTGTTGTACTTCGGGTACACACACTGCCCGGACGCGTGCCCCACCGTGATGGGCGACATCGTGCGCGCGCTCGTCAAGCTCCCGGCCCAGGACCGGGCGACCGTCGACGTGGTCTTCGTGACCACCGACCCGGAGCGGGACACCGAGGCGGCCCTGCGCGAGTGGCTCGACTCGCTCGACAAGTCGTTCGTGGGCCTGACCGGCTCGTTCGACACGATCCAGGCCGCCGCCCGGCAGGTCGGGATCTCGATCGAAGCGCCGGTGACCGGCCCGGACGGCAAGGTCGTGAGCACCCACGGGACGCAGGTGATCGCATTCGGTCCCGACAACGAGGGGCCGGTCATGTACAGCGCGAGCAGCGGACTCAACCCCGACGGCACCGCCAACGGGAACACGTCCGAGGACTTCGCCCATGACCTGCCGCTGCTGATCCACCCCGAGGACGCCAAGAAGTGAAGCTCTTCCCGCTCCCCCGCAAGGCAGTTCCCCTGGCCGTAGGCGGCGTGCTGGCGCTCGGCGTCGGCACCGTGCTCGTGGCGTGCGCCGATTCCGGCTCGTCGTCTTCCGACCGGGCCGCGGACCGGGCCGCGAACGCGCCGGCTCCGCAGAACGCGGGCGCCGCCAAAGGCGCGCCGCAGCTGAGGATCGTCGACCCGTACATTCCGCAACCGTCCTCGACGGACGTCGCCGCGGGCTACCTGATCGTGCAGAACGACGGCGACACCGGCGACCGGCTGCTCTCGGTCGCCAGTCCGCTGTCCGGTGAGGTGATGTTGCACCAGACCGCCGGCAACTCGATGCAGCACATCCAAGGCTTGGAGGTACCGGCGCGTGGCAAGGGTGTGCTTGCGCGCGGCGGCAACCACATCATGTTCATGAACCCGACCCAGACACTGAAGAAGGGCGACACCGTGGCGGTAACGCTCACGTTCCAGCGCACCGGGCCGGTCACCGTGCAGGTGCCGGTGCTCGGGGTGACCGAACGCCCGGGCGACGTGCCCGCAGGCGCGCCCGCTCCTGCGGAAGACCACTCGGGCCATGCAGGCCACTGACCGCACGCTCCTGCCGAGCCGGAGCCCGAGGCCAAACCCGAGCCCCGGCCCGAGCCCGAGCCCGAGCCCCCACTCGCCTTCGGCAGGCCCGAGCAGGTCCGGGCGCTCGGGTTCGCGCCGGGTGCTCTCGTGGCTGCTCGCGTTGCCGCTTCTGCTCGCCGCGCTCGTGCTCGGCGGCGCGGGGGCGGCGTCCGCGCACGCCGTGCTGGAGTCGTCCAACCCGGCCAACGGCGCGACGCTGACCAGCGCGCCGGCCCAGGTCGCGCTGCGGTTCAGCGAGGGTGTGGAGATCGGGCTCGGCGGGGTCAAGGTGTTCGACCCGGACGGCAAGCGGGTCGACTCCAACCAGACCAAGCACGGCCCGGTCGGCGACACGAGCGTGGTCACCCCGTTGCGCGGGGGGCTCGCGACCGGTACGTACACGGTCGCGTGGCGCGCGGTGTCGGCCGACTCGCACCCCATCTCCGGTGCGTTCACGTTCAATATCGGGCAGGCGTCGGGCGGGGTGAAGATCTCCGACCTGACCGACGACGGCTCGACGGCGACCGACGTCCTGGAGCGGGCCGCGACAGGGGTGGCGTATCTGTCGTTCGCCGTGCTCGGCGGCGCGATGCTGTTCCTCCTGATCGCGCGGCCCGCCGCAGTGGGCCGTTTCCGGGTGTGGCTGCTGCTGTCGTGTTCGTGGGGCGGGCTGTTGCTGGCCTCGCTCGCGGTGTTGATGTTGCACGGACCGAACGCGTCCGGACTCGGACTGTCCTCGGCGTTCGACGCCGACGTGTTGCGGGCGACGTTGGACACCAAGCTCGGCAAGGCGCTCGCGGCGCGGGTGTTGCTGCTCGGCGCGGTCGGCGCGCTGCTGGGGTGGTTGATCACCACGCTCGCCGATGCGGGCGTTCGGGCTCGGCGGGTGTCGACCGCGATATGGGTCGTGCTGTGCACGGCGATCGCCTTCACGTGGCCGGTCGCCAACCACGCCTCGGTGGGCCGTCAGGTCCCGATCGCGATGACCGCGGACACGCTGCACGTGCTCGCGATGACGGGTTGGCTCGGCGGGTTGGCGGTCGTGGTCACGCTGTTGATCCGGCCCGGTACACCCGCTCCGGAGGCGGGCTTGGACGTGCCTTCGGTGGCGACGTTCTCGCGGACCGCGTTCGTCTCGGTCGTGCTGCTCGTGGCGACCGGTGTGTACGCGGCGTGGCGGCAAGTGGGTTCGTTCGCCGCGTTGTTCGACACGACGTTCGGGCTGTTGCTCGTGTTCAAGGTCGACCTCGTGTTGCTGATGCTGGCCGGGGCGTGGGTCTCGCGGCGGTGGCTGCAGCGCCACCTGGGCAAGAGTGCGAAGCCGACGTGGGCCGTGCTGCGCAAGGCGGTCGCGATCGAGGCCGCGCTCGCGATCGTGGTACTCGGCGTCACCACGGTGCTCACCGACACCGAGCCGGGCCGTACCGCGCACGAGCGCGCGCAGGTCGAGAAGGCGGGACCGGTCAGTCGTACCGTCCCGTTCGACGCGGGCGGGGCGGCGGGCAAGGGCAAGTTGGACCTCACGGTGGACCCGGCGCGGGTCGGCTCGAACGAGCTGCACATGTACTTCTCGACTCCGATCGGCGAGGTCCGTGAGGTCGAGGAGGCCACCGTCACGGCGGCGCTGCCCGACAAGGGGATCGACGGCGCGGATGTACAGATCCACCGGGCCGCTCCCGGCCACTGGTTCGGCGAACTCTCGTTGCCGATGGCCGGCCGCTGGGAGTTGTCGTTCTCCATCCGTACGTCGGACGTCGACCGGATCACCGTGACGGTGCCCGTGGAGGTCAAGTGAGGCAGGTACGACGCCTCGTGCTGCTGCTCGTCGGGGTGCTGGCGTGCCTCGCCCCGGCGGGCAGCGCGTCCGCGCAGGAGTTGTCGGGCCAGGGCCCGAGCAACTTCCACACCGTGATGACCTCGCCGACGGAGCTCGTACCGGGCCTGTCGGTGCGGGTGATCGAGAACGGCGCGCGGATGGAGGTGCGCAACTCGGGTCCCCAGGACGTGATCGTGCTCGGTTACATGAGCGAGCCGTTCCTGCGGATCGGCAAGGGCGGCGTGTACGAGAACGCCCAGTCCCCCGCCGTACAGCTGAGCAGCGAGCGGTGGGGCTCGGTCGACGAGAAGTCGAACCTCCAGCCGACCGGCGCCCCGCAGTGGCGGAAGATCTCGGCCGAGCCGGTCGCGCGGTGGTACGACCAGCGGGTGCACTGGATCGTCCAACAGCGGCTGCCACCACGGGTGATGGCCGATCCGGACCGGGCCCAGCGGGTCCAGTCGTGGACCGTGCCGATGAAGATCGGCGACCGCGACCTCTCGGCGACCGGCGAACTGCGCTGGGAGCCGGGACCCAGCCCGTGGCCGGGCATCGTCGGGTCGCTCGTGCTCGCGGTACTGGTGTTCGTGCCGGTGTGGCTGCGGGTGGTGTATCGGCGGGCTCTGCTCGTGTACGGGGCGCTCGCGGGCGTCGTCGCCGGGGCGAGCGTGCTGCATCTGGCGCTGGTCGCGGCGGCGCGGGCGGGTGGTTTCGGGGCGTGGGCCGGGGCGTTCTTCGCCGGCAACCTGTTGCAGTTGCTGTCGTGCGCGGTTGCGTTCGCGGGGGCGGTGCTGCTGGTGCGGGGTCGGGTCGGCGGCGCGTGGTTGGCTGCGCCGACGGTCGGGGTGTTGGCGTTGCGGGTGGCGGGCTACGACCTGCCGGTGCTGTGGCGGTCGTCGTCGCCGTTCGTGGGCGGGCTGGTGGCCGATCGGGCGTTGACCGTTCTGGTGTTCGGGGCCGGGCTCGGGGTGGCGCTGGCGTTGGTGGTCGTGGTGCGGCGGGGGGCGGTTGCCGGGGCGGGAGCGGTGGGGGACGCGGTCGGCTCCGTGGAGGTCGGTGGAGTGGGGGGCGATCCGACCGGGGGCCGGGCTTCGACGCCGGTTGGCGTGTTGATCGGGGCGTCCGTTGCGGCGCCGGTCGAGAGGTCGGCCGACGCCTCCGTCGGGAGATCGGTCGACGCGTCCGTCGGGACGTCGGTCGGGACGTCGGTCGACGCGTCCGTCAAGGCGTCCGTCGGGACGTCCGTCGTGGATCCTTCGGGGTCCGAGGAGTCTGAGGAAAAGGTCATGAAACCTGCATCGTCCGGTCGTTGGTCCGTCTCGCGGCGGCGTTTCGTGGGGGTGGCCGGTGCCGCCGGCGCGGGCGGTCTGGCGATCGGGGTGGGGGGCGGCGCGGTCGCGTTCGCGGGTGAGTCCGACCGGGACGGTGGCACGCCACTGACCCGACTCGGCTCGACCGCCGTACCGTTCTTCGGCAAGCACCAGGCGGGCATCACGACTCCCGCGCAGGCCAAGGCCGTCCTGCTCGCGTGGGATCTCGAACCGGGCGCGGATCGGGCGGCGGTCGCGGCGTTGATGCGCCGTTGGTCGGACACCGCCGCGCGGCTTACCCAGGGCGAGGTGGTGGACGGCGACGACCAGGTCGCCGCCGACGCGGGGCCGTGTTCGTTGACGGTCACGTTCGGGTTCGGCGCGACGCTGTTCGACAAGGTGGGCTTGGCGCAGCGCCGTCCCGCCGCGCTCGCGCCGCTGCCGCCGTTCCCGGGTGACGCGTTGGACGCGGCTCGCAGCGACGGCGACCTGTTCACGCAGGTGTGCGCGGACGACGGGCTGGTCGCGTTCGCCACGGTGCGGACGCTCCAGCGACTGGCCAAGGGTGTCGCCCGGGTCCGCTGGCAGTCCAACGGCTTCGCCCGCTCCCCCGGCGCGACGGCCAAGCCGATGACGCACCGGAACCTGATGGGGCAGATCGACGGCACCAACAACCCGAAGCCCAACGACCCGGCCTTCGACAAGAAGATTTTCGTCGCGGAGGACGCGGGTGACGTGGGTGGTGCGGGCGGTGCGGGCGGTGCGGGCGGTACATCCGGCACGGCCGGCACGGACCAGAAGTGGGTCACGGGCGGGACATACGTGGTCTTCCGCCGGATCCGGATGCTGCTCGACACGTGGGACGGCATCGACAAGGCCCGGCAGGAGCGGGTGATCGGCCGGGCCAAGGACACCGGTGCACCGCTGACCGGCGGCGACGAGCACAGCGCCGCCGACTTCGGCAAGCCGGGCCCCGACGGCACGCCCGTGATCGCCGCGGACGCGCACATCCGGGTCGCGGCGCCGGAGTTCAACCGCGGCGCGACGATGCTGCGACGCGGCTACTCGTACCACGACGGCTTCGGCACGGACGGCGCGCCGGACGCCGGCCTGCTGTTCCTGGCGTGGCAACACGACCCGGCGGACGGCTTCGTCCCGATCCAGCGCAAGCTGGCCCGCGGTGACGCGCTGTCCCCCTTCCTGCGGCACGAGGCGAGCGCGATGTTCGTGATCCCCCCGGGGTGCGCGCAGGGCGGCTATGTCGGTCAATCACTTCTGGAGGGCTGACCCGTGCGGCCTTGGCGTTGGGTTGCCGGTGCGGTCGCGCTGCCCCTCGTGCTGGCGGGGTGCGGGAGTTGGGGCGCCGAGGGCGGTCCCGGCTCGCACATGAGCGAGGCGGAGGCGACGGCGGCGGCCTCGGAGGGCAAGGCGGTCGAGGGCCCCGACGGGGTGCAGCGGATCGAGTTGCGCGTGGACGACAAACTGCGGTTCTCGCCGTCGATCATCCGGGCCAGGACCGGCCCGCTGGTGATCACGCTCGCGGATACCGGGATCACCCCGCATCAGATGATCATGCCTGGCGTCGCGGCGATACCGGCTTCGGAGGGCGGCAAGTCGCAGGAGATCAAGATGAGCTTCGGCAGGCCGGGGTCGTACACGTTCAACTGCATGTACCACGTGGGAACCGGGATGGCGGGGACCATCGAAATCTCGGAGTGAGTGGTCGCCGGCGGGGCGGGCGGGTGTCTCCCGGGTGTGTCCTGCGTTGTCTCCCCGACGGGCTTCGGCGGAGACCGCGGGCGGCTGCGGGTGGGTTTCGGCGGAGGCCGCCGGCGGCTGCGGGGCGGGCCTCGGAGGAGGTATCAGGCCACTCCGGGGTGGATCTCCGGGGCCACGCTCGGTGTGTGTCGGGTGGCTCCGGTCGTGTGGTGTCGCTTGTCGTGAGTGCCTGGGATGCGGTGCCCGCCGCTTAGGGTGCGGGGGTGACCGATCATTTGGCCGAGTTGACTCGGCGTGTTCCCCCGCCGGTCGATCCCGTCGACGCGGCGGGCGACTGGAGCGCGGTCGAAGCCGCGCTTTCGGTGTCGCTGCCCGCCGACTACCGGGCCTTGGTCGAGCGATACGGGTGGGGGGCCTTCGCCGATTTCCTGTCCGTGCACACGCCGTTCGGCAACCGGGCGCACTCGCGGGTCGAGTGGCAGGGGACACCGCAGTTCGTTCCGGCGGGCGCGGACGCCGCGCGGGAGTACCCCTATCCGTTGCACCCGTCGCCGGGCGGCCTGCTGATCTGGGGTTCGGACGAGGACGCGAACCGGCTGGGGTGGCTGACGGACGGGCCCGCCGACACGTGGTCGGTGGTGATCTGGGGCCGCGGCGGCGGCTACGAGGAACACCCGATGGGCGCGGCCCGGTTCCTGGACCGCTGGGTCACGGGGACGTTGGAGTCCGCGCTCCTGCCGGCCAACGACACCGGTCTCGCGCCGTGGTTCGAGCCGGCGCGTACTCGCAGGCAGGTGTGTGTCCGGCTGGACGAGGGCGAACTTCCGTACGTGGAGCGGCTGCGGATCCTGCGCGAGGCGCTGACGCCGACGGCGGACCGGGGCGCGGAGGTCGGTGCGGACGACCGGCGCCGCGACCACTTCGCGGCGACCGCAAGGGATTGGCTCGTGACGTACGAGGCCATGTACGACCATCGGATTCGGGTGTCCTTCCCGCCGGACGACGACGAGTGGGTACGCCGCGACATCCTGGCCGCCGTGGACTTGATGGGCTGCCGCGTGGTGTCCACGCGGCTGGCCAACGGGACCCCCGTGTGGGCGACGGCGGCTCGGTAGCCAAGCGGACAACTCAGGTGCCCGCACGGGCTCTGCGCCAGGCGGACCGGACCTTGGCGATGCCCTGGTCGGCCACGGCGTCGAGGCAGTCCAGGCACGTGTCGGCGCCGGGCTTGCCGCACCGACATCGTGGTTCGAAGGCGGGGGTTGGCGCCGGTGCCGGTGTCGGCGCCGGTCTCGGCGCCGGCCCGCGCGTCTGGGCGGGGATGTACGGGGCCCAGTCGGCTTGCGGTGGCCAAGGGGGCAGGTAGGTCGGGTCGGGCGGCGGCATTTTGTTGAGCAGGCGGTACTCGACGAGGCGGGCAGCGGCGACGATCGGGGTCGGCAGGCCGCTGGTGAGCGCGTACACGACGCGGTGGTACGGGACGCCGCGCGCGAGCCATTGCGCGGCGGGCTGGGTCAGGTAGTCGATCTCACGCTCGCTCAGCATCAGTTTCGGGGCGTCGTGGTGCAACTCGGAGAGCAGCGCCCGGGCTTGGGTGACGTGGAGCGGGAAAACGACGGAGTCGGGCGCGCGGGTCGGTGTAGGGGCGGTGCCGGGAGGTGGCTCGGGGGGTGGTGTGGGGACCGGCTCGGGAATCGGTGTGGGGGTGGGCGCGGCTGCGGGCTCAGGAGGCGCCGCAGGGGCGGGCGTGAAGGCGGACTCGGGGGCGGGCGTGGCGGTCGGCGTGAGGACGGGCTCGGGGACCGGGGCGGGAATCGGGGCCGAGGCCCACTTTGCGGCCGGCGCCGCGATCGGCCCGGGCGCCTCGCACGCGCACGTTCGGGTAGTCGGGTGGGGGGTGGAAAGGATGTCGGCGCACGTTTTCAGGTATGTCGTCTTGGGGGGTTTACCGGCCGAGTCCGGGGTGATCGCGCGGCCGGTCGCCCGGTGGTGGGGCGTCGGTACGACCTGGCATTTCTCCTCGCTCACCGCGTCGAGGAGCGCGAACGGATCGGGTGCGTTGGGGTCTTCACACAGCACGGTCTGGGTGATGATCCGCCCGCGGCCGATACGTACGGTCCGCCGGCGCAGGTAGCCGCACTTTTCGAGCTGCGCGAGATAGCGCCGAATCGTGGCGCGTCCCTCGCGTTCACACAGGGCGGCGATCGCACGGGAGTCGAACGAGACGACGTGGCGACGGGAAAGCAACTCCTCCATCAATCCACGGGCGCCGTATTCGAGGCGCCTGTCGCGGGCGAGAGCGTTGCTGATCTGGACGAAGTCGCGGGTGTGTTCGGCCCGGACGACGGCCATCGGGCTTGCCCACGAAAGAGTGAGATCGGGCCGGTTGGCCTTCGTGGAGGCAGGGTTGTGAGTACGCTTGTAGGTATCCATTTAGGGGGTCCGCCCTGTAGTGGTCAGGCCCCTGGGGCGGTGGTAGTACACCATTTCGGGGGCCGAAAGCTCACTTTGAGCTAACGATGGTGAGCCTAGAGTCACCGAATCCCGCAATGATCCAAATAACTCACGCTTCACTCGAACGGGTCTAAATCAGACAATCCTCTTGGATGCTGAGAGGCCCCGAAGCGCGGGGGCGCGTAAGGGCGTTGAGGGCATTCGGGCACCGACTCCGTGTCGCACCACTTCCGCCGACCGCGCCGGAGTTCGCTCCGGGCGTTCGCGCTCCGACGGGTACGTCTGCCCGAGAAACGCCGCAGACTTCGTCATGGTTGGTCCGGGTTGCCCGGACACCGCACACTTGGGTGCATGGTCGCCGAATCGATCGAGTCCGATACGCCCCTTTTCCCGTCCGCTTCACGTAAGTCCAGGGCCGGTCAGTCCGTCCCGGATCCGTACTACACGGAACACCGGTGCACGATCTGCGGCGCCTCGGTGGCCGGCCTGCACGGGCGGTGGGCCTGCGGGATCTGCGGCGAATGCTCGCCGTACGTCGAGCCACCGGGCGGGTGGCGGGCCGACCCGAACTACGACCAGAGGTAGAGGCAGTTGCCGCGCAGAGTTTCCTCGAGCCGACCCATCCGATCGGTTCGCGGCTACGAATGAACCGTGCCCACTGGTGACTCCCGCTCCGGGCACGGTCGTTCGATGGCTATGGCTCCCCCGCCATGGGTGCCCGGAGCGGGTCCGCCCGGGGGTCGTACGAGGGCTGGGCCTGCGGCCCGATCCCGTGTCGCGAGATCCTGCAACGCCGAAAGCCCCTGCCGCCACGGCGACACGGGGCAATCGGTGCGGGTCGGTCGGCGCGGGTCGGTCGGCGCCCGCCGGCGCCGGCAGTCGGCTCAGACCAAGTGGACGAACGGCTCGGCCTGCTCCCGCTCTCGGTCGGCTTCGCCCTCGGCCACGACGACCGTGTTCCGCTTCGGGGTCCGCAGGACCGGCACGGTCAGCGTGATCGCGGCGGCGATCAGACCCGCGCCGATCCCGAAGGCCAACGAGTAACCACCGGTCAGTGCCTCGGCGTTGCTCTTGCCCTCGGCGAGCAGGTTCTCCGCCCGACCGCTGGAGAGCGTGTTGAGTACGGCGATGCCGAGCGCGCCGCCCACCTGCTGCGTGGTGTTGAACAGCCCGCCGACCGCGCCCGCGTCCTCGGCCGTCGCCCCGGACATGCCCAGCGTGGTGAGGGCGGGGATGGCGAGCCCGAAGCCGGAAAGCGCCAACAGCGCGGGCAGGACGTCGATGAAGTAGTTGCCGTCGGCCGGCACCCGGGTCAGGAACAGCAGCCCGGCCAGCAGCACGACCAGGCCGGCGATCACCACGTTGCGCTCGCCGAAGCGGGCGTTGATCCGAGCCGAGAAGCCGAGCGTGATGATCCCGATGACCACCGCCGACGGCAGCATCGACAGACCGGACCTGGCGGCGCCGTAGCCGAGTACGTGTTGGAGGTACAGCACGATCAGCAGTTGGAAGCCGAACAGCGCGCCGACCATGAGCAGCTGGATCGCGTTCGCGCCCGACACCTGCCGCGACCGGAACACCCGCAGCGGCAACAACGGGGTACGGGCCTTGGCCTGACGCCAGACGAAGCCGGCGATCAGCAGCAGGGCGACGGCGCCGAGACCGAGCGTGCGCACCGAGGCCCACCCGTTGCCGGCCGCCTCGACGATCGTGTACACGAGCAGCATCAGGCCCGACGTGATGGCGAGCGCCCCCCACATGTCCGCACCGGCGCTCAGCCCGAGCCCGCGGTCGGCGACCAGGAAGCGGAAGGCGAGCACGGTCGCGGCGATGCCGATCGGGACGTTGACGAAGAAGATCCAATGCCAGGTCAGCGCCTCGGTGAGGACGCCACCGAGGACGAGGCCGATCGACGCGCCCGCAGCACCGACGAAGCTGAACGCGCCGATCGCCTTGGCCCGCTCCTTGGGGTCGGGGAACAGCGTCACGATCATGCCGATCGCGACGGCCGAGGACATCGCGCCGCCCGCGCCCTGGAGAAAGCGGGCCGCGATCAGCAGTTGCGGCCCGGTGGCCACGCCGCACAGCAGCGAGGCGGCGGTGAAGACGACCATGCCCGCGACGAACATCCGGCGTCGGCCGATCAGATCGCCGAGCCGACCGGCGAGCAGGAGCAGGCCGGCGAAGGCGATGCCGTAGGAGTTGACCACCCACGCCAGGCCCGACTGCGAGAAGCCCAGATCGCTCTGGATGGCGGGCAACGCCACCATCACGATCGTGCCGTCGAGCACCACCATCAGGACGCCGGCGCACAGCACGGCAAGCGCCAACCATCGTGATCTGCCGAGGGGTTCGGCCGAGGGGTTTGAGGGGCTTGACGGGTCTGCCGGGCTTGATGGGCTGGACGGGTCTGCCGGGCTTGACGGGCCTGACGGGTCTGCCGGACCTGACGGCCCCGAGGGTTCCAACGAAAGCGATGCGGCCCTGCGCGCCATGCTGCTCATCTCCCTGTACGGACCGGTCGGCGGAACGACCGACCACCGAGAGAGACGTTAGCAGATAGTTTTGTTATAGACGATCTTCTTCAGACTCATTTCTTATCGACCCATCTGCTGCGGATCGATCTTTGGCTGACTGCCCCGACCTTCCGGCCTACTTCTTGGCCGCCCGGGCCCGGCGAACGGTTACGTCCGTCTCGACGGGCGTCGTGAGGATGCCGCCGAGGACAAGCCGCTCCATGGCCGAGACAAGGGCCCGGCGTTCGTCGTCGGGCAGGGTGTCGAGGACCTCGCGGTTCACACCGTCGACGATCTCGCGACCGGCACGCACCAGGTCACGCCCGGAGTCGGTCACCACGATGATCCGCGCCCGACGATCGGTCGGGGCGGGGCGCCGTTCGGCCAGCCCCGCCTTCTCCAGTTCGTCCATCGTAACGACCATCGTCGTCTTGTCGAGGTCGGACACCTCGGCGACCTGGGCCTGGGTCAGGTTCCGGTCGACCGCGTGCGCGAGTACACAGAAGCTGCGCGGCGTCACGCCGATCGCCGACAGCGCGGCCGCCAGGCGGGTGTTCAGCACGTGCCCGGCGTGCAGGAACAGAGCGGTGAGGTCGGGCATGGTGGGGGCGAGACTCTCGGCTGTCATACGGACAGCGTAACAAAGTAGGTCAATCAACAAATCATTCCGAAGCAGACTTTCATGCGGACGTTTCCCCAACGCTCGCCACAGAACTCCCGACAGGCCTTCGACACGACACCCCCTACATCCACACCCTCGTGCCCACGATCCCCCGATCGGCCGCCACGGCCTCGCGCCACAGGCGTGGAACTCCGCTCAGGAGCTTCGCGGCGTTCTCGACTCCGACGATCTCGGTGAGCCGAGCCATCGCTGCCGCGTACCGAGCAGGCGTCCAAGTGAAGGCGCGTTCCACGGCGGGCAGAGCCGCCCGAGCCTCCGCCGGCGTCAAGATCATGTCGCCGCACCAGCCCGGCAACATGGCCGCACGTTCCGGACCCAGCACCCACCACAGCGCGGACACCTGATCCGTCTTGCGCAAGATGGCGAAAACCATCTCGATGTCAGGATCGGTGCGCTCC
The DNA here is from genome assembly GCF_009865215.1 of Streptomyces sp. SID3343. Classification (GTDB taxonomy): domain Bacteria; phylum Actinomycetota; class Actinomycetes; order Streptomycetales; family Streptomycetaceae; genus Embleya. Next base: position 3,757 of record NZ_WWJX01001373.1, on the reverse strand, counting down.
CACAATTCAACGCAGGAGAATCCGGCCCCACCGTTCATCAAGTCCAACGGGCTCGTGTTGACGACGGCGGCGAGCGCACCGAAGTCTCCGGGGTCAGCCGCCCAACGCTGCCAAGCGGACGCATTCGCGCGAGCGGCGGCATCGATGGCAGCCCGCACGAACCCCAACGTGGCAACGGCATCGGGAGCCATCGCGCCCACCGCCCAAATCCCGGGGAGACCCACGGCACCAGGCTATCGAGGGGATCGAGGGGATCGGGCGGCTCGGAGCGCTTGGGGCACCGCTCGCTCCCGATCGACCGGACGGCGTGGCCGGCATGACCGTACGGCGGGACGACGCAGGGGAGTTGCGCTGATCGCTGGTCCTGGTCCTGGTCCGGGTCCGGGTCCTGGTTCTGGTCTCGGTCCTGGTACCGGTGGAGGCGTCCGGCGATCGTCAGGCACTCGCCGCTCCTGTGAAGGCTGAGGCCATGTCGTGTGGCGGCACCGATTCGGAACACGGGCATCCGATTCCCTGGTCTCGACGCCACACCATCCACGTTCTCGGCCCTACCGTTGAAAGCAGGCGCCCATGGCGGAAGTCCGCCCGAAAGGTGGGATACATGTCCGGGAAGACAGCAGAAACCCCCTCACCTGCAGCGAACGCAACGAGCACAACGGGCCCAACGGGCACGACGAGCCCAACGAGCCCAACGAGCCCAGCAATCGCAACGAGCGATCAGCAAAGAAGGATCAGCGACAAAGAGTGGCGCGACTCGTTCACTCACAGAGACGGCAGCCCCCACGCCTGGACCACCGAGGCACCTGACCTCCATCAGTGCGCGGACTGCAATGCCAGGACGTCCGCCATCCCGGTGGTTCCGACGCCGTAGGTAGCAAGCCGGCAGCCTCGACCGGACCTACCGGTCGGGGTCTCCGGCCGGGCGGGCGAGAACACGAAGCGCCCACCCCCCTCCGGCGCGAACGAGCACCGAACGAAGCACGGGCAGCCTTGGAGTCGGCACCCCGTCACGGGGGATACCCGCAGCCGGAACTCGGGGATCCAGGGCCCCGCAGGCAGCCTCCCAACCATCCCGCAGGGAACCGAACGACACCGAACGGAATCGAACGGAATCGAACGGCGCCGAACCGCTCGGGGTTCGAATCGGCCGGCATCATCGACGGGCATCGGCAACGGGGGACGGGGAATCATGCGCGGGAAACAGGTTCGGGTACGGGCCGCGTTCGCGGCGGCCGTGGGGACGGTGGCGGCGCTGTGTGTGCCGCTGTTCGCGCACGTGGCGGTCGCCGCGCCGGCCGGGCCGTCGGTGAGTGTGACGCCCGGGACCGCGTTGCCCGGCGACATCGTGACGATCAAGGGGTCCGGCCTGGCCGGATGCGCAATGAACACCGTCGATGTCTACCTCGAATCCAACAACGGCGGCAGCTCCGGAGGGTACGCCGACCTGCTCGCGAGCGACCTGCCCGTGGACACCGCCCACGCGAACACGATTGCGTTCCGACACCCGGTGCCGACTCCGGTGTACAACACGGAAAGTGGCACGAGCCTGGACAAACCGGTGAACCAGATCGTCGTGCGTTGTGCGCGTACGGAGAAGGAACTCGCGTCCACGCCGATCACGATCAACCGGAGCCGAACCTACGACCCCACCCCACCACCGGCCGAACTCGCGGCCAAGGGGCTGCTGTTGACGCCCTCGACCGGTGCGCCCGGTACGCCCGTCACGCTGTGGACCGACATCCGATGTGGAGACGCCAACGCCGACGACGACGCACAGGTGACGTGGGCCGGCCGGGAACTCACCAAACTCAGCATCCAGGGCAACGACGGCGAGGCGTACTCGTTCACCGTCCCGGCGGGGCCCGCGCGCGGGCCGCAGCAGATCGCGGTGCGGTGTTTCGCCCAAGGGGTCGGCATGCCCGACAACGGCGTGACCCAGCAGGCCGATTTCACGGTGCCCGCACCCGCCTTGACCGTCACCCCCAAGGAAGCCGTCGCGGGGCAACCGTTGCGCGTCGAGGGCAGCGGGTTCGTCGCGTGCGGGCAGCCGGCGGACGGTGGTCGCGGCGAGCTGACGGTTCGTCTTGGGGCCACGGTATTGGGGAACGTGCCGGTCGCCGCTGACGGCCGGTTCGCCGGCGACGTGCCGGTGCCGCGCGAAGTGCCGGGCGGCGCGGGGACGTTGACCCTGGCGTGCGCGACGGGTGGCTATGACGGCGACTTCTCGGTGGACCTGGCGGTACGCGCCGCGACCACACCGGCCGCAGCCGAACCGAGCGACCCGGACCGGTCGAGGTCGGCAGCGGCGTTGCCGAGCCCGGGTGACCTGTTCGACGAGCCGCGTCCGCTCGTCCTGGCCGGCGCGACGGCCGTACTGGCGCTGCCGGTCCTGGGCTTCTCGGCGGAACTGTTCAACAAAACGTGGGCCGAGAACCGGCTGCGGATCCGGCGGCGGCTCCGGCCGGGGGCGGCCCGACCTCGGTCACAGCCGCGGGTGCCCGAGCTGCAGGTCCTGCTCTTCGTCGTACTCTCGGCGGCATTCTGCGTAGCGGTCGAGCCGGGCACGGGGTGGAACACCCGCACGGGCGCACTCGCGTTGGCGTTGCTGGTGGCGGTGCCGCTGGGGGTGCTGGTGTACGAGGGTCCGGCCGAGGCCTATCGGCGACGCGTCTCGCGGATCCGAGCCCTGCCGCGGCTCGTGCCGGGGGCACTCGGAGTCGCCCTGGTGCTGGCGACGGCGTCGCGACTGCTGGAACTGACACCGGGCTACGTCTACGGCCTGTTCCTGGCCTTCACCACGGCGGGCCTTCGGCGCATGGCCCCGGCCGACGAGGGCCGCGCGGTCGCGCTCGGCGCGTGGTCACTGGCGGGCCTGGCGGTTGCCGCGTGGGTGTGGCGCATCCCGGTCACCCACATCCTGAACACCTCGGACGGCTCCCCCTTCGGCTGGGTCGTCACCGAAAACCTACTCACCCAGACCTACGTAGCCGCAGTAGTGGGCCTGGTCTTCGGCCTCCTCCCCATGCAATTCCTGGACGGCCACGCCCTATGGCAATGGAACCGCCTCGCCTGGGCCGCCATCTACGCCGTAGCCCTCTTCCTCTTCACCCTGACCCTCATAGACCCAACCGGCCCCGCCTCCGGCCAAACCCAAACCATGTGGCTACGCTCCACGACCCTATTCGCCACAGCCGCCACCACCTCAACCCTCTTCTGGTCAATCTTCCGCCTCCGCCCCCCACAACGAACAACCTGAACCCGGCCCCGCTGGTTGCCTCGCATGCGGGTCGTTAACTGTCCCGGGGTTCACGGGTTGACGGTGCCGCAGTTCCGGAAAGTCAGTGCGAATCGTTCGAGTTCGCGGTAGTCACACGTCGGTCGGTCACGGACGGGCTTAAATCCCTGATCATCAGACGCTCGGCGAGTGACAAGGCAACCTTCAGCGCGACCCCCGCTACGCCCTCAACGCGATCCTGTACGTCAACCACGCCAGCGTCCCTGGCTCTACCCCTCGTACGAGTACCTGCTGCGGCAGACGATGTACTCGTACCTAGGAAGTGTCTTCAATCTGCTCGGGTTGAGGCATGATGTCGGGTGTGATTCGACGTCATGAGTTGACCGATGCGGAGTGGGACGCGTTGCGGCCGCATCTTCCGTCGGGGGCGATGGGTCGCCGGCGGTCGGACGACCGGGCGATCCTGAACGGGATCGTGTGGAAGATCCGCACCGGCGTCCCGTGGCGGGACGTGCCGGAGAG
>NZ_WWJX01001372.1 GCF_009865215.1 Streptomyces sp. SID3343 | reverse complement strand
GTCCGGGTCGGCGGCGGAGTGCGGGACGGGTTCGCCGTCCGGGGCGAGGGTGCGCTCGCCCGCGAACGACAGCGCCTCACGGCGTATGCGGGATGGGCGACGGGGTCGTTGGTTCGAGTGACTCGATCGCGGTTCCGTCGCTGCGGGGGTCGGCGGCGGCGTGGAGGGAGCCGTCGGGTGCTGCTCGGACCAGTTGGCCGTGGCCGACCTGCTCGTCGAGTGTTCCGCCGATCCGAAGGCGCAGGCCGGCGGCCCGGAGGGAGTCGGTCGCGGTGGTGGGGGTCTCGGATTCGGCGAAGGCGGTGTCCGCGGGTGCGTTCACCTCCATCCCGCCGATGACCCATCGGGGACGGTGCAGGGCGGTGCCGGGGGTGTCGCCGGCGTCCAGGCGAAGTGCGATGTGGGTATGGATCTGGGGTTGTGCCTTGCCGCCCATGGTTCCGTGCGCGCCGGTGATGCTGTCGCCTCGGCGGGTCAGGACCGGCATCAGGGTGTGCGCGGGCCGACTGCCGCCGCGCAGGCGGTTGGGGGCGCCGGGGAGCAGGCTGAAGAAGGATCCCCGGTTGTGCAGCAGGACGCCGGTGGCCGGGTCGAGGATGCCGGAGCCGAAGCTGTGGAAGAGGCTTTGGATCAGGGAAATCGCGTTGCCTTCCGCGTCCATGGCCACGACGGCCACGGTGTCGCCGCTGGGGCGGGCGGCCTGCGCGGTGGCGATCGGGCCGAGTGGACCCGTTCGCGCGGTGGGGTGGGTGGCTTCCTCGGCGATTCGGGCGATGTGGGCGATGTCGAGGAGCTCTTCGACGGGGACGGTCGCATGTCGGGGGTCGGCGAGATGGGTGTCTCGATCCCTCGCGGCGTGTTGGAAGATCCGGGCGAGCACGGCGGCGTCGGTGCCGAGCAGGTCGAGGCCGGAGTCGAGGTGTTCCAGTGCGCCGAGGATTTGCAGCAGGTGCATGCCCTGGGAGTTCGGCGGTGCCGTCAGGTACTCCTGGCCTCGGAACGTGCGCCCGATCGGGGCGGTGGTCTCGGTGCGGTGCCGGTCGAAGTCGTCGCGGGTGATGGGGGAGCCCAGGTTCCGTAGGCGCTCGACGATGGAGGCGCCGATGGCGCCCTGGTAGAAGGCGGACGGACCGCCGTCCGCGATGGCGGCCAGGGTGCGTGCCAGGGCGGGCTGGACCAGTGGTCGACCCGTGGTGAGCGGTCCCCCCGCTTCGAAGAAGACCTCGCGTATGCCCTCGTCCTCCGCGAGCGCGGGCGCCTCGACCGCGAGAGCGTGGGCGACGCCGGGGGCCGTGGGGACACCTTCGCGCGCGTAGGCGATGGCGCGGGTGAAGAGACTGCCGAAGGGAAGGCGTCCGGCGGCCCGCGAGAGGCCGGCCCAGCCCGCGACGACGCCGGGCACGGTCACGGTGAGCGGGCCGGTGACCGGCATCGGTCCGTGTCGGCCGAAGGCGTCGGGGTCGGCGGCCAGCGGCGCGGCTCCGCTGCCGTTGACCGCGATGGGCTGCTCGCCGCGGCGCGACACCAGGGCGATCAGGTCGCCGCCGACCGAACACTGATGGGGGTAGACCACCGTGAGGGCGATGGCCGCCGCGAGGGCCGCGTCGACGGCGTTTCCGCCGTCCCGGACGGCTTCTTGTCCGGCCGAGGTGGCGAGCGCGTGTGGGGTGGCGAGGGCGAAGGCCGTCGGCGGGGTCGGCGAGGGGGTGCTCATGGGAGGGACCGTTCGTCGGAGCGGGGGAACGTGGGGACGGCCGGGGCGGCGCGGTCGGCGCGAGCAGGGGTCGGGCCCGTGCGTGGCGCGTCGGCCGAGCCGCCGTCGGGCGTGGGTGCGACCAAGAGGGCGTTCACGATGGCCTGTTGCACTTCGAGGAGGTGTTCGGACATCGCCTGTGCGGCGGCGTCGGCGTCCTGGGCCATGACTGCTTCCAGGATGCGTCCGTGGGCGCGCAGCGACGTGACGAGCCGCTCCTCGCTCTGGTAGGCGGGGTCTCGGGACAGTTCGACCCAGCTGTTGGTGGTTTCGAGCAGTTGGGTCAGCAGGGGGTTGTGGGCGGCTTTGGCGAGGGCGACGTGGAACTCGCTGTCGAGTTGGATCAGACGCGGCAGCGAGCCGTGCTTCAGGGCCCGCTCCGCGTCGGAGAGCAGGTTGCCCAGGTGGCGAAGGTCGGTGGCGTTGCCGCGCACGGCCGCGCGGGCGGCGACGGGGGGCTCCACGGCCGAGCGAAGGTCCATCACCTCGTGGATCACTCTGGCCGCGGAGCCCATGTCGCCCAACTGCCAGTCCTGCAGGGACGGGTGGGCGACGCCGGTCACCGTGGTTCCCCGGCCGGGGCGCCGATCGACCAGGCCACGCAGTTCCAGTTCGCGCAGTGCTTCGCGGACGGTGGCCCGGGAAACCCGCCAGGTGTCGGCGAGTTCGCGTTCGGGGGGCAGTCGGTCGCCCTCCGCCAACTGGCCGTCTTCGATGAGCCGCTGGAGGCGTCCGGCCAGGAACTGCGGGCCGGAGCGGGCTTCGGCGGCGATGAGTGACCAGTTGACGGACAACGGACGACCTCCCGGAGGACGTTGGGGGACACGACTGTGCCCTGAGTGTCTCGGATCGGGAGCCGGGTCGGTCCTTCGGACCGGAAGCCCGGCCGGTCCTTTCGGCCCCGAACGGGCTCAGTCGTCGATCTCGACGGTCACCCAGGCCTCGAAGCAACTGCGTCGGGCCAGGCTCATGACGCCGATGGTGGCACGTCCGCCCAGGCCGACCTCGGGGCCGAAGACGTCGCGAAAGACGTCCGTGGCGCCGGAGGAGACTTTGTGCACGTCCTCGAAATCGGGTGTGGTCACCACAAAGCACAGCGATCGCACCACCGCGGTGACCCGGTCGAGCGAGCCGAGGGCGTATCGGATGCCGCCCAGGCAGTTCAACGCCGTGTAGCGAGCCGCCGCGTAGCCCTCCTCGATGCTCAGGTCCTGACCCAGACGTCCCGGCAGTCGCACGTTGCCTTGGTCGTCGTCCGCGGTGTGGCCGCCGAGGAAGAGCAGATTCCCGGTGATGTGGTGGGGCTTCATGGAGCCGTAGTCGGCGCCGTAGTAGGGGCGCTTCCCGTAGTCGGGCAGTTCCAGCCCGAGTTCCGCGACGCGCGCTTCGAAGTCGGGACGTGACATCGCTGCTCCTTCGAGAGAGTTGACGGCTCCGCCGGTGAGCCAAGATAGTCAGATGGTCCGACCAAGTCGGGGTGATTGTCTCCACACCTCCCGACCACCTGTCAAGGGTGTCCTGTCCCCGGCCCGTCCCCAGGGATCGGACCGTCTCCCGCCGCCTCGCGCCGCCCGTTAAGGATCACCCAGCGAATGACGCTCCCCAGCCGACCCGACGCCTCCACCGACCGCCCGAGCGCAATACCCGCCGGGCCCGACCGGCGCCTGGTCGACCTCCTGTTGCTCGTGCTCACGGCGGCAGCCGGCGCCACCGACGTCCTGGCCTACCGCGGTCTCGGCGGCATATTCACCGCCAACATGACCGGCAATCTCGTGCTCTTCGGCATCGCGGGATCCCACGGCGTCGACATCCACCTCGCCCGCTCCGGCGCCGCCGTGATCGCCTTCACCGCAGGAGTGGTCGCCGCCTACCGGATGACCGCGGTCCCCGACCTGTCCGACCGGCCGTGGCACCCGCGCATCAGTGCCGCACTCCTGGTCAGCCTCGCTTTTCAGGCAGCCCTGCTGGCGGCCTGGGCGGGGTCGGGCGCCGAACCCGGCCGGCTGACCGGCATCGGCCTGGTGGCGCTGTCCGCCGCCGCCATGGGCATGCAGACCGCCGCCGCCCGCCGACTGGCCAAGGCCGGCATCACCACCACGTTCGTCACCGGCACCCTTTCCTCGGTCGCGGAGTCCCTGTCCGCCGGCTCGACCAAGGACGTGGCGCGCCGGTGCGCCGTGTTGCTGGCCCTGATCGCCGGTGCGCTGGTCGGCGCGGTCGCGCTGCGCTACGCCCCGGTCTCGGCGGCGGCCGTCGCGCCTGTGCTCGTGCTGGCCACCCTGGCCCTGGCGTACCTGCGACTGCACAAGCACCCGCATCCGCATCCGATCGCTACGGATTCCGTCGATATCCGCTAGCAGGACAACTGATTCCGTTGATAATGCGGATCTGGTCGAGGAAACGTTGACTTCCCGTGGCGTGTCGTGTGGAGATGACTTCCCGGAAGGCGATCCCGCCGGAACGCCTCCCCCGTCCTCCCGGCCAAGTCACCTTGCCCCGGTCGCCGTCTCGGCGACAGGCGTCCTTGCGCACGTGTTCCCCGGCACCACCCGGCCGTGCAGCAACCCATCGGACGCCCTCGGCAGCACCCCGCGGCCCCGCCCGCCCGGAGAAGGACATCCCGTGACCACAGACAGCCATGCCGTTCACAGACCGTTGGACGTCTCCCTCCACGACGACCCCCGTGTGGTCAAGGAAGCCGCCAACGAGGACTACTCCACCCACATCGTTCCGCCGACCTGGCGCAGTGGCCGACTCTCGCTCACCATGACCTGGTACGCCGTGATCAGCGGGATGTTCTATCTCGTCACCGCGGCGACTCTCGCGGTGACCGTCGGCACCGTCGACACGCTCATCGGCATCGCCCTGGCCGTCGTCGTGTTCGGTGTCGTCGGCGGCATCCTGTCCCGCTACGCCGCCCACACCGGACTCACGGTCGCGCTGCTCTCCCGACGACTCTTCGGTGTCACAGGATCCGTCCTGGCCCCCCTGATCCTCGCCGCCACGGCGCTCTACTACGCCGTGTTCGAGAGCTCCGTGATCGCGCATGCCCTGCACGCGTACACCGGGGTACTCGACATCCGCGTCTGGTACGCGATCGCGATCGCCACCAACCTGCCCATGGTCATCGGCGGCGTGCGCCGCTGGCTGGACAAGTTCAACGGCTACCTGCTGCCGCTGTACTGGATCGGACTGCTCGTCGCCGTGGGCCTGGCCGCGGCCAAATATCCCACCGACGGCTGGCTGACCCATGCCCCGGTCGATCCCCCGCACCTCGGCGCCCCCGGCTGGCTCTACGCCCTGTTCGTCTACCTCGGCGTCTTCGTCTTCATGATGTACACCGTGGACTTCGCTCGCTTCGGTCGACCCGAGGACAGCCGCTACCACAGCATCGTCACCTTCGGTCCGGTGTTCTACTTCTTCGTGTACCTCGCGAACGGCCTCGTCGGCATCTTCCTGGTCATGGCCGCAGGCACCTCCGGAACCCTGTCGGAAACGGCCGTCGGCGACACCGTCGTCGATCTGATGGGCATCGCCGGTCTGCTCGTCGTGTGGGTCACCCAGTCCAGGATCAACACGGCGAACTACTACGTCGCCTCCACCAACCTGGAGGCTCTGCTCACCCACGTGCTGCGGATCCGCGTCCCCCGCGTCGCGGCCCTGCTGCTCGCGGGTGTGCTGACGTATCTCTTCATGCTCACGGACGTGCTCAGCTATCTGCTCACCGCGCTCGCCTGGCAGGGCGCGTTCGTCGCGGCCTGGGTCGGAATCGCCGTGACCCACATTTTGCTCAACCCCCACGGCGACCGCGACGGGCTCCCGGAGGTACGCCCCGGTCGCGTGTCCGCCTTCGCCCCGGGGGCGGTCGTCTGGCTGTTCACTTCGCTGCTGGGCATCCTGGTCTACGAACGCGCCGGGACCTTCGGTACGACGTGGTCCACCCCGCTCGTCCTGGTGCTGAGCATCGTCCTGTACGCCGTCGTCCATCGGCTCGGTCGCCCGGTCGTCCTCGACCGACCCGGCGATCCACGCGACGAGGTCGACGACATCTGGCAGGTTCGCGTCCGCTGCCACCGGTGCGACCACTCCTACATCGCCGTGGAGATGGACCGCGACCCCAGCACCGCGGACCGGGCACCCATCTGCGCCGACTGCGCCGGACGCAGCACCCCGTTCCTGCGGGCGGCCCGCCGCGAAAAGCCCGCACGACCCGCATGACCCGGCGCCCCCCGGCACCGACCACGGCCACCGTCGAATACCGCCCGAACAGCCATGGCGCGGTGGTGCTCGACGGCGGCCCGGCGGGCGTCGGGCGAGCCTGGGGTCGTGGCGGTCTCGGGCCCGAGGTCTCGGGGCGCGGCGAGGCGGTGCCGTCGACCGAGGCGGCGAAGGTGGCGATTTCGGCCGCCCGGCCGTCCGGTCGGTGCGACGCGGTCGATCACGGTCGGACCTGTTTCCCGGCGGAAAGCGGAGCCCCGCCCACGACTGCGATCCCAGAAAGCTGGGATTGCTTCGGTCCGCGGGTGTGCACAGAATCGGGTCACGCGCCGTCGGGCCGCAGTGCGGGCCGCGCCCATCGCGGTGCCGTCCTCGCTCGTCGCCGATCACCGATGCGTGATCGCTCGTCAGGAAGGCTCCTCGTGCGTTCGTTTCGCATGCGACAAGGTGTTTGGGCGGCCGTGGTCGCCTTGTTCGTGTCCCTGCTCATGGCAGGCCCCGCGGCCGTGACCGCCGACGCGGCCCCGACCGGCCCGGCCAGCGGGCCGAACCCCGCCCACGTCGCCACGCTCAAGAGCGGCTGGGCCGCCTGGAACGACTGGCGTCGGCAAAATCCCACCGTCGTCCCCAACCTCGCGTACGCCGATCTGGCCGGGATCGATCTGGAATACCGCCAGTTGGCCGGTGTCGATCTGTACGGCGCGGACCTGCACGGCGCCCACCTGCTCGGCGCCGACCTGACGGACGCGCGCCTGGCCTCCGCCGACCTACAGGGCGCCGATCTGCTCAGCGCGGGCATGAACCACGCCGACCTCTCCTACGTCCGCGCTCGCGGCGCCAATCTCTCGCACACCGGCCTGATCGGCGCGGACCTGCGCGGCGCCGACCTCACGGACGTCGACCTCACCCGCTCCGGAATGGTGGGGGCCAATCTGAACGGCGCCAACCTCACCCGGGCCACCGTCGTCGACGCGGACCTGTCGTACGTGACCATGGTGCTCACCGATCTCAGCGACGCCAACCTCTACAACTCGGACTTCAACGGCGCCTTCCTCTACCGCTACCTCGCAACGTGGCGGACCAACTGGCTGTGCAAGCACCACCCCGTCTGCCAACTGGTCGGATAGACCGGTCTGTTGCCCCCGGAGCACGGCCTGCGAACCCCCACCGCGGGGCCCTGAACGCCAGGCCGTGCCCCGGTGCCTCGTTGCTTCGTCGCCGGCTCCCGTGGCCCGGGCCGCCTTGCCCGCTGCGGTTGTTCCCGTTGCCCGTGCCACGGCGGTCCCGGCATGGGGGCCGTGGACGATCCGCCGGTCGGAGCGGAGGCGACGATGCCCCGGTGGGCGGTCTCCGTCGCGTGCTCGGTCCGCCCCGGAGCCCGGGCGGTGATCACAGTTTGAACGCCCTCCGCGGGTTGACCGTGACCAGATCCACGGCCGTCTCCGTCGCCTCGTCCTCGTCGAGTCGGTGCTCGGTGACCAGTTCGGCGAGATAGCCGCAGTCCAGCCGCCGGGACATGTCGTGTCGGGCGGGGATGGAGCAAAAGGCTCGGGTGTCGTCGACGAAGCCGGAAGTCCGGGAGAATCCCGCCGTCTCGGTGACCGCGCGGCGGAACCGGCGAATGGCGTCGGGGGCGTCGAGAAACCACCACGGGGCGCCCGCGTAGACCGATGGGTAGAACCCGGCCAGCGGAGCGATCTCCCGGCTGAAGACGGTCTCGTCGAGGGTGAACAGGATCAGGTGGAAGCCTTCGGCGGTTCCGTACCTGTGCAGGAGCGGACGCAGGGCATCGGTGAATTCGGCGCGCAGCGGGATGTCGTGACCGGTGTCGGGGCCGTACCGGTGGTGGGTGGGCGCGTGGTGGTTGCGGCGCACGGACGGGTGCAGGGTCATCACCAGGCCGTCGTCGCAGGACATGCGGGCCATCTCGAGCAGCATGTGTCGACGGAACGCGACGCCCTCGGCTTCGCTCGCCGTACCGCGCAACGCGGCCCGGTGGATGCGGGCGGCTTCGGCGTGGGTCAGCGGTTCGGTGCCCACGTCCGGGTGGCTGTGGTCGGCGGAGGTGGCGCCGTGCGCGATGAAGTGGCGTCGTCGGTCTTCCAACGCCCGGATGTAGCCGTCGTAGTCCGACGTGTCGACGTCCGCGGCCTCGGCCAGGCGCGCCACGGCCTTGCTCCACCCCTGGCCGGGTTCCAGGTAGCGGTCGGGTCGGAAGGTGGGCAGGACCCGCGCCGTCCACTCGGGGTCGGCGGCCAGTGCCCGGTGAGCGGCCAGATCGTCCGCGGGGTCGTCGGTGGTGGCCAGCACCTCGATGCCGAAGCGGCGGAACAGGGCCCGCGGGTGGAAGGCCGGCTCGGCCAGCCGCGCGGCGATCCGGTCGTAGATCCGGTCGGCCGTGGCCGCGCCGGGCCGCTCGGTCACGCCGAAGATCTCGACGAGTTCGGCTTCCATCCAGTAGCGGACCGGGGTCCCTCGGAACGCGGTCCAGTGCTCACACATGGTGCGCCACGCCCGGCGGGCCTGCGCTTCGGGCAACTGTCCCTGTCCTGCCCCGAGTTCGTCGAGCGGGACACCGTCGGCGTGTAGCAGGCGCGTGACGTAGTGATCGGAGGAGATCAGCAGACTCGCCGGATCGTTGAACGGCTTGTCGTCGACCAGCAACCTGGGATCCACGTGACCGTGCGGCGACAGGATCGGCAGGTCGCGGACCGCGTCGTAGAGGCGGCGGGCGACGGCTCGCGACTTTGGGTCGACGGGCAGGAGCCTGTCGGGATGGAGTGAGGAGGCCATACTGCGCATGGTTGTCGGCGGCCGCAGGCCAGGGCAATCGGTTGTCATGTGTTGCCGCGAGCTTGTGCACGGGCCCGGGTTCGGTGCTGATCGGCAAGGCCGGTCGGTGACTTGGGCCGTGGGTGGGACCGGGCACGCCGCCGCGCCGACGGAGCGGATGCCGACGACGTGGATCGAGGTGGGGGCGGGACGTCGGGTCGCCGGCGGTGGTGCGGACGACGGCGCGGTCTGCCGCCCGTCTCACGTCCGATCGCGGACTTCGGGTCGGGCGGTCGTCGAAACCGTGGGGCATGGCCGTGGGGCGGGGCTCGGTTTCGGCCGTTCGACCCTCACGATGGGGCGCCGGCCGCCGGGGTCAAGGGTGCCGCGATCTGCGCGGCGAGGTGTCCGGCCCCGAAGCCGTTGTCGATGTTGACGACCGCGACCCCGGGGCTGCACGCGTTGAGCATCGACAGCAGAGGTGCCAGGCCGCCGAAGGCCGCGCCGTAGCCGACGGAGGTCGGCACCGCGACGACGGGCGCGGCGACCAGCCCGGCCACCACGCTGGGCAGTGCGCCGTCCATGCCCGCGGCAACCACCACGACCCGGGCGGAGCGCAGCAGGTCGAGCATGCCGATCACGCGGTGGAGTCCGGCGACGCCCACGTCCACGGCCACTTCACAGCGCCGGCCCAGATGGCGGGCGGTCAGTTCGGCCTCGATCGCCACCGGGAGGTCGGAGGTTCCCGCCGCCAGCACGACCACGAGACCTCCCTCCGGCGCGGGCGGTTCGGGTGGCCACACGAGCAACCGGGCGTGCGACTCGTGGCGGGCGTCGGGCAGTTCGGCGAGGACGGCCCGCGCGTGCTCGGGGCCGGCGCGGGTGAACAAGGCCACGGCCCGGCCGCGCTCGCGCAGTTCGGCGGCGATCGCGCCCACTTGGCCCGGGGTCTTGCCCTCGCAGTAGATCGCCTCCGGATATCCCCTGCGGTCGATCCGGTCGTGGTCCAGACGTGCGAACGATTCAGCCATGGCGGACTCCGATCAGGGAAAGCGTGAAGGCACCCGATCGGATGCCGGCGAGATCGACGGCGACCGTCGGGAACCCGGCGGCACGAACCACCGCCAGAGCCGCTTCGCGCAGGTCACCCGCGAGCGCCGCGATTTCGGCGACGGGCACCTCGATGCGTGCGATATCGCCGTGATGGCGGACCCGGCAGTCGGTGAAGCCCAGCTGCCGCAGGCCCCGTTCCGCCGCCTCCACTTGGCTCAGTTTGTGCGGCGTGACCTCGCTGAAGTGCGGGACCCGCGAGGCCAGACAAGGCGCGGCCGGTTTGTCCGCGCACGGCAGGCCCAGCGCGGCGGCGATCCGGCGGACCGCCGCCTTGCCCAGGCCCGCGTCGGCGAGTGGGCGCAGCACCCGGTGGCGCACGGCGGCCCTGCCGCCGGGACGGTCCGCGCGCACCACGTCGTCGGCGTTCTCCCCGTAGGCGACGGCCGTCAGGCCGTGTTCCCGGACCACCTCCGCGGAGATGCGGGCGAACAACTCGTCCTTGCAGTGGAAGCAGCGGTCGGGGCCGTTGGCCCGGTAGGCCGGGACGTCACCCTCGTAGGTGGCGACCTCGACCACCCGCGCACCGATCTTCGCGGCGACCCGGTGGGCGGCCGTCCGCTCGTCGGCCGCGAGGCTGGGCGAGACGCCGAGCACCGCTACCACGCGGTCGGCGCCCAGCGCTCGAACGGCCAGAGCCAACAGCACGGAGGAGTCCACTCCCCCGGAGAAGGCCACCCCCAGGCGTCCGGGCGTGTCGAGCAGTGTCGCGACGTGGTCGGCGGCCTCGCGGTCGGAGTCGGACAGTCCCGGGGGCATGACGTGTTTCTCCTGTTCGAGGCTGGTTCGACGGTTGGCGACCGGCCGGTCCGCTCCGGCGGGTCCGCGGCGCGTGGGCGGCCGACCGGGGGCGGTCGCGGGTGAAGACTCGACGTCGTCGGTCAGGCGAGTTCCCAGGCGCGGGCGGTGAGCGCTTCGACCAGTTCGGTGTCTCGGGCGAGGGCGGGATCGAGGAAGGCCAGCACGGCGTGCGCGGCGTCGGACGGTGATCCGGTGAGGATCGGGGCGGCGGCGTCTCGTACCGGGATCGTGTTGCTGCCGAGCAGGTGCAGCAGCCATGCGGCGACGACGCGGAGCGCGCCGGGCGGCATTGCCCCGGACGTCCGTTCGGCGTGGAGCGTCGGCAGGATGCGCACCGGGATCTTCTGGGCTCCGTCCTCGGCGATCTTGGCGAGGGTGTGCCGGATGCGCGGGTTCGCGAAGCGGGCCGTCAGCGCGTCCCGGTAGGCGGCCAGCGCGGTTTCGGGGAAGTCCAGGTGGGCCGAGGCCTCGTCCCACCATTCGCGCACCCAGACCCGGCAGACCGGATCGGCCACGGCCTCGGCGACGGTGGCGTGGCCGCAGAGCGGCGCCGCGTACGCCAGCAGCGAGTGGGCGCCGTTGAGCAGTGACAGTTTGCGTTCCTCGTACGGCGTGACGTCGGCGACGAAGCGGGCACCGGCGTCCTCCCAGCGGGGCCGGCCGGCCGGGAACTCGCCGCTGAGCACCCACTCGGTGAACGGCTCGGTGACGACGGGGACTTCGTCGTGGCGGCCGGTCGCGTCGCGGATGGCGGTCACGTCGTCCGCGGTGGTCCACGGGGTGATCCGGTCGACCATGGTGGCGACGTAGGAGGCGTGCGCGGCCGCCTCGCGCCATTCGGGGCGCCCGATCGCGTCCGCCAGTTCGCCGATCACCCGTGCGGTGACCTGGCCGTTTGCCGGCAGGTTGTCGCACGGCACGACGGCCACGGGGCCGCCGCCCGCGCGTCGCCTGGCGGCCAGCCCGGCCAGCAGTCGCGCGGCGACCGTCGATACCGGGGCTTTCGGATCGGCGCGCAGTGCGGTGATGTCGGCTCGCACGTCGGCGCGTTGGGTGTCCAGGCCGCCGTCGGGGGCGCGGGTGTACGCCGCCTCGGTGACCGTCAGGGTGACCACCGCGAGTTCCGGCCGCCGCCAGTGGTCCAGCCACGCGCCGTGGTCGCCGCCGGAGTGCGCCGAGGTGAGCGAACCGACCACCTCGAAGCGGTCGCGGTCGGGAGCACGGGTGGCCAACGTGTAGAGCCCGTCCTGGGCGGTCAGCCGCTCGGCGATCGCGGTGCTGCGCCCGGTGAACGCCGCGATCCCCCACCGGTCGGCGTCGCCGGCGTGCTCGGTGTACCAGGCCTGATGGGCCCGGAAGAAGCCGCCCAGGCCGAGGTGGAGCATGCGCACCGGCGCGGCGGGTCGTCCGTCGACAGCGCGGGACAGGGGCCGGGTCGCGGGTTGGGCGGTCACAGTTCGAAGACCTTTCGCGAGTCGACGCTCACCGGTTTCGCCGCCGCCTGGACTGCCTCTTCCCGGTCGAGCCGGTGCGGTGACGGGAACGGCCGGTCGTACACCGTCTCGTTTCGGCGCCGGGCGAGAGCCCGCTTACCGGGGTCGACGGGAGGTAGTCGGTCGGGGTGGAGGCTTGGCATGACGGCATGTTCGCTGCCGTCGGTCCGGCGCGGCAACCGGTTGCCATGTGTTGCCCCGGGCACTTGCACCGCGTCCGACACCATGGTCCTCTGGCCGCCATGACAGCACAGATCGGTGGGCCGGGCGCCGTCCTCCCCGAGGCCCGGGTGCGAGCCTTCGTCGCCGAACAACTGGCGAACGAGGATCTCGACGGCCGCAGCGTATGCCTGGTGGTACCCGACGGCACCCGTAGTTGCCCGCTTCCGCTGCTGCTCGCCGCGGTGCACGAGGCGCTGTACGGCCGGGTCTCCCGGTTGACGGTGCTTGTCGCGTTGGGTACGCACGCCCCGATGGGCGAGGCCGAGTTGGCCGCCCACATTCCCCCGTTGCCGGGCATGACCGTGCTCAACCACGAGTGGTGGAAGCCGTCGACGTTCGCCTCGGTCGGCACGATCGGCGCCGAGCGCGTGGCCGAGCTGTCCGGCGGGCTGCTGCGCCAAGAGGTGGACGTGCGCCTGAACCGGGCCGTCGTGGAGCACGATGTGGCCCTGGTCGTCGGCCCGGTCTTCCCGCACGAGGTGGTCGGCTTCTCCGGCGGTGACAAGTACTTCTTCCCCGGCGTCGCGGGCGCGGACATCATCGACCTGTCGCACTGGCTCGGGGCCCTGATCACCAGTGCACAGATCATCGGAACGCGCGGCATCACCCCGGTCCGCGCGCTGATCCACGAGGCGGCCGCGTTGATCCCCAGCCGCAGGCGCGCACTGTGCGTCGTGGTCGAATCCGGTACCGGGGCGCTGCAGTCGATGGCGTACGGGACGCCGGAGGCGGCCTGGTCGGCGGCGGCCGACGTGTCCGCGCAGGTCCACGTCCGCTACCTCGACGCCCCCGTGCGGCGTGTGCTGTCCGTGATCCCGGAGAAGTACGAGGACATCTGGACCGCGGCGAAGGGCTTCTACAAGCTCGAACCGGTCGTCGCGGACGGCGGCGAGGTCGTCCTGTACGCGCCGCACGTGCGGACGATCTCCGCGATGCACCCGGAGATCGAGGAGATCGGCTATCACTGCCGCGACTACTTCACCAAGCAGTGGGACCGTTTCAAGCACCTGCACTGGGGCGTCCTGGCGCACTCCACCCACCTGCGCGGCGCGGGTACGTACGACGAAGAGCACGGCGAGCGCTGCCGGTTGACCGTCACCCTCGCGACCGGCATTCCCGAAGACGTCGTGCGCAGGGCGAACCTGGGCCATCTGGACCCCGCCGCGGTGGATTTCGAGGCGCTCGCCGCCGACCCGGACACACTCGTCGTGCCGCAGGCCGGCGAGGTCCTGCACCGGTTGCGCCCGTGAGGGCCGCATGGGTCGACGCGTCCGCCGGCGTCGCCGGGGACATGCTGCTGGCCGCCCTCGTCGACGGTGGGGCCGAGTTGTGCACCGTGCGTGCGGCGGTGGAGGCCGTGGTGCCCGGCGAGGTACGCCTCGTGCGGACCCGGGTCGACCGCGCCGGTATGCGCGCGACGCGGATCCAGGTGACGCCGAGCGCCGACGACCACGCGCACCGAACGTGGAAGGACGTACGCCGTCTCATCGAGCAGGCGCCGCTGGCCGATCCGGTCCGCGCGTCGGCACTCGCCGCCTTCGCCCGCCTCGCCGTCGCCGAGGCACGCGTACACGGCACGGAACCGGAAGAGGTGCACTTTCACGAGGTGGGCGCCTGGGACTCCATCGCCGACGTCGTCGGCGTCTGCGCCGCGCTTCACGACCTCGCCGTGACCGATCTGACGGCGAGCCCCGTGGCGTTGGGCTTCGGCCGCGTCACCACCGCCCACGGCGAACTTCCCGTCCCCGCTCCCGCCGTGGCCGAACTCGCTTGCGAGTGGCAGGTGTTCGCGGGCGGCGAGGGCGAACTCGCCACCCCCACCGGCATGGCGCTGCTCACCACCTTGGCGCGTGAGTGCTCGCCCCTGCCACATCTGCGTCTGGAGCGGATCGGCGTCGGGGCCGGCAGCCGCGACACCCCCGGGCGCCCCAACGTCACTCGCGTCTTCCTCGGCACCCGGGCCCCCGCCGCGACCCTCGAAACCGGTTCCGACGCCGTCGTCTTGGAAACCAACATCGACGACCTGGACCCGCGCGCATGGCCCGGCGTACTTGCGTCCCTCATGGAAGCCGGTGCCTCGGATGCCTGGCTGACCCCCATCCTCATGAAGAAGGGCCGCCCCGCGCACACGCTCTCCGTCCTGTGCCCACCGCAGGGCGCCCAACCGCTGCGTGACGCCGTCTTTCGCCTCACCACCACGCTGGGCATACGCGAACGGCCGGTCCGTAAAACCGAACTCGAACGAGGCTGGACGCACGTGGACGTCCTCGGCAGCCGCCTTCCCGTCAAAGTGGGCCACCGTGGCGGCAGAATCCTCCAGGCGACACCCGAGTTCGCCCCGGCCGCCGCGCTCGCCGCCCGTCTCGGCCTTCCCGTCCACTTCGTCCTTGCCGCCACCACCACCGCCGCCCACCGAGCAGACTTGACCGCCGGCGCCCCGATCCCGCGCACGCTCACCCCCGAGCCCGTCTGAATCCGCATGGATCCGCGGCGCGGCCGATGAAGGTGGGGGCCGTCCGAGTGTGGGGGCCGTCGCCGCGCAGCTCGGCGCGCGAGACGGGCCGAGCGAGAGGAGCGGGTCACTCGACGACGTCGGGACGCGCCCTTGTGCTCCGAACGCCCGGGTCGTTCGTGTGGCGGCCACCGGCGCCCCGACCGCTCGGTGGGTGACGGTGTCCGAACGGAGTACAGTGCGCTCCCTCGCTCATCCCGTGGCAGCGACAGCGTCGTCCGATACCCCGTGTCGCTGCCCGGGACCTGCGGCTTTCCTACGAGAACGGAAGTGAGATCGGGTGAGCGAGCGTGACAGCGCCCCGGCCGCCGCGACCGGCGTGAACAAGGCACCGACGATCTACGACGTCGCCCGGGCCGCAGGGGTGGCCGCGTCCACCGTGTCCCGGGCGTTCGCCAGGCCGGGCCGGGTCAACGCGGCGACCGCGGAACGCATCCGGCGGGTGGCCGCCGAGCTTGGCTACCGCGTCAATCCGTTGGCGTCGGGATTGCCCACCGGCCGCACTTCGATGCTCGCGTTGGTGGTTTCCGACGTGACCAACCCGTTCTACGCGGAGATCATCCGGGGAGCCGAGTCCGCCGCCGCCGAGGCCGGGTTCGTCCTCCTGCTGGTCGACGCCCAGGAGTCCGACCGGGTGGAACGCGCCAGCCTGGAACGGGCGTTGCCCGCCGTCGAGGGGCTCGTACTGGCGGGTACCCGACTGTCGGACTCGGCCATCCGGATGACTGCCAAGCAGCGGCCGGTGGTCGTCCTCAACCGGCACGTCGCCGACGTCCCCAGCATCACCCTCGACAACCCGCACGGCATGCTCGTGACCGCGGAACACCTGGCACGGTTGGGGCATCGCACCGTGACCTACGTCGCCGGTCCGGAGGCCTCGTGGGCGGACGGGATGCGCTTGCGGAGCCTGCGCGAGGCGGCGACCGGGCTGGGCATGAGGGTGCAGCGCGTGGGCCCCTTCGCACCGACGGTCGCGGGCGGTCGCGAAGCCGCCGACGCGCTCCCCGAGGACCTGCCGACCGCCGTCGTGGCCTACAACGACCAACTGGCGATCGGGGCCGTGCTCGCTCTCCAGGCACGCGGCGTCCGGGTTCCCGACGACGTCAGCGTGGTCGGCTTCGACGACATCTTCCCGACCCGCATCGTCAGGCCCGGGCTGACCACCGTCGCCGCCCCACTCCGCGCCCAGGGACGGGCTGCCGTCGACGCGCTGCTGTCCTCGCGGGGCAATCCGGCACCGCGCACGGGCAAGCCCATGACCTTGCCGGTGAAGCTGGTCGTCCGTGACTCGACGGCACAGGTTCGGCGCACTCGGCGTCCGAGCCCGTAAAGCGGTGCGGGATCGCGGACTTCGCCGGCCGGCGCTTCGTCCGCAGTCGGCCCCGAGCCCCGCTGCGACGCGTGGACGCGCGCCGCGACCGATCCGCTCGGTCCGCGCTATCGCCCTGCCGCCGAAGCCGCGGGCGCGACCTCGGCGAGCCAGGCGTCGGCGATCAGCCGATGCCCCAGCGGGCTCGGGTGGACACCGTCCGGGGCCAGCTCCGCCGGCTCCCTCTCCTGCGCCGCGCGGGGCAGCACGAGGTCCGCGCGCACCACTCGGGCTCCGTTGTGCACGGCTGCCCGCAGGACGGCGTCGGTACGCGGTGACAGGTCCTCGAACCAGCGTTCCTGGTCCGGCCCGACCGGAAGCAGGAACGGGGTGATGACGACCAGCTGCGCGGACAACTCTCGCGCGGTGGTCGCGAGCAGGCGGTCGAGGCACGCCTCGAACTCCTCGACCGGACTGGGGAGGTCGCGGTCGTAGCGTCGCCAGGTGTCGTTGATGCCGATCTTGACCGTGACGACAGTGGGCCGGTGGTCCATGACGTCGGTGCTCCAGCGGGATTCGAGGTCGTACACGCGGTGACCGTTGATTCCCGTGTTGACGACGCGGGGGCCTGGCCCGTCGTGCGCCCGCTCGCGCAGCGTCCGCGCGATGTCGTGGACGTACCCCTCGCCGAGCGAGGTGGGATCCGCACGGTCGCGGCCCGCGTCGGTGATGGAGTCGCCGATGAACACGAGCGTGTCGTCGCCCTCGAAATGCATGCCTGCCGTCCTGGCGTTTTGGTGGGTGGACGGGCGGGTGACGGGTCGTCTCACCCGTGACCCGCCCGGTTCACGGTCGATCATGTCGGATCGAGGGGGCCTGTTCCGTGGCGCGTCTCAGGGTCTCGGCCTCGCGCGTCAGCACCGCGGGGTCGTCGCCGGGGACGAACTCCAGGAGCGCGTCGACGCCCCGCCCCGCCACCAGGCCCAGGGCTGCGCCCCACAGGTCCCGGCGCTCCGCCAGCGGTAGCCGGTGGTTGCCCGGCCACCATGAGAAGACATGCACGGCGGTGACTCGGTCGCCGAGTTCGACAAGCCCTGCCAGCGCCTGCTCGTCGGGGGTGTCGAGCGGCGGTTGCCAGTACGTGTGGACGTTGTCGGCGCCCACCTCGTCCAGCAGCCGGACGGTCGAGGCGACCGTGTCGGTGAGCGTTCCGCCGTGGAATTCCGTCGCGAGCTCCAGGCCGTGGTCCGCGGCGATCCGGGCCGCTTCCCGCAGGCAGCGCACGGTTTCGCGCCGCTCGTCCGGCAGCGCGGACCGCGATCCGGTTGCGCCTGCCCAGACCCGTACCCGAGGTGCCCCGAGCACCACGGCCGCCCGGGCGACAGCGGGGAAGTCGGCCGACTCGGCGGGGCCGGCGCGAAAGTACGAACCGTACGAACAACAGCGCAGCCCGTGGCGGTCGGAGACCTCACGGACCGCGCGGACCGTACCGGGCTCCCCCGCGGGCGCGTGCACGTCCGCTCCCCACTCGATCACCTCCAGGCCCGCGTCGGCCGCGCGTCGCGCGACCTCGGCGGCGGGCAACCGGCGAAAGGTGACCGAGCACAGGCCCAGCCTGGTCCGCCCGCCGTCCGCCCCGGCCGGCGGGCGGAGCGGGGGGCGGTCCGCTGCGCTCGGTTTGCTCTCCTCGGTCACGACCCTGCCTTCCTGTGGTTGGCCTGCGGTTGGCCTACGGACGGTGTGTGCGATTGCCCTGCGGGGGTCCGGCGCGGTCCGCCCGGACGGGGGTCGGGCGGACCGGGTCGGCCGGATCGCGAGGTCGGGTGGATGGTTCGGTCAGGCGTGCGGTGCCCCGTCACCGGTGGTCGGTCAGGCGGCGTTCGGACCCACGTCCGCGGCGGTGAGGGGGTGCCGAAGCGCAGGGCCGGTCGCGTATTCGTCGGCACCGATGTCGCGTACGCTGCCGCGCGGGTCCCCGTCGATGTCGTCCGCCAGGACTGTACTGCCGGTGGCTGCGCCGATCGCCGGGCTGCCTGCCGTCAACCGCAGCACACCGTCCGCCCCCTGGCCGAGCCGGGGGTCGGCCCGGGTGAAGCCCCCCGCGGGGATGTTGCCGTTGGCGGCTGCCCCCCACAGCAGGTTGCTCCGCCAGGTGAAGCCGGTCGTGGCTCCCATGGCGACGAGACTGCCGGAGTTGCCGACCAGCAGGTTGTCGGCGATGGTCACGCCCTGCGGCTCGTACGTGCGCGTCTCGCCCGACAGTGTGCCGACGTTGTCGATCAGGGAGTTGTGCGCGATCACCGCGCGGTCGCAGGCGTCGTTGCCCCGCCGCTGGTCCTTCGTCTCGTCCTTGGTGTGGTCACGGGTGCTGCCGCTGCCGACCACCAGGGCTCGGCCGGACAGCCCGCTGAGGTAGTTGTTGACGATCACGTGGTCGTTGCCGTAGATGCGCACCCCGTCGACGCCGCCGATCAGGTGGTTCCCCTCCACCCTCGAACGATTGCCGTGCCGCAGCACGATGCCGCCGCGGCTGTCGCGGATGGTATTGTACCGCACGGTGTTCTCCGAGGACTTCACCGAGATGGCCTCGGGGTCGCCGTCGCAGCGCTCGAACAGGTTGTACTCCACGTATGCGCCGGCGGCGGACAGGGCCCGGCCGCTGACGCCGAGGCGGATGGGCTCGCCGCCGTTGTCGCCGGTGAAGCTGTGGTCGGAGAAGTGGTTGCGGAAAATCTTCAGGTTCTGCGCCATGTCGGTCGAGCCGGGACCGTCGACGACGATGAAGATGCCCGCGGTGGTCTTGTGGTGGAAATGGTTGCGATCGATCTTGCAGTCGTCCGCCCGCACGACGACCCAGTACGGATCGCCGGTGTCCGCGAACTGGAAGTCGTTGCGGGTCAGCCGGATCGCCGAGCAGTCCGCCGGGATTTCGAGCGTGGTGCTCTGCCGGAAGGCGAAGCCGCTGATGACGATGTTGCTCGAATTGCCGAGCACGAAGCCGCGTGCGCCCCGCAGCACCACGCCGCCGCGGGTCTTGGACACGATGGTGATGGGCGCGGCGTCCGTGCCGTTCTTGCCCGAGATGTTGATCGCGCTGCCCGTCGGGACCGTGTAGGTGCCGTCGGCGACGACGATCCGGTCACCGGGTGCGGCGCCGTCGATCGCGTTCTGGAGCGCGGCGAGGGAGGTGACCGGGATGTCGGCCGCCGATGCGCTGCCCGACAGTGAGGTGGTCAGGGGTACGGCGGCAAGTGCGGCCACCGCCGTGCTCTTGAGGAACGTGCGCCGTTGCATGGTGCCTCCTGGAACGAAGTGGCGGGTGCGCTCAGTCGGCCCGGGGACCGACGTCGGCCGGGGTCAGGGGTCCGCGCCTCGGCGCCCGGCGGGAGTATTCGTCCGCGCCCACGTCCGGGGTCCTGCTGCGGGGCTGTCCGTCGATGTCGTGGGTGACGCGCGGACGGCGCAGCGTGCCGGCGTCGATCGCCGGGCTGCCGGCGGCCGGGCGGGCGATGCCGTAGGGGTCCTTCACCAGCTTCGGGTCGACCCGGGTGCCGCCTGCGGCGGGGATGTTGCCGTCTGCGGCGGCGCCCCACAGGAGATTGCCCGACCAGGTGAAGCGCACGGTGTTCGCCATCGCGACCAGTTGGCCCGTGTCCGCGACGAGCAGGTTGTCGGCGACGGTGACGTCGCGCGGCTCGTGCGGGCGCTGGCTCTCCCCCGAGATGGTGCCGTTGTTGTTCAGCAGGGTGTTGTAGGCGATGAGGATGCGGTCGGGGCCGTCGTTGCCGCGGCGTGCCTCGGGCGTCTCGCCGGGAAGGTGATCGCGCTCCGAACCGCTGCCGATCACCAGGGCACGCCCGGACAGGCCCGCGAGGTAGTTGTTGACGATCACATGGTCGTTGCCATAGATCCGCACGCCTTCGGTGCCGTCGATGAGGTGGTTGGCTTCCACTCGGTTGCGGTTGCCGTGCCGCAGGACGATCCCGCCGAAGCTGTTGCGGATGGTGTTGTACCGGATGGTGTTGTCCGAGCTTTTCACCGAGATCGCCTCGGGATCCCCGTTGGCCCGCTCGAACAGGTTGTACTCCACGACGGCGTGGGCGCCGGACAAAGCCCGGGGGCTGACGCCGAGCCGGATCGGTTCGCCGCCGTTGGAGCCGGCGAAGGTGTGGTCGGAGAAGTGGTTGCGGTACACGTGGACGCGCTGGGCCATCTCCTCGGTGCCCGCGCCCTCGATGCCGAGGTAGATGCCGAGGGTGCTCTTGCCGTGGAAGTGGTTGTGGTCGACCGTGCTGTCGTCCGCGCGCACCATCACCCAGTGCACGCCCTCGATGTCGGCCAGTTGGAAGTCGTTGCGGGTGAGCCGGATGTGCGAGCAGTCCGGGGGGACGTCCAGGGTGCTCCGCTGCCGGAAGGAGAAGCCGCTGAGGGTGATGTGGCTCGACGCTTCGAGGACGAAGCTGTGCTCGCCTTCCAGGACGACGCCGGCCGGCGTCCGGGCGGCGATGGTGATGGGCGCGCGCCTGGTGCCCCGCTTGTTGCGAATGGTGAGCGGGCGGTCCGCTGCGACGGTGTAGGTCCCGTCGGCCACGACGATCCGGTCACCGGGTCGTGCCCGGTCGATCGCGGCCTGCAGCTCGTCCAACGTGCGGACGGCCGCCGGGGCCGCGCTCGCGCCGGCGGTCGGCGGTCCGCCGACGGGGGCGACGGCCAGCGCCACCCCTGCCGCGGTGCCCGTGAGGAACGTGCGGCGTTGCATGATGCCTCCGTGAGGGTGCGTTGGACGGACGGTGTTGCGGCCTGCGGCCTGCGGTCAGCCGGCGGCCGGGCTGTCCCCGGCGTCCTGGGTCGCCTGGGCGTTCAGGAACAGTTCGATGACGGGTACGAGGGCGTCGGGGCGCCCGACCGGGAGCTGGAGTGTGAGCGTTCCGGCGGGCTGGCCGCCCATCTCGGTGTTGACCGCGGGCCGGTCCGGGTCGATGTGGACGGGGACGATCTCGGACGCGTCGTTGAGCAGTTGGGCGTAGCGCACCCGGCCGGCCAGCCCGGGAAGGTGCAGGTGCCGCAGCGGCCAGGCGAACAGGTGGACGTAGAGCCGGTCGCCGCGCTGGGTGTACCGGCATTCGGCGGGGGCGGTGTACGAAGAGGGGCCACAGCCGCGAATCGAGCGCTCGTGCACCTGCGTCCACCGGCCGATCTCGTCGAGGATCGCGGTGTCGCGCGGATCGAGCTCGCCGCGGCCGGTGGGTCCCACGTTGAGCAGCAGGTTGCCGCCCTTGGACACTCCGTCGACGAGCATGCGGATCAGCATCTCGGGGCTCTTGTAGTCCGAATTGTCCCGGTCGTAGCCCCAACTGCCGTTGAGCGTCTGGCAGGCTTCCCACAGCACCGGTTGCCCGTTCTCGGTCATGGGGCCGGACGGCTGGTACTGCTCGGGGGTGACGAAGTCCCCGGGAAGGCCGGTTCGGTCGTTGACCAGGACGTGCGGCTGCAGTTCGCGAATGGTCCGCAGGAGCTGTGCGGAATCCCAGTCGTCGGGTCCCTTGCCGCCCCACCAGCTGCGCCCGACATACGAGAAGTCGAAGAACAGGTAGTCGACGCTTCCGAACGAGGTCAGCAGTTCGCGGACTTGGCCGTGCAGATATTGCCGGTAGTCGCGGATGTCCCGCTCGGCGTTGGCCGCCTTGAACGCCTCGTCGTCGCGCTGCGGGTGGGTGCCGTCCACGGGGAAGGACGGATGGTGCCAGTCGATCAGCGAGTAGTAGAGACCGACCTTGAGCCCCTCGGCGCGGCACGCCTCGACGAACGGCCCTACGAGGTCACGGCCGTGCGGGGTGTTGGTGACCTTGTATTCGGTGAGGGCGCTGTCCCACAGGCAGAAGCCGTCGTGGTGCTTGGTGGTGAGGACGACGTAGCGCATGCCCGCCGCTTTGGCGGCTCTGGCCCATTGGACGGGGTCGTAGCGGTCGGGGTCGAAGTGGTCGAAGTAGACCTGGTATTGCTCGTCGGTCAGTCGCTCGACGTTCTTGAGCCACTCGTGCCGTGCGGCGAGGGAGTACAGACCCCAGTGGACGAACATGCCGAACCGGGCGGTGGTGAACCAGTTCGTCTCCGGGCCTCCCTCGGGGTCCGGGGTCACCGACGGGGACGGATGCGCCTGCGGGGTGGCAGCGCTCGCGGTCATGGGGAATCGCTCTCTCTCGTCGGCGCCCGGTGGCGTTTCGGGGCGCGTCGGGGCCGGCGTGCGGGGTGGGGA
>NZ_WWJX01001371.1 GCF_009865215.1 Streptomyces sp. SID3343 | reverse complement strand
CCGCGGCACGCTCCCGTCGCTGCTCACCGCGATCGCCGACGGCACCGTCACCGCGACCCCCGACAAGCCCGGCGGCCCGCCGCCGACGCTGACCAAGCCGTACCGCTTCCTGCTCACCGCGACCGACCCCGACGACCTGCGCGACCTGCTCCCCGGCCTGCCGGACGCGCTCGTGCACGACCTGCTCTCCGGCGGCGGCCTGCCCGCCGCCGTGCACGACGCCGCGATCGGCTCGACCGACGAGCGCGCGTGGGTGGCCGTCGCGCGCAACGCCGGCCTGGACATCCGCGATCTCGCCCGGCTGGTCGCCAAGCAACTCCCGGCCGTCGACGCGGCCGCCTATCGCAACGTTCGCTCGACCCCGTCGTTGCGCCGGACGATCGCCGCGCGCGAACCGCTCGACGCGGACCTGCGCGCGGAACTGCTGCAGAACTCCGACTCACAGCTGCTGCGCAACGCCGACCGCCGCACGCTGGCCCCGCTGTTGGTCAGCGGCGATCCGGAACTCGTGGCGTGCGCACTGCGGTTCGGCTGCCGCAAGACCGCCCAGCAGTACGCGTACGTGCGCGTGTGGGAGCGCAACGGCCCCGACGCCGTGCGCGCGCTCCTGGCGGCGTCCGGTACCGGCACCGCGACCCAGATCCGCAACCGGATCGAGGCCGCGCTGAAGTCCGGGACGGGCCCGGCCGACCTGCGCGCGAGCGGCGAACCGTACGAGGATCCGGCGACCCTGCCGAAGCTGTTCCAGACCCGGACCAGCCGCACCACCGTGCGCGACCTCGTGCACGAGCCGTACGCGCACGACTTCCCGCTCCTGATGAGCGCCCACCGGGAGTCCCGCTTCGCGACGGAGGCGATCGACGACCTGCTCCGGCACGAGGACGCCACCGACGAGGACCGCACGTCGCTGCGGCTGGCGATGATCAACTCCTTCCGGGGCCACCACCGCATCGCCGTCGACATCGACCCGGCCGAATGGCTGCGCACGGAGGGCTTCGGCCGAGCCGGGTCGTGGGCGAACGAGGCGGTCGCGCACGGCGTGCTCGACCCGACCCTGCTCGTCGACGTCGCGTATCCCGCGCGCGACGTGGTCTCGGGCACCACCGGGTTCGACCAGGACGCGGTACTCGCCCCGATGCGGATCCGGCTCGCCGAGCTGACGCGTACTCACCTCGCGGGCCACGCCGAGGCGTTCGCAATCGCGCTGGGCCTGATCGACACGTTCGAGGCGTCGCTCGCCGAGCTGATCACCATCGCGGCGCAGGCCGCCGGACCGCCTCCGGCCGCCGAGGAACTCGCCCGCGACGCCGCCGCCGCGCTCGAACAGGCGCTGCGCGAGGCCGCTTCGGCGACCGAGGAACCGGTCGAGGCGCCGCCGACCACCGCCAAGCCGACCAAGCGCGCCGAGATCTTGCCCGACGAGCGTACGAAGCTGTCCGCGGCCGACTTCGTGCGTGCGGTGGCGGAGTCCGCCGGATCGGCGAGCGGCGCGCCGGTGGAGATACCGGTGCCCGCCGACCCGGCGGTGCTTGCGTCGCTCGTCGACGTGTGGGTCGGCAATGCCCCGGGCTACGAGTATCCGAGCTGGGTCTACGAGGCGTGCTTCGCGAGCGCGTCGACACAACCGCGAGTGGCGCTCGGGCGACGGGTCTTCGACGAGGTCGTCGCCAACGACCTGATCGACAGGGGCGAGCCGGAGGTACTCGCGGCGCTCGCCGACAACGCGAGCCTGGAGGAGGTGACGGTGCAGCGGCTCGCGGCGGTCCGGGCCGGCACACCCGCCCCACGCCCGGACGAATACCCGCCGTCCGAGCGCTGGCCTGTTCCGTCCCGGCCGAGTTCCTTCCTGCGTTGGACGGGCGACAACCACCGCGAGAACGGCCGCGGCGACGGTCTGGCCGAGGCCGCCTACCGCCACGGCATCCTCGGCCCGACCGAACTGCTCGACGCACTGCCGACGGTGGCGCTGCTGCCGTTGCCCAGCGCGTGGCGCAACCGGATCGTCGGCGACCGGATCCGCACGGCCGCCGAAGCGCTGGTCGCGCAACGGCTGGGCACCGACCGGGAGTTGTGGCTGCGCGCGTTGACCGCGATGTACACCGGCGCGCAATCCGAGCCGCTGCCCACGTTCTTGTCCAGGATCACCGAACCGGTCGAACCCGTCGAACCCGTCGAACCCAACGAACCCCACGAGACTGCCGAACCCACCGAGGCTGCCGAAACCGCCGCGTCCGCGCCGCTCACGTGGGACGCCGTGTCGTCGCACGAGCGGGTCGGGTTCGATCGGGCCGCGGGCTTCGGCAGCAAGCCGTACCGTTGGCAGTGGCCCGCAGGCCGATTGCTCCTGCTCGCGGGCCCCGAAGCGCTCGCGGTGCTCCTGCCCGAGCTGGGCCCCGACGCGTTCTCGACGCTGTGGGCATTCGCGGATTTCGTCGGATATCACTCCGGGGAGGAGTCGAACGCGCTGATCGACTACGCGTTCGCCGCGCCGGATCGGTCCGCGCTGCACGCCGTCGCGTGGGCCGACCGCAGCCGCGACACCCGAACCCGCATCCTGCGCCTGGACGACCCCGAACTCAACGCGACCCTCTACCAGGTGTGCGACCGCGTCCTCGATGCGCCCTATCGCCGGGTGATCCTGTCCCGAGTCCCCCAGGGCCGGACCGGGTCGGGCCCCGGCGACCTGTTGGCGTGGGATCCCGTGCTGCGCGAACATCTGTTGCGCAACGTCCGGATCTCCGCCGACACGCTGCCGGAGTTGCGCGCACGGATCGAGGCGGCCGACGTCGAGGTGATCGAGCACGCCGTGCGGTTGCTGCACAAGAAGGCGTCGCTGACCGAGCAACTGATCGCGATCCGCGGCCTGTTGCGGTACGGCGGGGCCGACCGGATCACCGATCTGGTCGAACAGGGTCGGCTCGGTGCGACGGCCGCCCGGGTGGTGGTCAAGGCGCTGCGACAGGCCGACCCGGAAACGACGTTGACCGAGCGCATCGACCGCGAACGCACCTTCGACAAGCTGCTGGTCAAGCTGCGCCGGTGCACCGGCGGCTACTACGCCGACGTCCTGCTCACCGCGGGCCACCCCCACGATTGGGACGCGTTCCTGGCCGAGCACGCCCGCGAGCCGTTCCCGTCCGCGGTATGGCATCGCCTGGTCGCGCACCCCGACTCGCCGCCACGCGCCTTGGAGCCGGGGCGGTTGCACCCCACGATCGCCCGGGAGGCGGGCTTGCGCAGCGCGGCGCACGCGCGCGCGGCCGTCGCGCACGGCCACGCCGCGCTCGGCGACGTGGACTGGTACCGGTTCGTGGACCGGGCCGTCGAGGCCGAACTGCTGACCGGCCGTGATCTCGTACACGAGGCACGCGGCGCGGGCACGGTCCTGAACTGGGTCGCCGAAGCCGTGCACCGCATCGAGGTACCGGACGCGATTCGGCTCGCCGGGATCGAGGCCGCCGAGGAGATCGCCTCCCTGGCCACGACCCGTCTGGGCGTCGAACAGGAAGCCTGGGACCGGGTGTTCGCGGCGCTGGCCGGGAACGACTCGACGTGGGACCGGGAGGCGTCCGGGTCGACGATCGCGGCGTTGCTGAGCCGGTGACGACTCGGGGCGCGCCGGGAGCGGCGACGCGCCCCGAACGCGGGCGCCGGTTGTGACCCGTACGGCATCTTGCGGTGCCGGGGGCTACTGCGGAAACCTCGGGGCATGCCGTCCGATACCCGGTTGTATGACATCGTCCTGTTCGGCGCGACCGGGTTCACCGGCGAGCTGACCGCCGCCTATCTGGCCCGCAACGCGCCGGCCGACACGCGCTGGGCCCTCGCGGGCCGCAACCTCGACAAGCTGCGGGCGTTGCGCGAGCGGTTGGCGGCGATCGACCCGGGGTGCGCGAAGCTCGCGCTGCTGTGCGTGGAGGCCGACGACCCGGCCGCTCTGCGCGAGATCGCCGCCGCGTCCCGGGTGGTGGCGACCACGGTGGGCCCCTACGTCCGCTACGGCGGTCCGCTCGTGGCGGCGTGCGCGGAGGCGGGGACGGACTACGTGGACCTGTGCGGTGAACCGGAGTTCGTGGACCGGGTGTACCTGGACCAGCACGCGCGCGCGATCGAGACCGGGGCACGTCTCGTGCACGCGTGCGGGTTCGACTCGATCCCGCACGACCTCGGCGTGCTGTACACGGTCGGGCTGTTGCCGAGCGACGTGCCGATCCGAGTCGACGGTTTCGTCCGGGCGAGCGGCATGCCCTCGGGAGGTACGTTCGACTCGGTGCTCACCGCGTTCTCCCGGTCCCACGAGGGCGAGCGGGTGCATCGGGCCCGGCGGGCGATCGAGCCCGCGCCGACCGGTCGCCGGGTGCGGATCGGCGGCGGTCCGCCTCGCCTGGACCGGACGACCCGGATGTGGGCCGTACCGCTGCCCACGATCGACCCGCAGGTCGTCGTGCGCTCGGCGGCCGCGCTGGAGCGCTACGGCCCCGATTTCACCTACCGGCACTACGCGGCCGTCAAGCACCTGCCGGTCGCGCTCGCCGGCGCCGTGGGCCTGGGTGCCCTGTACACGCTGGCCCGGATTCCGCCGGCCCGCGAACACCTCCTCGCCCGGCGGCCACCGGGCACCGGTCCCTCCCCCGCCGCCCGCGCGAAGGCGTGGTTTCGCGTGCTGTTCGTCGCCGAGACGCCGACTCGACGGGTTGTCACGGAGGTCGCCGGCGGCGATCCCGGCTACGACGAAACAGCCAAGATGCTCGCCGAGTCGGCGCTGTCCCTGGCCCACGACGACCTGCCGCTCACCGCCGGTCAGACCACCACGGCCGCCGCGCTCGGCCAGGCCCTGATCTCGCGGCTGACCGCCGCCGGCATCGCCTTCCGCGTGGTCCGGGACGAGGCTCGCGGATAGCGAACCGCGCGGCGGCGGTGGCCCAGGCGTACAAGCGCGGCCTGCCGAACCGGCCCCCGGCCCCCGGCCCGGCCGAACGAGGGACAACGCCGGTCGCGGCGTATACATCGCGGCGCGAGCGACCACGTTCATCCCATGGCCGCGCTCCCCGTGTACTCGCCCATGCTCGCGACCGCGGGCACGCTCCCGCCCCCGGACCACGACGACGAGTGGGCGTACGAGACCAAGCTCGACGGCCAGCGCTGCCTGGCGTACCTCCCGGGCAACGGCACGATCGTGCTGCGCTCGCGGTCGGGGATGGACATCACCGCGGCCTACCCGGAGCTGCGCGCGCTGCGCACCGCCCTCGGCGGGGTCTCCGCGGTCCTGGACGGCGAGATCGTCGCCCTGGACGAACACGGGCACAGCGACTTCGAGCGCCTCCAGCAGCGGATGGGCCTGGCCGACCACCCCGCCGAGGCTGCCCGGATGCGGCACACGACGCCGGCTCACCTGATGCTGTTCGACGTCCCGTTCCTGGGCGGCGAGGCGCTGATCGGCCACCCGTACGCCGCGCGGCGCGCCGCCCTCGAGGGCCTGCCGCTGGACAGCGCGCACTGGTCGACACCGACCGCGATCGTGGGGCACGGTGAGGCCGCACTGGCGGCGACCCGGGCGGCGGGGTTGGAGGGCCTGGTGTGCAAGCGACTCGACTCGGCATACCTGCCGGGGAAGCGATCGGCCACCTGGGTCAAGATCCGCCACGTACAGACCGTCGACGTGGTCATCGGCGGCTGGCTCCCGGGCAACGGCCGCCTCGCCGGCCTCCCGGGCGCCCTGCTCATGGGCATCCCGCACGAGGGCGGCCTGCGCTATGTCGGCGCCGTGGGCACAGGCTTCTCCGACCACGAACGCGAGCGAATCGGCGAACTCCTCGCGGTCGCCGCGATCGACGAGTGCCCCTTCGACCCCGAGCCCCGCGAACCGGCAGCCCGCTGGGCCCTCCCCCGCCTGGTCGGCGAGGTCCGCTACGCGATGCGCACCCGTACCGGAATACTGCGCCACCCCTCCTGGCACCGCCTACGCCCCGACCTCGCGGGCGAGGATCTCGCTTGAGTCCGGCCGGCCCCCGGGCGGTCAGTCGTCGGGTAGGCGGCCGGTGGTGTCGGGGTCCAGGAGGGCGGCCAGTAGGTCGCCCTCGCGTTCGATGCGGGTGAGTACGTCGTCCGGGCCGAAGTTCAGTTCGGTGTCGGATTCGATCTCGGCCCAGGTCACCGGCGTCGACACGGTCGGCTCGGGCTGCGCCCGCAGGGTGTAGGGGGCGGCGGTGGTCTTCGCGGTGGAGTTCTGGCTCCAGTCCACGAACACGTGGTCGGCGCGCAGTTCCTTGGCCATCCGGTGCACGACCAGTGCGGGGTGTTCGGCTTCCAGGCGTACCGCGAGCGCCTTCGCGTAGCCGCTCACCGCCTTGTTCGAGGCCGGCTCGATCGCCGCGTACAGGTGCAGGCCCTTGCTGCCCGACGTCTTGACCACACACGTCAGGCCGTCCCGGGCGAGCAGGTCGCGTGCGAGTACCGCGACCTCGCGGCATTCGCGCAGTCCCGCGCCGGGTCCGGGGTCCAGGTCGAGCACGAGGCGGTCGTGGCCTTCGGGGTCGGTGCGCCACTGGGGGACGTGCATCTCGATCGCGGAGAGGTTGGCCGCCCACATCAGCGTCGCGAGCGAGTTCACGTCGACTTGGCGGCGGGTCTCGCCCTTGCCGACCACCTCGATCGTGCTCACCCAGGCGGGCGTACCGGCCGGCAGGTGCTTGTTGTAGAAGCGCGTGTCGCCCACGCCGTGCGGAAACCGGATGAAGGACACGGGCCGACCGCTGACGTGCGGCAGCAGTACGGGGGCGACCCGGGCGTAGTAGTCGAGTGCCTGGCCCTTGGTGTAGCCGGTCTCGGGCCACCACACCTTGTCCAGGTGGGTGAGGGCGAGGCGGTGTCCGTCGACTGTCGTGCTGATGCGCTCCGGCATACCGTGAAGGTCCCCCCGCGTCACATATCGATGCAAAACCCCTCGAAAGTGGGCCCCGATGCGCAGCAGCTGGAAAGGCGCGATCACGTTCGGACTGGTGAGCATCCCGGTCCAACTGTTTCCCGCGACCGAGGAGCACGGCGTCCACCTGCACCAGGTGCACGAGAAGGACGGCGGCCGGATCCGGCTCAAGCGGTACTGCGAGCTGGAGGAGCGCGAGGTCCCGTACAAGGAGATCGCGAAGGCGTACGAGTCCCCCGACGGTCGACAGGCGGTGCTCACCGACGAGGACATGGCCGAGTTGCCGCTGCCCAGCAAGAAGATCATCGACGTGCTGGCGTTCGTGGACGTCGACGAGATCGACCCGCTGATGCTCTCGAAGGCGTACTACCTCCAGACCGCGACGCCGAGCGCGGCCAAGCCGTATGTGCTGCTGCGCGAGGCGCTGGTCAAGTCCGGCAAGTCCGCGGTCACCAAGATCACGCTGCGCACCCGCGAGAGCCTGGCGCTGCTGCGCGTGCACGACGACATTTTGATCCTGCAGACGATGCTGTGGCCGGACGAGGTACGAGCGCCCAAGGGCCTGGCCCCCGAGGGCAAGTTCGACATCCGGCCGCAGGAGCTGAAGATGGCGACGTCGTTGATGGACACGCTGAGCGAGGACTTCGACTTCCACACCTTGCACGACGACTACAAGGTGGCCCTCGACTCGCTGGTCGCCGCCCGCCTCGACGGCAGCGCCCCCGCCGAGTCGGACGAGGGCGACGACTCGAAGGCGCCCGACAACGTGGTGGACCTGATGGCGGCCCTGACCGCGAGTGTCAAGGCCGCGAAGAAGCCCGGAGCCGGGAAAAGCTCGGCGAGGGGCGAGACGGGAGAGGCCGGAGCGGGAAGCGGGAAGAAGACCGCGTCGAAGACGGCGGCCAAGAAGTCGGCGGCGAAGAAGAGCTCGGCCGGGAAGAGTACGGCGGCGAAGAAGACTGCCGAGGGCAAGCCCGCCCGCAAGCGGACGAGCGCCTGACCGGCGTCGATCGGTAGGGATCCGTGATGCCCGGCTATACCTGGGCGAAGGCCGCCAGCCGGTCGGCCAGCGGTACCGGCTCCTCGGCGAGACCGTCGGCCGAGCCGCTGCCGAGTCGGGCACACACTCCACGGCACGCGAAGGTCTGCCGGTCGTCGACCCGACCCACCGGAACCGCGTCGTGGCCGGGTTTTTCCTCGGTCGGGCGCAAGTCGCGGCCGCACATCGTGCAGGCGAGACCGTAGGTCATCTCCACGGTCGTCTCGGGTCGGGAACTCCGGCGATGGCCGGCGATCGAGTGCTGTGAGTACATGGGTTTGATCCTCTGGTCGATCTGATGCGCGGGGTTGGGATCGCCGCAGACGACACCGCCGTGGGTGGCGGCATACGAGGTGCCCTCGGTACCACCAACGTACTCCCTGCCGCCCGCCGGACCGAGCCCCCGAGCGCCCTGTCGGATCGTTTCCCCCGGCCGGCCCCGGCTCGGACGCCCGGCCGGGTGCCCGATCGCTTCTCGGCTCCTGTGTCCGGATCCGAACGCGGCTGCGGGGCCCGCCGTTTCGGCGGGCCCCGCTTCCGGTGGTTCGATCGCGCGTCAGGTCACCAGCGGTACCAACGCCCACGACGACCACCCGTGCCGGCACCACGGAACACGAATCCGAGGACCCAGACCACGAGCACTATGACGGCGAGCCACCACAGGATCTTGAGGGCGAACCCTGCACCGAACAGGATCAATGCGAGCAGAAGCACGATAAGCAGCGGAATCATCTTGAACCACCTCCGCTCGAACGTCTGCCCCGGAAATTGGGCTTCACTCAATCGAGTTTCGGGTACCATTTTATACCGCTTACCGGTATTTGATCCCTTTTGCGGTCGAGGTTTTTGCCGCCGGCTTCGCTACCGACCCGCGCGGATGTCGTCCGCGACGCGCGCGCCGATCTCGCGGACGACGTCGACCAGCAGGTCCACGTCGCGTTCGGTGGTCCGCCAGTTCACCAGCGCCGGCCGCAGTGCCGTTCGGCCGCGGTAGACGGTGGTGCCCGGATATACCCGGCCGTCCTCCTGGAGTTGTTCGCCCAGTCGCCGGTTCAGTTCGTCCACCTCCGCGTCGGCCATCCCTTCCGGGCGGTAGCGAAAGCACACGACGCACAGGCGCACGGGGGCGAGCAGTTCGAGCAGGGGGTCGGCCTCGGCGATGGCGCCGAGGCGCAGCGCGAGGTCGTTGTGCCGCTCGACCATCGCACGGTAGCCCGACCGGCCGTACGCGCGCAGCGTCGCCCAGATCGGCAGCGCGCGGGCGCGGCGCGAGGACTCCGGGCCGAGTGCGCCGTAGTTGAGGTGCGTGTCGCCGGCGCCCGGCAGGTATGGCGCGTTCCACGCACCGAACGCGCGACCCAGGATCGTCGGGTCGCGGACGAACACGAAGCCGCTCTCGTAGGGGACGTTGAGCCACTTGTGGCCGTCGGCCGCAACCGAGTTCGCCCGTTCGACGCCGCTCACCAGGTGTGCGAGCCGCGGCGATACGCCGGCGAACAGGCCGAACGCGCCGTCCACATGCAGCCAGGCCCCGTAGCGCTCGGCGAGGTCGGCGAGGGCGTCGATCGGGTCGAAGTCTCCGGTGTTGACCTCGCCGGCACTGGCGATGATCACGGCGGGGCCGTCGATCTCGATCAGCGCGCGTTCCATCGCGTCGATGTCGACGCGGCCGGCGTCGTCGCGGGCGCACACCGTGAGGGTGTCCCTGCCCAGGCCGAGGATCTGGAGCGCCTTGCGGTTGCTGGGGTGGACGTAGCCGCCGGCCAGGACGGGCATCCGGGGCAGTCCGGCGAGGCCGTCGACGGTGACGTCCACGCCGTGCCGCTCGGCCCACCAATGGCGCGCGCACGCGAGCGCGGTGAGGTTGGCGAATGTCGCGCTCGGGGTCAGCACCGCGCCGTACGAGTCGGGCAGTGCGAACAGGTCCTTGAGCCAGCCGAGCACGATCGTCTCGGCCTCGGTCGCGAGCGCGGACGCGGCCCACAGGCCGGCCGCCT
The DNA here is from genome assembly GCF_009865215.1 of Streptomyces sp. SID3343. Taxonomy (GTDB): domain Bacteria; phylum Actinomycetota; class Actinomycetes; order Streptomycetales; family Streptomycetaceae; genus Embleya. The sequence goes on along the minus strand of NZ_WWJX01001371.1, from coordinate 30,578 downwards.
GGTCGAGCAGCGACGTGACCCAGTCGGCCGCCTGCGCCGCGGGCGTCGAGCCACCGACGACGAAGTGGAAGAAGCGGGGACCGGACGAGTGCGTCGCCGCGCGGGTGCCGACCTCGATCAGTTCCTCGATGCCGGCCAGCGTGCCGCAGCCTCGCTCGGGCAGCGGCCCGCCGAGGCGGTCCAAGAGCACGTCGGCGGCCGCATCGCGCACGGGCAGATCGGGCAGCGCCTCCAGGTAGGGCCCGGCGGCCTTGGCCACGAGGTCGAGGGCGGGCCGGGCGAGGTCGCGTTCGTGGAGTGGGTCCGTCATGGGTGCAGAAGAACACGAGGGCGCCTGCGGAGTCGAGCATGTGCGGGAGATCCAAAGCTTCTTGACGTCGCGTCAGGACTCGGTAACGGCCCGGGGCTCGGGCTTGCGAGCGGATCGCCGCGGGCATCTCCTGTGCGGTAGTGGGCGAAGCACGATCGCGATCGGAGCGCACGTGGCGAACATCGACCTCACCCACCATTCGGCCGCCGACCTCGGCGACGTACGGCCGATCCTGCTGGAGGTGTACGCCGAGGTGTACGCGCGCGACCTGGACGGGCCGTTCGGCTCGGTGGCGGCCTTCGCGCGTCGCTTGGACGGCTACGCCGCGGCGCCGGGCTTCGCGTGCGCGATCGGCGTCGAGCACGGGACGGTGGTGGGCTACGCGTTCGGTTATCCGCTGCCGGTGGGGGCGCGCTGGTGGCTGGGCCTGACCGACCCGGTGCCGGCGGCCGAGATCGCGGAGACGGGCCGGCGCACGTTCGCGCTCAACGAGTTGATGGTCCGCGCGCCGTGGCGCGGCACCGACGCCGCCCACACCATCCACGAGGCGCTCGTGGCCGGCCGCGCGGAAGAGCGGGTGACCCTCCTCGTCGACCCGACCCATCCGAAGGTGCTCGCGCTGTACCGACGCTGGGGCTATCGGGTGTTGAGCGACCTGCGCCCGGCCTGGCCGGACGCGCCGCTGCTCACGGTGATGTTGCGCGAGCCGATCTCGGGCGGGTGCGGGGCCGAGCCGTGAGGCGAGTGGTGGGCCGGCCGGGTCGAGATCGCGGGTGGCGACCCCGGCCGGGTTGTCGGACGATCCTCCGAAACCCGGGGGATGTTCGGCCGCCGGCCCGGGTCGATCACACCGCTCCGATCATGGCGCGCGGGACCCTACCCTTTGCGCGTGCGGTCACTGAGAGGCATCGAGGCTTATCCCCCGTTCGATCCCGAGGCGGCTGGGCGACAGCGGCGTGCGCTGGGTCTGACGTTCGCTCGGGTCGCCGCCGCGATGGTGGCCTTCCGGGTTCGGGTGCCGCCGACCGACGTCGCCGCGTGGGAGGCCGGGACGGCGCGGCCCGGGGAGGACGAACTGCTCGCGTTGGCCGAGGCGTTGTGGTGTTCGCCGGCCGAACTGATGGGCCGCCCCGAGACGTTGCGCGAGTATCGGCTCGGGGCGCGGCTCTCCGCGTCCGAGCTCGCCAGGCGGCTGGGGCTGCCGGAGCCGAACTATCTGCGCGCCGAGGCGGAGAACCGCTGGCGCGGTGACGAGCGGGCGAGCGCGCTGCTCGTCTACGAACTCGGCTTGGATCTGCGCGGGCTCACCGAGGTGGCCGGCGCCGCCCCGGTGCTGCGCGAATTGCTGCGCGACGCGGCCCTGGGGCGGTGGCAGGCTCGGGTCGGCAAGGTCGGCGCGCTGCTCGCGCTGCGGCGCAACCGGGTGTCGTCCGTCCTGGAGGTACTCAACGACGAGTTCGCCTCGCGCGCGACGTTGTCACTGTCGTGGGTGCCGCGATCGGACCCGCCGGAGCGGCGGGGCTCGGGCGTCGACGCGCAGGAGGTCTTCGACCGCTTCTGGGCGCTGCTGGGGCATCCGACGGCCCATCCGGCGGCAGCCGGCGTGTGGCGGACCTGACGTACGGCCGTTCGGGCGCCACCGCATCGGGACGAAAATGCTTGCCTCTGTTTAGTTTCCTGGTCCGTGTGCGTAGGGTGCCGCCATGAGTGACGTGCGGAGTGACGCAACGAGTGACGCCGCCGCGAACAAGCGGCTGATCGAGCAGTTCTGGCAGGACCTGTACGCCCGCGACTTCGCCAAGGTCGCCGCCCGTTTCGCCGAGGACGGCCACTACACGGACGTCGCCGCGCCCGGGCCCGGTGCGACCGGTCCTGCGGCGATCGAGGCGCGGCTTCGGCTCGGCCTGGAGGAGCTCACGGGCTACATCCACCACCACAAGAGCACGGTGGGCGACGGCGACATCGTGGTCACCGAACACGCCGAGGAGTGGCACTGGGAATCCGGTGAGCAGGTGGTCCTGCCGTTCGTGTCGATCCACGAGTTCCGGGACGGCAAGATCGTGCGCTGGCACGACTATTGGGACTTCGGCACGCTCATGAACGCGGCGCCGCAGTGGTGGCTGGAACACGTCGCCAAGGGCTACGCGCAGAGCGCCTGACGCACGATTCGCCGCCCGCCGGCGACAGCGTGTGCGTCGACGGGACTCGCCCCTTCGAATGTCCCGTGGGCCACCCGCGGCAACATCGAGGTCGAGGTCACCGCGGTCCGAGCGCACGCCACACCTCTCGCGCTGCCCACGACCTCGGTCGTGGGCAGCGTTTTCGTCGGTGCGGTTCCTGCCGCCCGTCACCCGTCCCCGTCACCCGCGCGGTCGGGTCCCGTCTCCGGCGTCGGCCTCGGCCGACCGCCGGACCACCGTCTCGCCGATTTCCGCGAGCGCCTGAACCTGATCCTTCGTCAACAGGTCGATCAGGTTGCGCCGTACGGATGCCACGTGGAGGGACGCGGCCTCCTCGATCGCCCGCAGGCCGTCGTCGGTGAGCACGATGTCGGCTCCGCGCCCGTCGCCCGCGCAGTCCTCGCGGCGGACCAGGCCGCGCTGTTGCATCCGCTTGATGTGGTGGGACATCCGGCTCTGCGACCACAGCATGCGGTCCGCCAGCTCACCGAGCCGGCGCCGGTGACCGGCCGCCTCGGACAGTTCGGACAACACGTCGTAGTCGGGCTCCGAGAGGCCCGAGTCCACGGTCAGGTCACGGGCGATCCGGCTGTCGGCGAGCAGCCGCAGTCGGCGATACGCGCGCCATGCGCGCTGCTCCCGCTCGTCGAGCCAGGGCGGCTGATCCATGTCGCCAATCTAGCAGGTGCTTGACATGTCATGTACTTCGGTCGAAGGTCTACATGACACGTCAAGTAGATCTGTTCGGCCACCCCGACGAAAGCGAGCGACTCGACATGGATACGGATATGGACACGAAACTCCTCGGCACGGACCGTCGCGGCGTACTCACCACCCTCAAGCGCGACGGTCGGCCCCAGTTGTCCCCCGTCTCCTATCTGTGGGAACCCGACCTGCGACGGATCCGGATCTCCGCCACCGACGACCGCGCCAAGACCCGCAACCTGCGCCGCGACCCCCGAGCGAGCTTCCTGGTCACCGCCCCCGAATACGCGGCCTACCTGATCGCGGAGGGTCTCGCCGAGGTGAGCGCGCCCGCCCTCGCCCGCGACGACGCGATCACCGAGGAACTGGTCGAGGTCTTCCGGCTGATCGCGGGCGAGCACCCGGACTGGGCGGAGTACCGCGACGTCATGGTCGAGGAACGGCGCGTGGTGATCAGGATCGCGGTCGAGCGCACGTACGGCTGGTCCCGGGACTGAGCGGGGCGCGGGAGCGGGGCCGAGGAGCCGGAGGCCGGGGCCGGGTGCCGACCGTCGAGGGGCGGGCACCCGTACTCGGCCCGGCGCTTGGTGAATTGGCCCAGGTCTCGGCACAACGTAGAGTTTCGCCGGGGTTTTGGTGCGAGAAGCGATCCAGGAAACGGCAGCGGCGATGACAGCGAGTAGTGGGATTCAGGCGGACACGGGCATCGCGGAGGGGATCGATCCCGCGCGGATGGAGTTGTGCCTGAGTGTGCTCGCCGAGGTCGAGGGGCTGGACGTCGAACACCCCGACGCCGTGCTCGTCCGGCGGGCCACCGCCGCGATCTACAAGAGCGTCAAGGAGCGTCGCCGCAAGGAGCGCCGGGACAGGATCATCGCCAACGACGAGGCCGTGACGGCGGCGACCGCGACCGGGGCACCCGGGCGGATCGACGACGAGACGCTCGGCATCGCGCTGACCACGGTGACCACGAGCGAGATCGCGGGAGTGCTGAAGAAGGCGCGCGCGTGCTACGTCTGCAAGACCCGCTACACCGAGGTGGACGCCTTCTACCACCAGCTGTGTCCGCCGTGCGCCGCCGAGAACCGGGCCAGGCGCGACCAGCGCACCGACCTGACGGGACGGCGGGCGCTGCTCACCGGCGGGCGCGCGAAGATCGGCATGTACATCGCGCTGCGGCTGCTGCGCGACGGCGCGCACACCACGATCACCACGCGCTTTCCCAACGACGCGATCCGCCGCTTCGCCGCGATGCCGGACAGCGCCGACTGGCTGCACCGCCTCAAGATCGCCGGGATAGACCTGCGCGACCCGGCCCAGGTGGTCGCGCTCGCCGACTCGGTCGCCGAGGCGGGTCCGCTGGACATCCTGATCAACAACGCCGCGCAGACGGTGCGGCGCACCCCGCAGGCGTACGCGGCGCTGGCCGCAGCCGAGGACGCGCCGCTGCCGGCGGGCGAGTTGCCCGAGATGGTGTCGTTCGGCCACATCGGCGGCAGCGGCCACGTACTGCTGCCGGGCCAGTCCCGTACCGACGACCAGGCGCTCACCCCGCAGGCGCTCACCACGCTCGCGCTCACCAGCGGCTCGGCCTCGCCGGCCCGGATCGAGTCGGGTACCGCGATCGACGCGGGCGGCCTGGTCCCGGACCTCGACCCGATCAACAGCTGGACCCAGCGCGTGCACGAGGTGGACCCGGTAGAGCTGCTCGAAGTGCAACTGTGCAACGTCACCGCGCCGTTCGTGCTCGTCAGCCGGCTGCGGCCGGCGATGGCGGCCGCGCGGGCACGACGCAAGTACGTGGTCAACGTGTCGGCGATGGAGGGCCAGTTCGCCCGCGGCTACAAGGGCCCCGGCCACCCGCACACCAACATGGCCAAGGCCGCGCTGAACATGCTGACTCGGACCAGCGCCGAGGAGATGCTCGCCGACGGCATCCTGATGACGGCCGTGGACACCGGGTGGATCACCGACGAGCGTCCGCACCCGCAGAAGATGCGGCTCGCCGACGAGGGCTTCCACGCGCCGTTGGACCTGGTCGACGGGGCGGCCCGGGTGTACGACCCGATCGTGCGCGGCGAGGCGGGCGAGGATCTGTACGGCTGCTTCCTGAAGGACTACGCGCCGGCTGCCTGGTAGGTCGGCTCGGGCCGGATCGGATCCGGTCGACCCGGGTCCGACCGGGTCGATTCGCTCGGTCGGGTCGAGTCGGGTCGGGTCGACTCGCGCCGGGTCGGGTGGACCAAGCGAGTCGGTCGGTTCGGTCGGGGTGATCCGATTGGGCCCACGCGATCCCCCGGTCGCGTGGGCCCTTCGGTGTGTACTGCCGGCCGGTGCCCGGTACCGGGTCACTCCGGGAGGGCGACGACCATCTTCCCGGTGTTCTCGCCGCGCAGCATGCCCAGGAAGGCGTCGAACGTGTTCTCGATGCCCTCGACCACCGTCTCGCGATACTTCAGCTTCCCGTCCTTGAGCCAGCCGCCGACCTCGGCGAAGAACGCGTCGCGCCGGTCGTAGTGGTCGATCACGATGAAGCCCTGAAGGCGCAGTCGCTTGCCGATGGACAGCGCGAGGTTGCGCGGCGCGGGCGTCGACTCGGTGGCGTTGTACTGCGCGATCGCGCCGCACATGGCGACCCGGCCGTGCGTGTGCAGCGCACCGATGGCGGCCTCCAGGTGCTCGCCGCCGACGTTGTCGAAGTAGACGTCGATTCCGTCGGGGGCGGCCTTGGCGAGTTGATCGGCGACGGGGGTGTCCTCCTTGTAGTCGAACGCGGCGTCGAAGCCGTACTCCTCGACCAGCAACTCGACCTTCTCGGCCGAACCGGCGCTGCCGATCACCCGGGACGCGCCCTTGAGTTTGGCGATCTGGCCCACCTGGCTGCCTACCGCGCCTGCCGCGCCGGACACGAACACGGCCTCGCCGGCCTTGAAGGACGCGACGTCGAGCAGGCCCGACCACGCGGTCAGACCGGTCATCCCCAGGACGCCCAGATAGGCGGACAGCGCCGCGGCGTTCGGGTCGACCTTGGTCACGCCCTCGGCGTCCACGACGGTGTACTCGCGCCACCCCAGCCAGTGCAGCACGTAGTCGCCCTCGGCGAACCCGTCCGCCGTCGAGGCCAGCACACGGCCGACCGCGCCGCCCTCCATCGGTTCGTTCAGCTTGAACGGCGGGACGTACGACTTGGCGTCGTTCATCCGGCCGCGCATCGCGGGGTCGACGGACAGGAACAGGTTGCGGACCAGGAGCCGGCCCGGGGCGAGCTCGGGGATCTCGACCTCGCGCAGCTCGACGTCCTCGGGCTTGGGCCACCCCTTGGGGCGGGCGAGGAGGTGCCAGGCACGGCTGGTGGTGGGAAGCATGGGGGTGAGCCTTTCCTGTGGTCGGGAGGCGTGCTGCGGGGTTCGGGGACGAGGGCCGGTCCTCCGGGAGGGAGACCGCGACCGGCTCGGCTCTCGCGGGTACCCGCTTGAGGCCGACCAACGCCACGCCGACGGCCGGCCGCCGGGTCGAACGTCGTCGCCGCCGAAGAGGGCCACGCCATGACCCGCCGCGCCACGACCCGCCACTCCAGGACCCACCGCGCCCGTGAGGAAACGCAGACCACGCGTGGTGCGCTCGACGCGCCGAGCGCCGACGAGCGCACCACGCCGTACGCACTCCCGGAGCAACTGCGCCCGCCGTCGAGGTCGCATCCGGCTCGGGAGGCCGGGCCGGGAGGCGGCGCCGTGCGGCGCGGGCCGCTCAGTTGGCGCAGGTCACCTGCAGGTAGGCGGTCTGGCGCTCGTCGACCGGCTCGGCGAGGATCACCCGCAGCGTGGTCGGGCACGCCTTGAACTGCTGCCACGGTGTCGTTGCGGTCAGGTATGCCTGGCCGGTACTCAACGGCCAGTCGTCGGTCCTGAACCGGTACACGAACGGAGTGGACCTCATCTCGGTCGGGTTGATCCCGATCGAGGTCAGGTAGGCGCCGACCGCGGCGGTCGACGCGGTGAACTCGAACACCGCGCCGCCGGGCGTCCCGATCCTGTCGCCGCAGTACCGCACCTGCTCGCCCTCCTTCGGCAGCGAGACGCCGTACTCGCGCTCGACCGTCGACAGCCCCGACGAGACCGGGCACTTCGGGTAGGCGCGCCCACCGTCGGACGAGCTCGAAACCTCCCGGTTCACCCAGTAGGCCAGCCCCGCGCCGATCACCAGCACGATCGGCACCGCGACCAGCACCGGCCGGGTGAACCGTCGGTCCGAGGTCTTGCGGGACCTGCTCCGATTGCCGCGCGACCCGACCCGCGACCCGGGCGCCAGGGCGAGCCGTTCACCACTCGCCGGCTCGGCCCGCGCAGCGGGCGGCGGTTCGCTCCGCCGGGTGCGCCGCACGTCGTCTTGCGACTCGGCCCACGAGCCGTCGCGCAAATATTCGTCTCGCAACTCGTCTCGCAACTCGTCTCCCTGCGGAGCCGGCACACCCCGCCGCTCCGACGTCGCCCCACGCCGCCACTCGACCCCGCCCCGAGTCCCCACTCCGGCAGCCGACCTGACGTGCTGTCAGGTGGGGGGTCAACTTACCCGCCGCGAAGTCCCCGGCGCAGCGTTATCCGGATGGTCACAATCCGGATAACACCCCACCGCGGCCCGCCGGTCGGGGCCGCCGTGTCGCCGCTTCCGTCCCTGCCCCGCAGGACGCGGGTAGACCCGAACTCCCGCTCGCCGTCGCTCGTCTCGGCAACTCCCTTCGCCGTCGCCGTCTTTGTGGTTCGCGGCGATGTGGTCGACGTACGTACGGTCCGTCCTACGCGGCGCTCGAAGCACGCAACCCGACGCGCGGCCCGCGGCAGCGACGGTCGACGCGTCCGGGCACAGGAGCAGCCACGCACACTCCCGGGGCGGCTGCGATGCGATATGCGAGACGATCGAACATGTAATTGCGCTTCTCAGCGATGTTCAGTCTCACTCGACGCCGCTTGAATAGAGGCATGACAACGAACGAGAACAACACCGCGAGCGCCACCACCGACACCCCGACGCTCGTCCTCGGGGGAACGGGCAAGACCGGCCGCCGGGTTGCCGAACGACTCACCGCGTTGGGGCGTTCGGTTCGGATCGGGTCCCGTACGGCGGCCGTTCCCTTCGACTGGACCGATCGCGCCACCTGGCAGCCGGCGCTCGACGGCATCGACAGCGTGTACATCTCCTACCAGCCCGACATCGCCGCCCCCGGTGGCGCCGAGGAGGTCGGCGCGTTCGCCGAACTCGCCGCGGCGGCAGGTGTTCGGCACCTGGTCCTGCTGTCCGGCCGGGGTGAGCCCGAGGCTCAGGACGCCGAGGCCAGGGTCCGCGCCGCCGGCACCTTCTGGACCGTCGTCCGGGCCTCCTTCTTCGCGCAGAACTTCGACGAGGGGGAGTTCCTCGGGCCGGTTCTCTCCGGTGAAGTCGCGCTGCCCGTCGGTGCCGTGGGCGAGCCGTTCATCGACGTGGACGACATCGCCGATGTCGCGGTCGCCGCGCTCACCGAGGACGGCCACGCCGGCCAGGTGTACGAGGTCACCGGGCCGCGACTCCTGACCTTCGCCGATGCGATCGCCGAGATCGCCCGGGCCTCGGGCCGTGACATCACCTTCGTACAGGTCCCGTTGGAGGCATACACGGCCGTGCTCACCGAGTACGGTGTCCCGGCGGAGGTCATCGATCTTCTCGCCTTCCTGTTCGGCGAGGTGCTCGACGGGCGTAACGCGCACGTGTCCGACGGTGTTCAGCGGGCCCTGGGCCGCGCTCCCCGCGACTTCTCCGACTACGCGAACGAAGCCGCCGCCCGCGGCATCTGGAAGGTCTGATCATGAACGGCCCCCTGTACGCCCTCACCCTCACCGCGGCCGTCGGCAGCGCGGCCATGGGCGGCGTGTTCCACGGTTTCTCGTCGTTCGTCATGAAGGGTCTGGGCCGGCTCCCGGCGGCTCAGGGGGCCGCGGCCATGAACTCGATCAACGTCACGGCCGTGACCGCTCCGTTCATGGCCCCACTGTTCGGAACCGCCTTGCTGTGCCTGGGTCTCGGGATCTTCGCGATCGTCTCGTGGAGCGAGGCGTACGCCGTGTACCTGCTGCTCGGGGCGCTCCTGTACCTCGTCGGAACGATCGGCACCACGGCGGCGTACCACGTGCCCCGCAACGACGCCTTGGCCGCCGCCGACCCCGACTCCCCCGAGGGACAACGCCTTTGGGCCACGTATCTCACCGAGTGGACCCGCGCGAACCACGTCCGCACCGTCACCGGTATCGCCGCGGCCGTCCCCTTCGCCCTCGCCCTCACCCGCTGATCGAGGCGCACCCGAGAACACCGAGGACCCACCGGTCGAGCCTCGCGCGGCGTCCGGTGGGTCCTCCGGCATCACCCCGGAGGCGAGGTTCGGCATCGAACAGGCGCGGCGGACGGGATTCGTGGCATTCGATGAGTTTCGGTCGTTCGGCGGGTCTTCCTTGTGAGGCTTCCAGGCCACCGGAGGTCTCACCTCGCCCACGATCAGGAGGACTCGACCATGTCGAACCGCGAACCGAGCACCGAGTTGGACGCCCGATACAGCCACGCGAAGGCGACGGCCACGCCGTGGGCGCAGGCCGTCGCGTGGCTGACGGCGGCCGAGGTGTTCTGGCTGTCCACCGTCCGGCCCGACGGGCGCCCGCACGTCACCCCGTTGTTGGCCGTGTGGCTCGACGACGCTCTGCATTTCTGTACCGGTGCGGACGAACGCAAGGCGCGCAACCTGGCGGGCAATCAGCAGTGCGTACTCACCACCGGAACCAACTCCCTGCACGAGGGCTTCGATCTCGTTCTGGAGGGTGACGCGGTGCGGGTGCGTGACGACGCACGGCTACGTCGTCTCGCGGAGGCGTTCGAGGCCAAGTACGGCGCCCAGTGGCACTTCGACGTGGTCGACGGGGCCTTCAAGGGGCAGAGCGAGGGTCAGCGGGCCGAGGTCTTCGTCGTCGCGCCGACCACGGTCTTCGGTTTCGGCAAGGGCGAGTACAGCCAGACCCGTTGGCGCTTCGACCACGCCTGACGGCCGCGCACGGTTTCGGGCCGGTTCGTCAACGACCATGGAAGTGCGGGGACTTGCCGCCCGGACGTGGTCGCCATGGCAACCCGTTGGGCGGCTTCACCCAGTAGTCTCGGCTGACCTATGGCATCGGTTGTGCGGAGGCTTGAGAACGTGACGTCCATACCGAACGGCAATACGGGCAAAGACGACGCGGGCACCGGCGAAGAGGAGACCTGGCGTCTGCCACGGCTCGACGAAGTGGATGCGGAACCGAGCGTTCCGGCGCACATCGACACCAGCATTCCGCACACCGCGCGCATCTACGACTATTTCCTGGGCGGCAAGAACAACTTCGCGGTGGACCGCGCCGCGGCCGAGCACATCCTTTTGTCGATCCCCGACCTGCCGACCACGTTGCGCCTGAACCGGCTGCTCCTCCAGCGCAGCGTCCGCTACGCCGCACGCCGAGGCATCCGGCAATTCCTGGACATCGGTACGGGCATCCCCACCGCCGGCAACACGCACGAGGCCGCGCACGAGATCGCGCCCGAGGCGCGCATCGCCTACGTCGACAACGACCCGATCGTGCTCGTACACGGTCGCGCGCTGATGACCGACTCCGGTCCCGGCCACATCACCTTCACCCAGGCCGATCTGCGCGCGCCGGACGACATTCTCACTTCGCCCGAAGTCCTGAAGGTGATCGACTTCACCGAACCGGTCGCGGTGATGCTCGTGGCGATCCTGCACTTCATCAAGGACGAGGAGAACCCGGCCGCGATCGTCGCGAAGCTGCGCGACGCGATCCCCTCGGGCAGCATGCTCATTCTCTCGCACGCGTCCTACGACACCGACCCGGGAGCGGGACGCGCCGGCGCCGACGGTTGGAAGAAGGCGTCGGCGGAGATGTCCATGCGCACCTACGACGAGATCCTGGCCTTCTTCGACGGTTTCGACATCGTCGAGCCCGGCCTGCGAACGCCGTGGAACCCGGACGGCGAACCCGACCACGAACTCGACACCCTGGAGCGGGTCTGGGGTTACGGCGGCGTGGGCGTCAAGCCCTGATCGCCCCCTCGCACCGCCGGCCCCGGATCGCCCGGAGCCGAACCGCGCGGACCCGCCCTCGAACACCTCGGCCGGCCCGAGCGCCGGGTCCGGACGACGCGATACTTACGCGTCGCCTCCGGACCCCCGCGCAAGGAACCTCGTGTACAAATCGCCCAAGGCCGCCGTCACTTCGGGTGCCGCCCTCGTCCTCGCCACGCTGACCTCGTGTGCCGGCGCCGCCGACGTCACGGCGTCGAACAGTGACAAGGACGCGCGAGCCCTCGTCCGCGAGGCCCGTGCGCTCGTCGAGGACTCGCCCGGCTATCGCATCGTCGGCAACCAGGTGACGGACGGGTATCGCACCGACTACGACCTGTGCGTGCGCGGTGGCCACGACTACCAGGGCAGCATCGAAATGAGCGGCCGCAAAGCCGACATGCTCGTCGTCGGCGAGCAGACCTACCTTCGGGGCGATGCCGACTTCTGGCGCACCCTCGGCCGGGTGAACGAGGGCAGCGAGGACGAAGTCGCCGAGGCGGTCGAGCGGTTCGCCGACCGATACGCGAGGTACACCTACGACCCGACGGATCCGGTCGACTCCGCGGGGGCCGTCTTCGGCGCCCGCACGGACGGCTACGTCAAGGGCGAGCGGACCCGGGTCGAGGGCAGGGTCGTCGTCCCGCTGCGCCGGACCGACGAGTTCGACGTGATCAGGACCGTGTACGTCGCCGCCTACGGCAAGCCCTACCCGGTGGCGATCAACACGTCGGGCCCCGACCCGCAGAACGCGAGGCTCAGCCGCAGCGAACGCCCGTGCGCCCCGGCCGTCCCTCCCGCCGACCGGATCGTGGACGCCGAGGAGGGCTGGGATCAGTAGCGGGCCGGTCGGGCCGGCCGCTGTGTCGCGGGTTCGGTGCCGGGCACCTGCTCCCGAGCGGGCGCCGGCGTCGCCGAGCCGGCTGCGGGCGAAGTGGTCGACGCGGTGCTCGATGCGGTGCTCGATGCGGTGCTCGACGGTGTGTGCGGCGAACGGCCCTTGCGAAAGCGCCCGCCGACGATGATCGCCACCGAGACGACGATTATCGCGCCGCCCAGGTAGACGTTGGGGCCCACCGACTCCCGCGCGATCACCGCGCCGAGCAGCACCGCGATCACCGGGTTGACGTACGCGTACGTCGCCACCGTGTCGTTGGGCAGTGCGCTGTTGACGTACATGTACGCGCTGAACGCCACGATCGAGCCCGCGAACACCAGCCACGCCATGCCGAACCAGGACGCTCCCGAGATGTCGCCGACGACCACCCGGCCGAACTCCCCGCGCAGGCCCGCGACCACGATCAGGACGATGCCCGCCGTGATCATCTCCAGGGAGGCCACCACCAACGGATGCCTGGGCAGCGGCGCGGTCCGCGCGTACACCGAGCCGGCCGCCCACAGCACGCACGCGATCAGGATCATCACGACCGCGCCCACGTGCACGTCGCCGCCGGGGCCGCCGACCAGGACGCCGATGCCGACCGTGCCCAGGACCAGGGCGAGGAGCACCGAGCCCGAGATCCGGGTTCGCGTCACGAGTGCGTTGATCAGCACCATCCAGACCGGGACGGTCGCCACGATCAGCGCGGCGAGACCCGAGTCGAGGTGTTGTTCGCCGAGGCTCACCAGGCCGTTGCCGCCGACCAGGAGCAGGCCGCCGATGATCGTCGCGGAGCGCAGTTGTCGCCAGGTCGGCCGCTGCGCGCCACGCGCGTGCCGCGGGCCGACGAACGCGAACATCAGCAGGCCCGCGGTCAGGAACCTGGCCCCCGCCGACAGCAGCGGCGGGATCGTCTCGATCGCGTACCGGATGCCCAGATACGTCGAGCCCCACAGGATCCAGACGGTTACGAGCGCGGCCCACGGCAGCAGTCGATCCCTCTTTAGCGGAGACAAGTCGATCCCCTGACCTCGGTAAGTTAAGTAGGATGCACTGTCGGCCTTTTTAGATTAGGTCCGCGCGGTTCACGAGGACAAGGGGAAATCGATGACCCGGCAGCTCGACGACATCGACCGGGCGTTGCTGCGCGCACTGAGCGGCGACGGCCGGCGAACCGTGCGCTCGCTCGCGAGATCGGTCGACCTGTCGGAACCCGCGGTCCGCGACCGGCTCCAGCGCTTGGAGCGCGACGGCGTGATCACCGGCTACCACGCCGACTTCGCGCCCGAGGCGGTCGACGCCGGCACGGCCGCGTTCATCGCGCTGCGCTTCGACACCGGTCTGCCGGCGCGCGAACAGGTCGAGGCGGCCATCCGGCGCGAGCCGTGCGTATTGGAGGCGCACGAGGTCGCGGGCGAGGACTGCTATTGGATCAAGGTCCGGGTGGCATCGACGGCCGCCCTCGCCGACACGCTCGACCGCATCCGGGCGATTCCGGTGATTCGCGGGACCGGCACCACGATCGTGCTCCGCACGGTGTTCGAACGCCCGCTGCTGTCGGGCGGATACCCACCCGACGCGGACGGCGGCGAGAGCCCGACGGCCGCGGACGACGTGCCCCACCCGACGCGGGACGGGACCTGACGGGGCCTCGAACGACGCCTCGGACGAAGCGCCCGGCCTGGAGCCGAGCCTGACGATGCCGCAACGGCAACGGGCTCGGCGCAGCACGGAGCCGACGTCGCCTCAGGGTTTTCGGCGCCGCGGGACGGCTCCGATGTCGATCGACCCCGGGCGGCCCGGGATCAGCCCATGGCGCTCGGGTCCCGGGACTTCGCCGAAACGATCGTGGAGTCGAAGGCACAACACGGCCCCAACCCCCTCCGACTCCAGGATCGTTTCGGCGAGTTCGGTCGATGTGAGCGTCGGTCAGGCGAAGCGACCCGAGAGCAGCCACGGGCCCGGGGCGCCCGGGTCGGCGACCGGGTCGCCCAGCAGGCCCCAGAAGCGTTCCACGACGGCCGCGCGGGGGACGTCGGCGACGTCCATGCCCTCCGGGAAGACCGTGCTGAGGGCCTCCACCACGTCGCCGACGCGCTTGCGGCGCAGGCCGGTCACCCGGGTGATGTCGGGGAGCTGCGATTTCCAGCGGCCCACCACGGCCTCGGCGAGCAGCGTCTCCAACTCCTCGGCCGCGCCGGAGACTTCGACGAGATCACGCATCGACAGGCCGAGGGCGCGGACCAAAAAGCCGGTGCGTTCCTCGTCGGCGCGCCATTTGTTCGCGCGTTCGAGTCGGGTATAGCCGATCTCCTTCATCCGAATGATCTTGCAGATTGCGGGGCGGGTCAGGCCGGCGGCGATCCGGTGGTCCTGGAGGTTCTCCGGTCGCCCACCCATCAGTTGGGCGACGGGGACGACCAAGGACTTGGCCAGCGCGAGCAGTTCGGCTTCGTTCGGGCGTTCACTGCCGGCTTCCCACTGGGCGACGGTGGCCGGCAGCACACGCAGTTCGTACGAAGCCAATGTCGCAGCCACACGCTCGCAGGTGAGCGCCATCACCCCCCGGGCGGTGGCGGCTGCGGACGGCGAGAATGCCGGTCGGACATCGAGGTCATTGGGGTCGGTCACGCGGCCAGCATAGGAAGCAACGGGCCGACTGTGGAGCCGACCTTGACGCGGGACCCGATCAGGGCCTCGGCCGCAGCTTCGTGACGTGGCGCGGAAGCGCGGGCGCGATCGACCACAGCACCTCGGCCTCGCGCTCGCCCGGATTGATCCACCCGTGCTCCAGACGCGCCGAGAACGTGGTCGAGTCCCCTGCTCCCAGGTGCCGAACCGTGCCGTCGACGGTCAGTTCGAGACTGCCGCGCACCAGGTAGGCGAATACCGTCTCGGCTTCGAGCGCGTACACGCCACCCGAACCGCCACCCGGGCTCAGCACGGTACGCATCACCTGAACGTGTTTCTCCTCGGCCGGCGTCAGCAGGAATTCCTCGATCCCTATGCCGCCCATTTCCAGGGGAGCGCCGATCCCGCTGCGCACCACGTCCTGGTCGGGATAGTCGAACAGGGCCGCGATGCTCGTGCCGACCGCGTCGCAGATGCGCAGCAGGGTCGGCACCGACACCGAGGTCTTGCCGCGCTCGGCCAGGCTCAGGAAGCCCTTGGTCACCCGGGCCGTGCCGGCCACCTGCGTCAGGGTCAGCCCCTGGGCCTGGCGCAGCTCGCGCAGCCTCGGTCCGATCCGCGACATCCGGCTGGAGGTGTCGTGGGCGGCGGGCGACGGGTCGGACTCCTCGCCGTCGGTGCGCGGCGGCGGGCCGGTTTTCCCGCCTCCGGTGCGCGGCGGGCCGGGTTCCTCGCCGTCGGTACGTGGCGGCGGACTGGGTTCTTCGTCTCCGGTACGTGCTGGCACGCGCGCCACGGTACCGGGCTCGGACGGGGTGGCCGCACCACATCGAGGGTCTTTACGCGAGGGGTTTAGTGCTGTAAAACCTTGACGAAAGTTTAGCTCCACAAAACGCACGCCCTGGAACAACCTTCCGAAGCGGTCCGACCCGAACACCCACACAACGCTGACCGCCACCGCTGAGTCCCGGCCTGGAGTCGCCATGAGCACCACCCCTTCCGCACCATCCGCCCGCCGTATCCGAGGCGTGGTGCTCCACTCCCCCGGCGCGCCGCTCACCGTCACCGAGGTCGACCTGGCCCCGCCCGGTCCCGGCGAGGTCGAGGTCGCCGTGGTCGCGGCCGGCGTGTGCCACTCGGACCTGCACGTGGTCCGCGGCGAGTGGGACGTGCCGATGCCCGTGGTGATGGGCCACGAGGGCTCCGGCGTGGTGACCGCGCTCGGCCCCGACACCGCCGATTCGGGCCTGGCCGTCGGGGACCACGTCGTGCTGTCCTGGGTGCCCGCGTGCGGCGAGTGCCGCTACTGCCTCGCCGGCCGCCCCGCCGCGTGCCGACTGGTCGCCGACGTCGTCGCGCCGCTGGGCGTCCTGTACGACGGCACCAGCCGGCTGAGCACCCCCGACGGTGAGCGCCTGCACCACTACCTCGGCGTGTCGTCCTTCGCGGACCACGTGGTCGTCCCGGTCTCCGGCGCGATCAAGGTGCGCAAGGACGCCCCGCTCGACGCGCTCGCCCTGGTCGGCTGCGCAATCGCCACCGGCGTGGGCGCCGTCCGCAACACCGCCGGCGTCGAGGCCGGCGCGACCGTCGCGGTGATCGGGTGCGGCGGGGTGGGCCTGTCCTGCGTCCAGGGCGCCAAGCTCTCCGGCGCGTCGCGGATCGTCGCCGTGGACGTGGTCGCGGACAAGCTCGACCTCGCGCTCGAACTGGGCGCCACCGACGTCGTCGACGCGAGCGCGACCGACCCGGTCGCCGCCCTGCGCGCGCTCGTCCCCGAGGGCCTGGACTACGTCTTCGACGCGATCGGCAAGATCGCCACCACCGAGCAGGCCATCGCGGCCCTGGGCCAGGGCGGCGCGGCGGTCATCGTCGGCCTGCCGCCGACCGGCAGCACCGCGCGCTTCGACCCGCTCGCGCTCGCCGAGGCCGATCAGCGCATCCTCGGCTCCAACTACGGCTCCGTGGTCGCGCAGCGCGACATTCCGACCCTGGTGGACCTCGTGGTCGGCGGCTTCCTGGACGTCGAGTCGATGATCTCCGCGCGCCGCCCCTTGGAGGAGGCCGGCGCCGCCCTGGCCGACCTCGACGGGGGCCACGCGCTGCGTCAGCTCCTGATCACCGGCTACCGGCCCGCGGCCGGCGAGGCCGGCACGTACGACCCGGCGAAGCGCGAGGGATGACCCGATGACTACTCTCAGCCCAGACAATTCGGCCGGTAAGTCCGGAAAGGCAGCACCTGTGCCCTCCACCACCGCACCCGACGACGGACTCGCCCGCCGCAGCGTGACCACGTTCGAGGTCGGCGCGCAGAGCGTCGCGAACGTCGCGCCCAGCGCGGTCATCGCGTTCGCTCCCGCGAGCATGGCCGCGTCCGCCGGCAACGGCGCGTGGTTCTCGTTCTTCCTCGCCATGGCCGGGGTGTTGGCGATCGCGTACTGCATCTGTGTGTTCGCCCGCCGCCGCGCCGGCACCGGCTCGCTGTACGCGTTCACCCGGCTGTCGCTGGGCCCCTCCGGCGCGTTCGTGACCGGGTGGGCGCTGCTGATCGGCGCGGTGTGCATCGGGTCGGGCTCGCTCGCGGGCGCCGGCTACTACACCGGCCGCGCCCTCGACGGCATCGGCGTGGGCGCGTTCACGGGCATCGCCGGTCAGGTGCTGCTCGACGTGCTCCTGGCCGCGATCGCGGTGCGGTTGACGATCGCGAGCGTACGGGTGGCCGCGCGCGTCGCCGCAGCCCTGGAGGTCGTCTCGATCGCCTTGATCGTGGTCGTCCTGCTCGCGGTGTTCCTCAAGAGCGACCACTCGCTGTTCGACGCCGACCAACTCACCCTCAGCGGGAGCACGTTGGACGGCGTGGTGTTCGCGGTGGTGCTGGGCATCCTGGGCTTCGTCGGGTTCGAGGGCGCGGCCTCGCTCGGCGCGGAGGCGACCGACCCGTACAAGGCGATCCCGCGCGCGGTGATGGGCAGCGCGCTGCTCGCCGGCCTGCTGTACATGTTCGCCACCTACGCGCAGGTGGTCGGTTTCGGCGGTCCGGACCAACTGGTCGCCAGCGCCGACCCGATGGACGAGTTGGCCGAGCTTTCGGGCCTGGGCTTCCTGAAGTTCTTCCTCCACGCGGGCTTCGCGGCATCGTTCCTGGCGGTGGTGATGGCGTGTGTGACGGTCGCGGCGCGGCTGCTGTTCGGGATGGCCCGCGAGGGCGTGGTCCCGGCCCGTCTGGGCCGGGCACACCCGACGCACAAGACGCCGTCGGCGGCGATCCTGGTGATCACCCCGTTCGTGGTGGTCCCGACCGTCGCGGTCATCGCGGCCGGCACCGAAGGGCTCGACGCGACGACGTACATCGACACGATCGGCGTCTTCGGCTACATGCTCTCCTACGTGCTGGTCTGCCTGGCCGCGCCGCTGTTCGTCCGCAAGACGGGCGCCCGGGCCCTCGCCGTCACGTGGGCGCTCGGCCTGATCGGCGCGGGCGCGATGGTCTACGTCTTCTACCGCAACCTGTGGCCGGTCCCCGAATCGCCGCTGAACGTGCTCCCGTACGTCTTCGTCGCAGCCCTGGTCGTGGGCATCGCCGGCTACGCGACCCTGCGCGTGCGCGACCCCGAACGCGCCGCCCGCGCGGGCACCTTCGCCGACGACGCGGCGTAATCCGCACACCGATCCCCGCCGCCGCCTCCGCCCCGGAGGCGCAGCGGCGGGGCCTCGGCGTCGGCTCAACCCGCCGACGGGCTCGCGGACGCGGAGGACGTGGCCGGGTTCGCAGCCCCCGACAACCCCGCGGGTGGGCAACCGGCAGCCTGGAGGTAGCGATTCGCGGCAAACGTGACCAAGCGCGCCAGAGCGGCATCCAGATCGGGCCGCGGAATGGCGCCCTTGGCCCAGATGAACACGGTGACCTTGGACTCCGGCCCTGGTAGCGGCTGGCGCGTAAAGCCCGAACAAGCCGCCAAGGGCACCCACGTAAGCTGCCCACCCTCTTTCAAATCCGCCACCCAGGCCGGTGAAATCTCACGGGGTGGATCGACGATGCGGTCGGCCCACCCGGACGCCACGAGCGGAGGCCCCGGGTGGAAGGCGGCATGCAAGTTGAGTATGAGATCGGTGGCCGAATCGGACGCACCCGGGTGTCTGAAGGACAGCAGGCAGCCCACAGCCGTCGTACTTTCAGGCTGCAAGAAGTTTCGGTCGTCCGGCACGTCATACTGCACCGGCACATCGATAACGGCCGAGACAAGCGCCTCCGGCAGCGCACCCTGACAGAAAACTCTGGGCGTATGAACCTTCTTTTCGGGAGCAGGGTCGGCACAGGACACGAGCGCAAGAAGCAACACCCACCCGGCAACCCAACCGCGACGACCCCGGGAAACCCGGATCACTGATAACCCTGCTCGAACTTCAAGGAGTCCCGCCCCGTGATGATTTGGGTATTGACCGCTTGGGCGATCGATTCCCTTTGAACATTCGAGATTTGGGGTACCGGCTCGTCGGCGTTTTGCCGCTCGGCCCATGTGCGCATCGCATTCCCCATGTAGTTCTCGAATATCCCATTACGTTCGGCCGCCGCACTTCTCACCTCTTCACCATGATCTGTCGTCTGACTCTCCCCCCAATAGTCAGCGACCATGTTCATCCCGCGTTGGGCAAGATCACCCCACCCGCCGGGGAGCAGGTTCAGGAAAAATCCCGGCCCGTGATAGAGCTCCTTGCTCTGCCACAGCACGTCGTGGTTGTAGCTCGCGTCCGCCGCCACGGACAGGTCCGAAGCCGCTGCATTTTGTGCCGCATTGAAGAATCCCATGGTTTGTGCGGTGGCACGCCAGGCGACTTCGGTTCCCTGCGGATCATCCCGATAGCTCATACGATCCAGGCCGGCGGTCGAATATGCCTGTTCGGCAACCATGAGTTGGGCAGCCGCCTTGGGATCATGGGAAACGCCGTAGATCACATTCGCCAGGTCCTGCTTGTTGAACGCTGCCGACGCACCGCTTTCCGTCCCCGGAAACGGCGCAAGCGGATCGGTACCGGCCAGGCGACCGAGTGTGCTGTGCACATCGGATATGTACGAGGTCAGAGAGTTGGCGATGCTGTCTTGCAACTCCGGCGGAATGTCCGCGCGATGGCTGCCGGAGCCATACAGCGAAACGACCTCGTTCATCAAATCGGCATTTTTCTCAGTATGAGGCGGAACCTGCGTTCCCGGAGTCGCTCCGG
Organism: Streptomyces sp. SID3343; assembly: GCF_009865215.1. GTDB lineage: Bacteria > Actinomycetota > Actinomycetes > Streptomycetales > Streptomycetaceae > Embleya. The sequence continues at coordinate 10,530 of NZ_WWJX01001371.1, read as the reverse complement.
TGGTCGCAACCTGTAGTGCGCCACCCGCCGCGTCGAGGTACGCGCTCGGTGCCGCAGCCGACGGCGGTCGGGCGTCCGCCCATGTCTCGCGTCCGTTGAGCAGGTAGTCCAAGCGCTCGCGGGCGGAGTCGTTCGGCAATCCGAGTTGTTGACGTTCGGGGCTGTCGCCGTGTGACGAGAAGAAATCGTTCGCGGTAGCGGGGTCACGCGAGAGCGCGCTCATGATCCCGGTCATCGGGTCGAAGCCCTCGCCCGGTGAGCCTGTCAGATTGAGTGGGAAAGCGGGCGGCGGCACGAGTGTGTAGGACCAGACCGGTGGCTTTCCGTTCTTTTGCTCGAAAGCGAGCGTGTCCTCGGCGACACTCTTCAGGAAGGCCGGGTCGTATGTGCCGTTGTTGAGCAGGACGCCCAGCATCTGGAAGCCGTATACGTTCGCGTGGTTGACGTATCCACTGGTCTGCGCAACCGGGATCTGCTCGCGGCTCGCTTCGCGCAGTGCGGCCATCCACTGCGGGTTCGCCACCAGCTTCGGGCTCGCGTTCGCCAGGGATTTGCCGAGGTCCACCTGCAATAGCTTCAGGCTTGCGAGTGCGGGGTCGCCCGGTTTCGACTTCTGTGCGGTCTCGGCGATCTCCTTGGTGCCCGCCAACAAACCCTCGGGTCCGACCGCTGTCATCAACGGCTCGGTGAACGCTGGGTCACCCGAGTTGGCGTGGAGCAAGTTGGCCAGTTCCGCCAGTTGGGCGGTGTTCAACGTGCCCACGTCGGCGAGGAGTTGTTCGGCGCGCATCGCGTCGGCGGCCGGACCCGCGCCCGTGGCATGGGAGTTGAAAACCTTCTCGCCGGCGAAGTCCACGTCGGCCCGTAATGCCCAAGCAGCCCGACTGTCCGCGTCTGCGGCCGAGCGCAGGGCCTCGGCGATTCGCGGCCCCACGTCTTGCGCGACGCGCTGCACCACCTCGTGCACGACGTCGGTGCTCGCCTCCCAAGACAGCGCGCCGTCCGGCATGACGCGGATTCCGTTCGCCCGGGCCTCTTCCTCGGCGCGCACGAGAACATCCTGGGCCACGCGTAAGTCCTGTGCCGCGTCGCGAATCACCGAAGCGACGGCGCCGGCCTCGATTCGGGCGGCTTCGAGCTGTTCGATGTTGCCTTGGAGGGCGGCGATCGCCCGTTTGGCGTCCCGCCCCTCCCAACTGGCGCTGTCCAGTGGGGCAAGCACCTCTTGGCGAGCCCGATCCCGATCTCCGTCGAGAGCCCGTTGCAGGCGATCCCAGTTGTCCGCCAAAGCGAGCAATGCCTCGGTCCGGAGTTCGCGGAGCTGATCGGTGGTCACCATTGCGGTTCCTCCACATGCGGTGGCACGGGATCCGTCGGCAGCCGGAACCGGCCCGAAGTCTGCTCCTCGACCTGTTCCCAGAACGCCGCCGTCTGGTCGAGCTTTGCTGCCTGGTTGTGCATGTCGCCGGTCATCGCGGCGACTCGCCCGGTCCAACGATCCCGAAGGTGCACGAGTGCCTTACCGAATTCCCAGCCTCCGGTGGACGAGGCCAATAGGTCAATGGCGGCGATCGCCGGCCGTGCCTCCCGGTCGAGTTCGCCGGCCGTATCGTGCATTGCTCGGCCGGACCTGCGTAACTTGTCAGCCTCCACAACGACTTTCTCGCGCCTGGCGTCCATCTGCCGTGTTTGTGGGAACAGCCACGTCTCCCAGTCCGGCCCCAGGTCGGGAGGCTGTGGCGGTGGGGGATCGTCCGTGGGGTGGAGTGCGCTGGTGATCTTGTTCTTGCTTGGCTCGGGCATTCGGTTCCCCCGTGGAAGTGGTCGTACGTGAGCTGCGTCCGCGTCAGCTTAGAAGGCAGCGGGCGACCGGCGAGGTGGATCGGTGGTTGTCGGACGCTTGCGTGATCGCCGGGGTCTCGGGTTCGCGTCGCTCCGGCGATTCATGTGGTGAGTCCGCGAAGGCCCGTTCAGGACAGCGGAGTTGGGGTGACCGTTGCGGCCCGGGGTGGGACGCGGAGCGCGAGTAGGGCGGTGTCGTCGCCGGCGGGGCCGCCGGTGTGGGCGAGGGTGGCCGCGGCCACCCGGTCGATGGTGGCCTGGGCGTCGAGGCCGTGGCACGCCGCGAGCACCTCGTGCAGGCGCCGCTCACCGAACAGCGGTCCGCGTGGGCCGCGGCCGGGGGTGTGGCTGTGCGCCTCGATGATGCCGTCGGTGTACATCAGCAGCGTGTCACCGGCGTTGAGCCGGAACCGGGCCTCGGTCAACCGCACATCGGCGATCGCACCGAGCAACGTCCCGGCCACGCCGACCTCTTGGGTACGCCCGTCCGCGCGGCGGATCAGCGCGGGCGGGTGCCCGGCCGTACACAGGCGACCGGCCAGGCCGGTCGCGGTGGGGCGGAAGGTGGCGTGGATGGCGGTGAGGAACCGTTGCTCCTCGCTGTCCTGGCGGTCCAGCAGGGCGAGATGCAGGCGCTTCAACACGGCGGCCGGCGACAGTGATCGGGCCGCCTCGGCGCGCAGCGTGTAGCGCGCGAGCGCGGTCACCGTGGCCGCCTCCACGCCCTTGCCGCACACGTCGCCCAGCACGGCGGCCCAGTGCTCGCCGCGCAGGCGGAACAGGTCGTAGAAGTCGCCGAGTACGTCCGCGCCGCCGGCGGGGAGGTAGGCGGCGGCGGCCTCGATGCCCGGCACGGCGGGCAACCCCGGTGGCAGCAGCGAGTCCTGGAGCGTGCGCACGCGCGCGGTGGCCTGGCTGAGCGCTTGGCGCAGCCCGATCTCGGTACTCACCGACCGGGACAGCGTCGCGAGGCCCTGGACCTCGTCCGCGGTCCACGTGTGCGGGCGTTCGTCGATGACGCTCAGGCCGCCGAGCACCTCGCCGCCCGGGCCGTGGATCGGAAAGCCCACCCACGCCCCGATGCCGAGCGCGTCGACCGCCTTCAGTCGCCGGATCGGCGACTCGGGGGCGAGCGCGTCGTCCACGATCAACGGGCGGTCGGTGGCGACGAGTATCTGGCACGGGCAATCGGGCACGGCGTTCTGGCGTATGCAATCGGCCGCCGGTCCGCCGGGGCCGACCGCGCTCTTCCAGAACGAACGGTGGTCGTCGACAAGGGTGATGAACGCCCGCTGCCCGCCCCCGACCACGACGGCGAGCCGGGCCAGGTCGTCGAACCCGTCCTCCGGCGCGGTGTCGAGCAGCCCGGTCGCCCGTACCGCGGCCACGCGGTGCGGCGCGAACACCTCCGGGGGGACGTCGACTTGGCGTGGGCCGGACCCGACGTGCGCGGCCGTCGCGTCGCACACCGTGGGCATGTCGAGCGTCATGGGCACATCGTGCACGAATCGAGCTTGGGCAGTACTCAAGCGAGATCTCCTGTCACGGCCGTCCACAGCGGCTGCGCGTCACCGAAGTGTGCGTCTGCGGAGCCTATGCCGTGACGGGTTCGGCGGGATTGCCGGCCAAGATCTCGATCGGCCCGACGGCCGTCGAGTGGCGATGGGTGTGGATGTGGCGATACCTCCTCGCGCGACTCGCCGCAGCTCGTTCGTGGCATGGTCGCAGGAACAGTAGTCGTCTGGCTACCGTGAGTTGTTTCACAATCATTTTCCGAGCCGGTGATCCGACACGCCCGGCGAACGCGTACGGACATCCCCGGCGGCCGGGTCGGCGGATTCGGCGTCGCGGTGCGCGCGCTCGGCGTCGGCGCGGTTCGCCGAGCGGCCCCGCGCAGTCACTTGACGCCGATCACCATCGACTCGGGGCCGGCCAGCGGTTCGGCGCGGATGTGTCGAAAGCCCGCCTCGGCCACGAGTTCGCGGCACTGGGCGATGGTGCACGCCGCCCCGGCGGGCGTCTCGATCAGGACGTTCAGGCCCAGCAGCAGCGCGATCGGGTTCGCCCGGCGTTCGTCGTCCGGGAACGCTTCGAAAGCCACGAGCGCGCCGCCGACCGGCAGCGCCGCCCACGCCTTGGCGAGCAACGCACGTTTGGCGGCGAGGTCCCAGTCGTGCAGAACGTGCCCCAGGACGAGTACGTCGGCACTCGGCAACGCCTGCGCCGGGTCGTGGAAGTCGCCCGGCCAAAACCGGATTCGGTCCCGCAGACCTGCGGCGCGGACGTAGGCGTCCACGGCCGCCGCGGCCTCGGGCAGGTCGAACGCGGCGCCGGTCAGATGCGGGTGACGCTTCGCCAGATGGCACACGAGGGCGCCGTCCCCCGCTCCGATGTCGGCGACACTGCCGTACCCCTCCCACCCGAAGCGGTCCGCGAGCGCCTCGATGCTCGGCCGGGACAACTGGCCCATCGCGCGTTGGAACAGGGCGCGCCGAGCGGGGTCGGCGTAGATGCCCGCGTACGGATCGCCGCCCGCCGCGGCCTCGTTCTGCGGACTGCCTGTGCGCAGGGCCTCGGTGAGGTTGGCCCAGAACCCGTACAGGCGCGCGTCGAGCATGGTCAGCGCGTCGCCGATGTAGGTCGGCTTGTCCCGGTCGAGGAAGTACTCGGTGGTCGGGGTGTTGACGTAGCGCCCGTCGGCTCGGTCGAGCAGGTCGAGGGCTACGAGGGTGTCGAAGAAGTCGCGGGCCGAGCGCGCGTGCAACCCCAGGGCGGAACCCAACGCGCCCGCGTCCAGGGGGCCGCGGGCGGACAGTTCGGTGAACACGCCCACCTCGACCGCGCCGAGCAGTACCTTCGCGGCGGTGAAGCCGAGGCCCAACCGCATCAGGTGGTCGGGCGTCATCGGCGGGGTGGGTGGGCCCACGAGGTCGGCGGAGGTGGGTGCGGTGGTCGGTTCGGCGGCAGCGGTCGGCACGGGTGCGGCGGGCGATGCGGAGCCGTTCGCGGACCTGCCCGCGGCAGGCGGTTCGAAGACGCCGGTGGACATGGGTGGGTGAATACCTTTCCGGAGCGGGGAGACGCCGAGAGGGCGGGTCGGCGCGGGGGCCGGGTCAGCCGGCGGACGCCGCCAGGGCCTGTTGTTCGGCGTCGTGGCCGTAGGTGTCCGCGACGAGGTCGAGCACGTCCTCGGGTCGCGAGCGGGCGAGCAGGGCCACACCGTCGGCCGAGTGCATCAACGCGCCGTGTTCGCGGGATCCGCGTTGGACTCGCGCGGTGTACGGCGCCCGCAGGGCGGCGTAGCGGCGTAGCGCCTCGGGCACTCCCCGCCGGTCGGCGGCGCGCAGCATCGTGGCGAGCGTTACGGCGTCCTCGATCGCCTGGCAGGCGCCCTGGGCCTGGTGCGGGAGCATCGGGTGGGCCGCGTCGCCGATCAGCGTGGTGTGGGCCGTGCTCCATTCCGCGAACGGCTCCCGATCCAGCAACGGCACTCGATGGATCGCGGGGGCCGCGCGCACGAGTGCGGCCACGGCGGGGTCCCAGTCGGCGAACTCGCGGGCCAAGTCCTCGGCGACGACCGGTGTCGCGCCCGGCGTTCGGTCGGCGTGGGCTTGGGCACGGGTGTCGGTGTCGGTGTGGGTGTACGCGTGGTCGTCGGGCACGATCGCCACGACGTTGAGCCGGCGTCCCGAGGCCACGGGATAGCACAGGAAGTGCCTCCCGACGCCGACCCAGATCCGCACCGATGCCTGGGGTCGGCGATCGAGCGCCTCGATCGGGACGACGGCTCGGCACGCGGCCATCCCCGAGTGCACCAGCGGAGGTTCGGGTCGGTCTCGGGCCCGGACGATCGAGCGCATGCCGTCCGCGCCGACCACGACGTCCGCTCGCTCGCTCGTGCCGTCGGTGAACCGTAGGCGAGCGCCGCCGAGTTCTTCCGTCACCGAGGCGCAACGCCGCTCGCGGTGCACGGTGTCGGCGGACAGCAGACCTGTGAGCGTGTGGCGCAGGTCGGCCCGGAGAAGGGTGTGGTGCTCGGCCCGGAAGCGTTCGGCGTAGGCCGGTCGGACGGGTACCGTCAGCAGCGGCGAGCCGTCCCTGCCGTGCACGAAGTCCAACGTGTCCGGTCGCGCGGACACCGCGCGCAACGCCGGTCCGGCGCCCAGGCGTTGCAGAATGCGTGTCGCGTTGGGTCCGAGTTGGAGTCCGGCTTCGCTCTCGCGCGGCGGGCCGTCCTTCTCGTACACGCGAACGCTCGCGTCGAGTCCGAGGCGCTGTGCGGCGGCGGCGAAGGCCAGGCCGGCGATGCCGCCGCCGACGACGGCGACGCGCAGCGTCATCAGAGTGCCTTGCCGGCGACGGCGGCGAGCAGGACGAGCGCCGCGAACGGCACGTTCGACAGGAACACGCGCTGACACGCGGCGGGGTCGTCGATGTCCAACGTGCGCACCTGCCAACGCAGTTGTGCCCCGGCGACGGCGATCGCCGGCCAGTAGAGCGGTCCAAGTCCCGCCGTCGCGCCGACCACGAGCAGGCAACCGAAGGTGACCGCGTACAGTCCGACGATCACCGGCACCGATCGGCGCCCGAGTCGAACCGCCGCCGACCGGACGCCGATCAGCGCGTCGGCCTCGCGGTCCTGGTGGGCGTAGACGATGTCGTAGGCGATCGCCCACGAGCCCAGGCCCGTGTACAGGAGCAGCCCCGTGGCGTCGAGCGTTCCGGTGACGCCGATCCACGTGACGGGCACGAACCACGTCATGGTCGGCCCCAACCACACGTGTGGCCAGTCGGTGATCCGCTTCATCAACGGATAGGCCAGGATGAGGATCCAGCCGAGCGCCATCCACCCGAAGAACTCGACGCCGAGGGTGAGCGGGACGAGAAGGGTCGCGGCGAGTTGCCCGGCGAAGAAGAGCCAGGCACGGTGGACGGGAATGCGGCCGGCGGCGAGCGGCCGGCCCTCGGTCCGTGGCACTTGGGCATCGAAGCGACGGTCGACGATGTCGTTGATCGTGCAGCCGGCACTGCGAGTGAGCACGCCGGTGACGAACAGGACGAACGCCAGCCGCAGGTCGGGCGGGAAGTCCGAAGCGAGCGTCGCGCTCACCCAGCCGGGCAGGATCATCAGCCAGGCACCGACGGGGCGGTCCAGACGCATGAGTTCGAGATAGGGCCGCACCGGGGCGGGCGCCCGGCCCACCCATCGGGCGCTCGCGCCGCGCGGCGGGGCCGCGGGCATCACGATCGGCGAAAGTGACATCGGTTTATCCCTCGACACCGGCGGGTGGGATCGGCGAACCCATGTGCGACACGCACGGTTTTGGCATCCCCCGTGGACGTCGGGAAGATATCGCATGATTGACGTCGAATGCCAAGCTCACGTAATAGCCGATGAACATACCGATTTGCTGTGATTGATGCAGGTTCGCGCATCGAAAGTCCTTTACCCCGTTGGCGGTTGCCGTCGTCGGTCGTCGGCGTGTAGTCCTGATGGTTCGCGAGGGTGGACACGCGCGAACCCACCCGGGTTCGACCGGGCCACCGGACGAACTTCCGCCGTCACACCCGCGGCACGTCGTCGCCGCAGGCGGCGGATCGGCGGCGATCCCGAGTTCGTCGGCGATCCCACCGCGAGCGACCGGGCCGAGCGCACCAACGAGGAGAACGATCGACCGTGACCAGCGGAACCAGTTACGACCTGCTGCTGGCCGGACCGTTCGAACCGGCCCGGCTCGGCCCCCCGCTCGCCGACGTGTTCGGGGTGCGGACGGAACGCGTGGACATCGTCGGCGGCGATGCCTCGTCCGCGACGGCGAGACGCGACGGGTCCGCCGACGTCTTCTGCTCGTACACGGCCGCACGCGGCGACATCACGGCCGTCCTCGACATCCGGGCCCGCGGCGCCGCCGGCCTCGCGCCGACGTCGGAACACGACGTGGCACTCGCGTTGGCCGCTCGACTGAAGGTCGTGGTGCTGTTCTCCGCGGGTACGGTCCGACCCAGCGCGTACTGGGCGGCCACGCCGGCGGGCACGTCGGTGCGGGCTCGGGTGTACGACGAGACGCCGGTGGACGACCTGGCCACTCCCGGTTTCACCATCGACCGGCTCCAATTCCCGGTCCCGGAACTGCGCTTCGTGTCGGTCGGGCCGCTGCCGGAGCTGATTCGCGACCACGAGATGGCGACACCGGTGAGCAGCGCATGCGTCGCCGCGGCCGGGCTCGCGGTGGCCACGCAGCGGTCGGCGCTGCGCGCGTGGGAGTCGATGACGGTGCGGATGGGCGCCGGATGGCCGCCGTTCGCGTGGTATCCGGCCGACTTCTACGCGGACGACCTACGGGCACGCGACATCTTGGAACACCTCGCGGACGCGTCGGCGGCCGACGCGGTGCGCGAGATCGACGGGGCCTTCACCGCCCTGACGTGCGACGACGCCGGGAACGCGCTGAGCGCCGCCCTCGCGCTGCCCGGCGAAGCGCTGCGGACGCGCGGCTGGTGGTGGCGCCGGCAGCCGCTGGAACTGCCGTGGCCGGTCGTCGCGTCCGAAGGCTCGTAGGGCCCGAACACCGGCGGCGGCACGGTCGTCGACGAAGGTCACCCGGTCGGAGTCGGCCGCACGGACCTGCTCGCCGCCCGGTCGCCGGGTTCGCGCCGTCTTCGTCCAGCGCCCCGTCGCCGGGTTCGCGCCGCCTCCGTCCGGCGCCCGTCGCCGGGTTCGTACCGCCTCCGCTCAGCGCCCCGTCGCCAGGTTCGCGCCGCCGGTGCACTCGACGACCGTGCCGCTCATGAAGCCGTTGCCGACCAGGAGCCGGATCACGTCGGCCACGTCCTCCGCGCGGCCCACCCGGCCGACCGGGGTCGTGGCGCTGATGCCGGCGAAGAGTTCGGTGCGCTGCTCCGCCGGCACGTTGTTCCACCACGGGGTGTCGACCACGCCGGGCGAGACGGCGTTGACCCGGATCGGGGCCAGTTCGACGGCCAACGGCGGGACCATCGCCTCCAACGCGCCGTTGATCGCGGCGAGTCCGGCCGTACCGGGAAACGCCGCGCGAGCGGAGGCGGCGGTCACGAACGTCACCGAGGCGTCGGGCGCGAGGTGGGGAAGCGCGGCTTGGAGGATGCGCAGGAACGGCCAGAACTTGCCGTCGAACCCGGCGGCGAGCTGTTCGAGGTCGAGACCGGCGATCGGCCCGCTGCCGGACGCACCGCTGAGCGCGAGGACGAGGTGGTCGATCGGTCGGGTCGAGGCCGCGAAGAACTCGGCCACCCGGGCGGGGTCGGCGCCGTCGACGCGGCGACCGGTGGTTGTGCCGCCGATCCGTCCCACCGCGGCGTCCAGCCGGGCCTGGTCGCGGCCGGTGACGACGACCTCCGCACCGTCTGCCGCGAGCACGCTCGCCGTCGCCTCGCCGATCCCGGAGCTGCCGCCCATCACCACGACGTGCCGGCCGTCGAGCGAGCGGGAACGGGGGCGGGCAGCGGTGGTGCCGGTGCCGGTGCCGGCGGTGGTGGTGGATCGGGTATCGGTCGACGACGCGCTGGACTGGGCCATGGGTGCCTGACTTTCGACTTGCCGAGACTTTAGGTCTCGACAAGCATTACCGAGACTGCGAGTCTCGTCAAGCCGCTAGAGTGAACCCATGACCGACTCCACCGCTCCTCGCCGCCCGCACACCGGCCGCCGCCGCAACGAGGACGCTCGTACCGCGATTCTCGATGCAGTGCTCGTCCTGCTCGGCGACTCGGGCGGCGCACCGGTGACCATCGACACGATCGCGCGCGCGGCCGGCGTCGGGAAGCAGACCATCTACCGGTGGTGGCCCTCCAAGGGCGCGGTACTTCTCGACGCCCTCACCGGTTTGGCGGGCGACGTCGTGTCGGCCCCTGCGGGCGAGACGCTGTACGACGACCTGGCCGCCTTCCTGACCGCCACCTTCCGCGGCACGGGCAGGGCGTCCACCGCGGCCGTACTGCGCTCGCTGGTTCGCGAGGCGGCCCGCGATCCGCACGCGGCCGGCCTCGTCCGCACGTTCACGGCGGCCCGGCGCGAGGCGCTGCGCGAGCTGTTCGCGCGCCATGGCGACGAGTTCGCGCCGGACGCGGACCTGGATCTGCTGGTGGACCAGGCCTACGGGGTGCTGTGGTACCGGTTTCTGCTGGAGCATCACCCGTTGTCCGACCGGGACGCCGCCGAGTTGGCCCGGGGGCTGACGGTCCAGGCGGGTGCGCGTTCGTGAACTTCCGCGGCCGTGTGCGTGCCGCGGATCCGCGGTGCCGGTGGACACGGCGATGGGCGGGGCGTTGCGGTTCCGCCGTTGGCGGGCGGGTTTGTTCCCACTCGCACCACCCGTGACGTTCGCGGCGGTGGCTGCGGGATTCGGGCAGCGGGGTGGAGGCGATCACGCCCTACCGGCAAGGCGAACGGGCGGCAGCCGGCCGGCCCGGGACCGTCACCACATACCAGGCCCGGAGGTCCGACCGCGCGCACGCGCGGGAACCAGATGTCCTGACGGCGCGTCACATCGCCACCACACCGCCATTGAGGGAACAAGGTGACCCGTGCCGCACCGCGCACCGCGTCGATCCGCCCGCCTCACCGTCGAAGCCGCCACCGCTTCCGCCGCCCCGGCCGACAGCCCGCGCCGGCAGGCCCGTTCACGGCGTACGCCCACCCTCGTCGCCGCC
>NZ_WWJX01001370.1 GCF_009865215.1 Streptomyces sp. SID3343 | reverse complement strand
GGCTGCCTCCGCCGGCGAGCCGGCCAGCAGGGCGGGCAAAGCCCGGTGGGAGTCGGGGTGTTCGTCCATGTCGATCACGGCGAAGCGGCCCGGGTTCTCCCGCAGGGCCGAGCGCACCAGTCCCCACACCGGCGCGTGCGACGGTACGGACGCGGCCTCGCCGGATCGGGCGCCGTCGCCGGGGCCGGCGCCGTCCGCGCGGCGGTCCTCGTCGGCGCACGCCACGGCGTCGGATGTCACCAGGACCAGAC
>NZ_WWJX01001369.1 GCF_009865215.1 Streptomyces sp. SID3343 | reverse complement strand
GGGGATGGCGCGCGGGATGGTGCGGGCGGGGTCGCGGACCTCCTCGCCCAGGGTGGCCACCCGGGCGTAGCCGGCGAACGCGAAGAACAACAGCCCGGCGGCCTGCAGCACGCCGGCCGCGCTCGCGTCGGATCCCACCTCCAGCCGGACCGTGTCGGCGGCGTCGGCGGTGAAGCAGACCGTGACCACCGCGGCCAGCAGAGCCAGGAC
>NZ_WWJX01001368.1 GCF_009865215.1 Streptomyces sp. SID3343 | reverse complement strand
CGCGGCACGAGAGTCTGCGTACGGTGTTTCCGGAGGTCGAGGGTGTCCCGTGCCAGCAGGTGTTGACCCCCGAGGCTGCCGCGCCCAGGTTGATCGTCACCCCCACGAGCGAGACCGAACTGCCGGCCGCGCTGGAGGCGGGCGCCCGGTACGCCTTCGACCTGGCGACCGAAATCCCCTTACGCGTCGAGCTGTTCACGCTGTCGGCCAAGGAGCATGCACTCCTCGTCGTGATGCATCACATCGCGGGTGACGGTTGGTCGTTGGGTCCGTTGGCGTCGGATCTGACG
>NZ_WWJX01001367.1 GCF_009865215.1 Streptomyces sp. SID3343 | reverse complement strand
GGTCGAGGGGCACCATCCCCGGCGCCTCGGCCGCCTCGGCCAACCGCGACGTCGAGCGGTCGGCAGCGGCGGCGGGTCGCGGCGATGGCCCTGACCTCGTGCGCGGCACTGGGTCTGGGCGCGGGGGTGACGGGCCCCGTGACGTCGACCGCAGCGGCGGCGCCACGGTGCGATCACGTGGCGAAGGACAACCGGCCGGAACTGCGCGAGGGGGATCACGACGACGCGGTCGCCCAGGTGCAGTGCCTGGTCAACACCAGGACCGGGCACCCGGGAGACCTGCCGGAGGACGGCGCGTTCGGTCCGGCCACGGCGGACGGGGTCCGATGGGTGCAGACATGCAGCGGCCTCGATCCGTCGGGGGTCACGGACGAGGCCACGTGGAAGGTGATGTACCGAGCGAAGAAGGGATGTGGGAAGAAGGCGGAACCGGCGAGCACCCCCGCGTGAGCGTCGCGGCGAGGTGACGGGTGAGGGACCGGGCGGCGCGGCGGAGAGGGCGTCGGCGGGTTGGGCACGGCGGTCGGTTCCGGGGACGGATCTGTGCAACCGGGCCTGCGAACGGCTTCAGAGGTCTGCTCTGTGGTCGAACCTGGAGATCGGGGCCGGGAGATCTGCTCGGCGGTCGAGCCCGGACGCCGAACCGAGACGCCGAATGTGGACGTCGAACGTAGAGGCCGAGCCCGGAGGCCGAGTCCGAGGTCGAGGTCGATTCTGCGGTCGGGTTGAGGGTCGACTCCGAGTTCGACTCCGGGTTCGACTCTGGGGTTCGACCCTGGGTTCGACTCCGGGACCGAGTTTGGGGTTCGACTCCGAGATCGAGTCTGGGGTTCGACTCCGGGACCGAGTCTGGGGTTCGACTCCGCGGTCGGTTTCGAGATCGAGTCCGGGATCGGGCCCGCCGCCGGGTTCGGGGGTGGAGCCGGCGGTCGGATTCGGGCTCGACTCCGAGGCCGATTCGGCGGTTGGGCCTGCGCTGGGCTTCTCGATGTCGAGGTTGGATCCGTGATCGGTGGTCCGGCGGTTGATCCACAGGTTGTGTGTGATGGTCACACCTACCGCGGGGGCTGTGGACGACTGTGGGCACGCGTGGAGGGGACGCGCGCACACTGACCCGCATGACGCCGACCGATCTCGCCCCGCTGCTGTCTCGTCCCTTCACTCTCTCCGTCGCCGCCCGCCATGGGGTCGGCCGGTCGGTCGTCCGACGCCTGGTGCGGGACGGCGACGTGCGCCGGGTCCTGCACGGGGTCTATGTAGGCGCGCACATCGAGGATTCACTGCTGGTGCGTGCTCGGGCCGCGGTCATGGTTCTGCCCCGCGGGGCCGTGGTCTGCGGGCGCAGCGCAGCCGAATTGCACGGTGTGCGATCGCCGCCGGACCCGCGTGACGGGGCGCGGCGCACGGCGCCGGTCGAGGTGGTCGTGCCGGTGGGGTTCACCCCGCCTCGCCGGCACGGCTGCCGGGCTCGGGTGATGGCCCTGACCGCCGAGGAGACGGTGTCGATCGCCGGGATTCCGGTCACGTCGCCCGTGCGCACGGCGGCCGACCTGGCCAGGGTCTCGGACCGCGATACGGGGGTCGTGGTGCTCGACGCCTTTCTGCGGGCCGGGCTGATTCCGGCGGACGCCCTGGCCGGGATGCCGGCGCGCTACGCCCACCATCCGGGGCGGCGGCGCCTTGCGGCGGCCGTGCGGCTCGCCGATGGGCGCAGTGCGGGGGAGGAGGAGTCCCGGTTGCGACTCGCGCTCGCCGACGCGGGGGTGGTTGCGGCCGAGGTCGGGTGGGAGGTGCGTTCCGCGTTCGGGCGGGTGCTGTACCGGTTCGCGCTGGCCTGGCCGGATGCCCGCGTGGGACTGGACCTGACGGCGGATCGACACTGGGTCAGGGCGCGGCCCCGCAGCCTGGCGGGGCAGGGCTGGCTCGTCCTCGACTGCCCGACGGCCCAGGTGCGGGACAACCTTCCGGCCACCGTTGCCCGGATCGTCTCTGAGCTGCGGCTGCGTGGCCGGGGCCCACGGGGTGCCGAGCCGACCGGTCTCGTCGCGTGAGGGGCCGGCACGATGGTGATCATGACACCGACGGACTTGACGATCTTGGGTACGGCCGGTCCGCTCACGACCGAGCGGCTCGAACTGCTGCCGGTCGAGGTCGGGTTCGCCGAGGAGATGGCCCAGGTGCTCGGCGACCGTGTGCTGCACACCTTCATCGGCGGCGAGCCGGAGGATGCCGATGCCCTGCGGACTCGTTACGCGCGCTGGGCGAAGGGTTCACCGGATCCTGCACTGATCTGGCTGAACCGCGTCGTACGGCTGCGCGAGGGAGCCCACCTCGTGGGCACGGTACAGGCCACGGTGTGGACGCAGGCGCCACAGACGGAGGAGGCGAGCGCGGTTGTGGTGGCCGAGGTCGCGTGGGTCGTGGGGACCGCGTGGCAGGGCCGGGGCCTGGCCAAGGAGGCGGCGCGCGCCTGGGTGACGTGGCTGCGCGCGCGGGGAGTGGCGGAGGTCCGCGCCCACATTCACCCCGACAACCTCGCGTCGGCCGCAGTGGGCCACGCGGTGGGGCTGGCGCCCACCGACATCCGGCAGGACGGCGAACAGCGCTGGTCGGCGCACCTCTGAACCAGCCCGCCACACCGGGCTCTGCCGAGCCGATGCGCCCCCGACCGCGTCGGCCCAGCGGGACCTGCCGAGCCGATCGGGCCTGGACGCGTCGGCTCACACCGGGGCCTGCCGAGCCGATTCGCGCCCGATCCGGCCGGCCCGACAGCCGGATCAGCCCGGCAACGTCATGGCTGGTGGAGTCGGTTTCTGCCCGATCAGTCCGGTAACGCCGGGTCTGTCGGGCCGGATTGCGCCCGATCGCGTCAGGGCCTGCCGGGCGGGTAACGCGTGCGCGACCGGCTTGACGGTTCGGCCGGTCCGGCAACGTCATGGCTGGGGGAGTCGGTTTCCTGTCTATCCAGGCCGGCGACGCCGGGACCTGCCGGGCCGATTCGGGCCTGTCGGGCCGTACGCGTGTTCGGCCGGGCCGGGTATGCGCTTCGAGGGTTGTCGAGTCGAGTCGGGTCCATGCGTGCCCGGCCGTCGGTTCGGCCGGGTCGAGGGTCGACTCGGCCCGGCCGTTGCTGCCTGTGTTGTCGGTCCTCGGGTCAGTCTTCGCCGGAGATGCGCATGACCAGGATTGCCATGTCGTCGCGGGCCTGTTCTTCTGCGAAGAGTTCCACCGCGCGGTGGATTCTGGCGGCGACTGCGCCGGCGGTGAGGCCCGTGCAGCCCGACAGGACCTCGGCGAGGCCGTCGTCGCCGAGCATGCGGGTGCCTTCACGGCGTTCGGTGACGCCGTCGGTCACGCACACCAGGACGTCGCCGGGATCCAGGTCCACCGTCTCCAGGACGAGGTCGACCTCGTCGAGGACGCCGAGCAGCGGCTGCGGCGTGGCCACCGACGTGACCGTGCCGTCGGGGCGCAGGCGCAGCGGCAACGGGTGTCCCGCCGAGACCAGGCTCAGCCGAACGCCGCCACCCTCGCGGTGGGTCATGTGGCCGTGCAGGAGGGTGAGGAAGCGGCTGCGTGGGCCTTCCTCCAGGATCGCGGTGTTCAGCCGCTGCAGGACCGCCGGTACGGACAGCCCCTCGCGGGTCAGCAACCGCAGGGCCTGACGGGCCAGGCCGGTCACGGCCGCGGCCTCGGGACCGGTGCCGCACACGTCACCGATCGCGAAGCCCCACTTGTCCTCGCCGATCGTGAACAGGTCGTAGAAGTCGCCACCGACCTCGTTGCCCTCGCCGGAGGCCTGGTAGACCACCTCGACGTCGACGCCGGGCACCTTGGGCAGCTCCGGCGGCAGCAGGCTGCGCTGGAGGGCCTGGCTGGTGGAGTTGCGCTCGGAGTACAGCCGGGCGTTGTCCATCGCCAGGGCCGCCCGGCGGGACAGGTCCTCGGCCAACTCCAAGGTGTCGCGCCGGAACCGGTCGCCGGCCAGGATGCCGAACGTGAGCATGCCGATGCCCCGGCCCCGGGCGACCAGCGGCAGGGTGACCGCTTCGCCCGTCACCAGGTCGGTGTGCTCGCGGACGGTCTCCGGGTCCAGATGCCGCAGGCCCAGCCAGCGTCGAGCGCCGGGAGTGGGCTGCGCCCGTGGCGGTTCGGCCTGGTCGAGCAGCGCCCGCAGGTCGTCGGTGCGCATCTCGTCGGCGTGCCACACCGTGCTCAGCACGGGCGCGTGCGATTCGCCGGTGTGTACCGCGCACCACGTCCCGAGCCTGGGTACGACGATCTGGGCGATCATCGCGAGCGTCATCTCCGGGTCGAGCGTGCCGGCCAGCAGGTCGGACGCCTCGGCGAGGAAGGACAACGAGCCGCGTCGGATGCGCTCCAACTCGGACAGCCGCGCGCTCTCCACGGTCAGCGACAGACGGTCGGCCGCGCGTTGCAGCCGGGCGGCGTCGTCGTTGTCGAAGCGCGCGACCGTCTCCGACGCCACCCCGAGCGTGCCGGTGAGCCGGCCCTCGACCTTGAGCGGGACGGTCACCGCCGAGCGCATCCGGGTCTCGTGCAGGATCGGCACCGCGTCGGGACCGGCTTCCAGGTCCTCGTGCACGGCGGGCATCCGGGCCGAGCCGTAGCGCCCGACGACGGTCTCGACAGGCACCCGAGACAGGCGGTGTGCCGCGCCGGGCAGGCCGGTCGTCGCGCGCACCTCCATCTCGCTCTCGTCGTCGGTGGCCAGCAGGACGAAGGCCGAGTCGGCGTCGAGCAGATCGCGGGCCCGCTCCACCGCGCGCTGCAGCAGGTCCTCGAGACCGAGGCGGTTGAGCCCCTCGATCCCGTCCCACTCGCTGTCCGCGGGCACCGCCGCCGGCGGGCGACCACGAGCCCCGTCGCGGTTCTCCAGTACGGCACGGGCCTGCGCCGGCACCAGCAGGGCGACCAGGGCCGGGTCGCCGGCGGCGTCGCGCAGCCGTACGTGCGACGCGAACACCCGCAGCGGAACACCGGTGGCGTGACGGACGTCGTACGCGCCCTGCCAGCGGGACAGCTCCAGCATCTCGTCGAGCGTCAGTTCGGTGCCGGGCGTCTGGGGCCACGCCACGAGGTCGTCCAGCGACGTGCCGACGGCTTCCTTGGCGTTCATCCCGAACAGCCGCGACGCCTCTGCGTTCCAGTGCGTCACCCGCCTGCCCGTGTCGGCGTGTACGACCGCGACCCGGACCGGCATCGCGGCGTCGGGCAACGCGTTGGCGGCCAGCAGCGGCCCGGCGGAACTGGTCGACGACGACGCGTCGGGCAGTTCGAGCCGGAACCACACCCGCTTGACGTTCTTGGCGTATTCGACACCCCACGCGGAGGCCAGCGACGCCGACAGGAACAGGCCGCGCCCGCTCTCGTCACCGTCGTCGAACCCGGTGACGGGCTCGGGCAACTCGCGACTGGGGTAGTGGTCGGTGACCTCGATCTGGACGCCGCCGTCGTAGCGCACGCACGAGACCTCGGCAGAGGTTCCGGCGTGCACGATCGCGTTGGTGACCAGTTCGCTGGTGAGCAGGACGGCGTCGTCCACTACCTCGCCGGCGTCCCAGTCTCCGAGCGTCTTGCGGACGAACGAGCGTGCCGCCGCGACCGATCTGCCCTCGGGTGCGAAGGCAGCGCTCATCCGGGCAGTGATGAGCATGCTCGTTCCCTGATCCATACACTCCCGCATCGGCGACAAACGGCGGCTGCGGGGACGAATCCGGCTCCACAGTCCGGCAGATTCGCACCCTATCGGTTTCGGACGATAGGGCGGACCCCCTCCAAACAGTGACGGATCCATCACGATTTCGACAGATGTTCCCCGTCGGGGGCCCTCCAAAGTACCGATGTTGCCCGAGACGAGCCCCATAGTCGCGGACCGCCTCTGCTCTTCACCCTGTGAGTGAAAGACTGTCGACGGCAAGCGACCGGGCGCGAGGGCGGTCGCGGCGTATCGGGTCCGGCGGAGGAAATGCGAGATGGCGAAGGCTTCCCCAGGGCAGGCACGGCAGTCGGCAACCCATCGGGTCCGTGACGACGAGCAGGATCTGCGTCGATTGCTGGCCGCGCTCAGTGGTGTCCGCGACGGCAACTTCCGCAAGCGTCTGACCGTCTCCGGCGACGGGATCATGACCGAGATCGCCGCCGCGTTCAACGACATGGTGGAGCGCAACCAGCACCTCGCCGGCGAACTCGCGAGGGTTCGTCGCGTGGTCGGCCGCGAGGGCAAGCTCACCGAGCGCCTCGACCCGGGACCGGGCGAGGGTGCGTGGGCGACCAGCATCGACGCGGCCAACGCGCTCGTGGAGGACCTGGTCCGTCCGACGGTCGAGGTCGGCCGGGTGCTGGCCGCGGTCGCCGAGGGCGATCTGTCCCAGCGGATGGACCTGCGGATCGCCGAGCAGCCGTTGCGGGGCGAGTTCCTGCGCATGGGCCGTACCGCCAACGGCCTGGTGGACCAGCTCAGCGCGTTCGCCGACGAGGTCACCCGGGTGGCCCGCGAGGTGGGCACCGAGGGCAAGCTCGGCGGCCAGGCCCGGGTGCGCGGGGTGTCCGGGAGTTGGAAGGACCTCACCGACTCGGTCAACACGATGGCCAGTCGGCTGACCGCGCAGGTGCGGGACATCGCCCTGGTCACCACCGCCGTCGCCAAGGGCGACCTGACCCGCACGGTCACCGTCGAGGTGGCCGGCGAGATGCTGGAGCTGAAGGAGACCGTCAACACGATGGTCGACCAGCTCTCCGGCTTCGCCGACGAGGTCACCCGAGTCGCCCGGGAGGTGGGCACCGAGGGCAGACTCGGCGGCCAGGCCCGGGTGGAGGGCGTATCGGGCACCTGGAAGGACCTGACCGACTCGGTCAACGTCATGGCGGGCAACCTGACCGCCCAGGTCCGCGACATCGCGCAGGTCACCAAGGCCGTCGCGTACGGCGACCTGTCCCAGACCATCACCGTGTCCGCCCGCGGCGAGATGGCCCAGCTCGCCGAGACCATCAACGCGATGACCGGCACGCTGCGCACGTTCGCGTCCGAGGTCACCCGGGTCGCCCGCGAGGTCGGCTTCGAGGGCCGGCTCGGCGGCCAGGCCCAGGTCCCCGGCGGCGCGGGCATCTGGAAGGACCTGACCGACTCCGTCAACACGGCCTTCTTCAACCTCACCGCGCAGGTGCGCGACATCGCCGGGGTGACCACCGCGGTAGCCCAGGGCGACCTGTCGCAAAAGATCACCGTGGACGTCTCCGGCGAGATGTTGGAGCTCAAGAACACCGTCAACACCATGGTCGGCCAGCTCTCGGCGTTCGCCTCCGAGGTGACCCGAGTGGCCCGTGAGGTGGGCAGCGAGGGCATCCTCGGCGGCCAGGCGCAGGTCTCCGGCGTGGCCGGCACGTGGAAGGACCTGACCGACTCGGTCAATGTGATGGCCGGCAACCTGACCGGCCAGGTCCGCAACATCGCCCAGGTCTCGACCGCGGTGGCCCGCGGCGACCTGTCGCAAAAGATCACCGTGGACGTCTCCGGCGAGATGCTGGAGCTCAAGAACACCGTCAACACGATGGTGGACCAGCTCAGCGCGTTCGCCTCGGAGGTCACCCGGGTCGCCCGAGAGGTAGGCGGTGAGGGCCGGCTCGGTGGTCAGGCCCGGGTCGTGCCGGGCGTCGCGGGCGTCTGGCTCGACCTCACCGACTCGGTCAACTTCATGGCGGGCAACCTGACCGCCCAGGTCCGCAACATCGCCGAGGTCACCACCGCGGTCGCGCGCGGCGACTTGTCCAAGAAGATCGACGTCGACGCGCGTGGCGAGATCCTAGAGGTCAAGAACACCGTCAACACCATGGTCGACCAGCTCTCCGCGTTCGCCGACGAGGTCACCCGAGTGGCGCGCGAGGTGGGCACCGAAGGGCGCCTGGGCGGTCAGGCACAGGTGCTCGGCGTCGCCGGCGTCTGGCGAGACCTCACCTACTCGGTGAACTCGATGGCCGGAAACCTCACCGAACAGGTGCGCAGCCTCGGTCAGGTCACCACGGCTGTCGCGCGCGGCGACCTGTCGCAGAAGATCACCGTCGACGCCCGCGGCGAGATTCTCGAACTCAAGAACACCGTGAACACGATGGTCGACCAACTGTCCGGCTTCGCCGACGAGGTCACCCGAGTCGCCCG
>NZ_WWJX01001366.1 GCF_009865215.1 Streptomyces sp. SID3343 | reverse complement strand
GCGCGGGGTGCTTGGGCGTGCCGAGGGCGGCCCGCAGCACGCCGACGCAGGGACGGGCGATCGGGCCGACCGCCGCCGGGTGGGCCTCGTACAGCGCGACCACGAGGTCGTCGGGGCAGTGGGGATCGGCCGCGAGCAGCACGGCGGCGTCCTCGGGCAGCGGATCGGCCCGGTGGGCCGCGAGCAGACCGGCCCAGTCGACGCTCCGCCGCCGGGTCGGCCGG
>NZ_WWJX01001365.1 GCF_009865215.1 Streptomyces sp. SID3343 | reverse complement strand
CCGCCCACGTCCCGTCCGTACGGTTCCGGCTCCGCGTTCCGCCCGCTCACGTCGCGCTCGGGCACGTCGCGCTCGTCGGTGCGCCGTTCGTACGGCTCCCGTGCCGCGTCGTCCCGCTTGCGCAGGTCGGTGGTCGGCGACCCGCCTTCGTACCCATCGCGCCCGGGAGCAGCCCGCCCGGGCACATCCCGCCCGGGCACATCCCGCCCGGGGGCCTCGCGCCCGGGCGCCTCCCGCTCCGGCGGCACGTCG
>NZ_WWJX01001364.1 GCF_009865215.1 Streptomyces sp. SID3343 | reverse complement strand
CAGCGGGCGCAGGGTGAGCGTCGGCCGGCCGCCCACCTCGACGGCCGTGCCCAGCCAACCGCCCACGCGCAGGCGCCGCAGCAGCACGGGCAGTTTGAGCAGGGCGGCCTCGCCGTCGTCGGCGAGCACGGCGAGGTGCAGGTCGTCCTCGGTACACGGCCGCGCCGTCAGCAGCCGAACCGCCGCCGCCAGGCCGGGCGTCAGCACGCCGAGCGACATGCCGCGCCGGCCGAGGAAGAGCAGCGTCGAGGCGTCCGGGCCGGTG